>JASJCM010000082.1 GCA_030065985.1 Woeseiaceae bacterium | reverse complement strand
CGCGACAGGCGCGACCAGTCAGGCGTATGCGAGTAGCTTCAATGAGGCATCGAGGTCCGTCAGTGCGCCGGAGTTGTTGTTGCTGGGCGCGGCCAGCGCCTATCGGCCCGTGCACCACCGGTCGTATCGGCATACGCATCGTCGCGCGCGACCTTACGGCTATCGACGCTTTGGATATCGATCGCATCGCGGCTACTACGGGCGGCGTTACCGAACGTACTACTACTGGGATGGTTATCGATACCGGCCGTACCGCCGTTACTATTGATCGGGGAATACCTGGAACGTGCCGCCGGGCAAAACGCCCGGCAACACGCTCGGGCGTTACGAGAACCAGACAAAAATGAAGGGCGCTGTCAGCCAGAGCAGTCCCTTGATCAAAAAGAATGCGAACCCGGCGACGCCGGCGCGGCGCAGAAACCCGGGGACGGTGCGAATCGTGGCGGTAGTCATGTGAATTCTCCGAAAAGGTAGAGCGCCCCGACAGCCAGGCCGGGGCGCGTTATTGATCAGGCTTCCTGCGCTGCTACTGACCGCGTGAGACGGCGTGACAGGGAAGGGATCAGGGCCGGGACCTTGCGCTTGTATTGCGCATACTCCGGATGCGCCGCTTCCAGATCGCGTTCTTCCAGCTTGATGCCGATCAGGATGTAGCCTGTGGCACCGAGTGCGAAGACGAGGTGCGTGACGGTCATCGTCGGTGTGAACCAGACGATTCCCAGCCAGCCGATATAGAGCGGATGCCGGACGATGCGATACAGGGTCGGCGTGACGAACTTCAGCGGCGGCACCGGCTTGTCGCGCAGCGCGTGCCACACCTGACGCAATCCGAACAGATCAAAGTGATTGATCAGGAAGGTCACGTACAACAGCAGCAACCAGCTGCCCAGATACAGACTGATCAGCGATATCTCGGCCCAGCGGCTGCCGACCTGCCAGACCACGCCGCCCAGCGGCGCCCAGTAGGCCATCAGCAGGCCTAGGCAGACCGTGGACAGAAGTACGTAAGTGCTGCGTTCCGCCGCTTCCGGAATAAAGCGGGTCAGCCAGCGCTTGAAGGCGGGTCGCGCCATACCGCTGTGCTGGATGGCAAACAGCGCCAGAAGGGCCACATCGATCAGCAATGCGGTGCCGAGTGGCAGGGTCGGATCGCCGTCGATCGAGCGCGGCACGCCGATGTTGCCGATGAAGCCGATGGCGTACAGAAATACGCCGAAAAAGAGCGCGTAGCTAACTACCCCGTAGCCAAAGATCAGTGCGCGTTTCATGGTGTTCTCCCTAAGTCGTTGATTGAATGAGCCTTGCGGCTGACAACGAATTCTGGGGATGCGCTGGTCCGGAGTCCTGACGGTGCCCAAACCAATCCATGACTTATCGGTGACAATGCACGTCATAGCCGGTTTTCGGCCCGAATCAGGGTTGTTGGCGGCTGAGAAGACCGTTCCGGTCGGGGTGTTGCCTAGTTGGCGATAAAGGGCGCCGGCGGCAGCCCGACCTGACGCGCGAAGGATGACATGCGGGGGTCGCTGTACAGATTTTCCAGATTGACGCTGGAATAGAGCTCGGCGAGGCCCGGGTCGCCGTGGCTGAAGGCTCGCTCCAGCCATTCAAATGCGTTGTCCGCATCTCCCCAGTGGGCGAAGACTTCGGCAATCTGAAAGGCAGCGCCGTCGGCATCGGACTCGATCAGTGCATCAAGCGCCTCGCGGGCCTGCGCCTCGCGGCCCAGGTACTGCAGAATGATCGCGGTAAGAGACAGGCGCAGGTACGGGAGCTCTTCGCCCGCGATGGCCGTCAGCGCATCGGTATAGCTTTCGTTTCTTATGTGCCAGTTGGCGTACAGCCACGGCAGGTCAGGCAGATCCGCGGTCTGCACGGCAAGCGTATCGATAACCGCTTTGGCTTCATCGAGGTCTCGCGACTTTATGAGACGCAAAGCCAGCGAGGTAGACGCCCGCGTCGACCGCGGATTCAGATCGAGTGCGATCCGCGCTTCTTCGGTGGCGCGCGCAAACTGACCGAACTTGCTAAGAAACCGACTGTGTGCGGCGCGTACCACGGCGCTGCCGGGCCGCAGCTCGAGCGCGCGCCCGTAGGACTCGGCCGCCGAGTCGAAGTCCCACAGATAGCGATGCTGGATTTCCGCCAGCTGGAGGTGCGCATCAGAGTTGTCCGGCTCCAGTGCGAGCACCTGATCTATTAGTTCAAGTGCCTCGGCGAAGGCTGGCTCCCGGCTGCGCTCGCCGATGACCGCCTGCAGGCGAATGGAGTTGGCGAGGCCGACCAGCGCACTCGGGTAGTCAGGACGCAGTCGGAGCGCCTCACGGTAGTTGGCTTCCGCCCCGCGCTGACTGGACGCGCCGACGACCCGGGCCTGCTCATTTCCACGCAGAACCAACCGATAGGCTTCCGCGTCCGCGGGGCTTGCTCTGCCGCCGTCCGTGCGTTCAGGCTGGTTGAGGCTGGCCGAGAGAATCTCCGCCATGCTGTCGACGATCGATCGCGAGATATCGTCCTGAACGGCAAAGATATCGACGAACTCGCGACTGTAGATGCGCGACCAGGTCTGCGTACCGTCATCGGCCCGCACCAGGCGCGCCGAAATCCGCAGCTGGTCACCATCTCTCTGCACGGTGCCCTCGACGATGTGTGCGACGCTCAACGCTTCGCCGATTGCCGCATAGTCGACGCCCGAGTCGGCCGCAGCGTCGCGGAAGCTAAACGCCGAGCCGCGAGCAATGACCCGCAGACCACGAACCGCTGTCAGAGAGTTCGTCAGGGTTTCCGTCAGGCCATCAGGAAAATAGCCGAAGTCCGGATCAGGCGTGAGATTGCTGAACGGCAGTACGACCAGGGAGTTTTCGGGGTTGCTCAAACGCACGGGCCCCGAGGTTTCCGGTCCCGAATTCCAGACGAACACGGCGAGCAATGCCGCCAGCACGCCGACGGCCGCGGTCGGCAGCAGAATCTCGGTCACGCCGGGCGACTCGACGCTGGCTTTTGTTGCCCCGACCGTTACGTCGTAGTCGAACTGATAGCCCTTTCTCGGCACCGTGCGAATGACGTCACAGTCAAAGCCGTTCTGACGGAACAGATCACGTGCACGTTTGACGGATTGAGTCAGTGACGCCTCGGTAACGACAACGGACGGCCAGATCTCGTCGAACAATTCGTCCTTGCCTATTACACGCTCGCGATTGCGCAGCAGATACTCGATGAGGTCGAAGACTTTCGGCTGTACATCGGCGGCCGAACCTTTGAAACGGATCTCGCGTCGAGCGGTGTCCATCTCGGCCTCGCCGATGCGGAAGACCGGTGAGGCGAGGTCCGATGCCGCAGAAGACAGAGAAGTCGTGCTTCGCTCACGGGCTCGAAGGGCGGTAACGAGCACAACAATCGGCGCAAGTCCGAGCATAAGCAGCATGGCGGCGCGTACCCAGGTAACGGGAATAGCCAGCGGTTCACTGACGACGTCGAGCAGCTGCAGCCCGACAAAGCAGGCAACGGCGTAGGTGACCATCACCCGGACCGTCGAAGCTCTGATTGTTGACGACTTTGTTGTTGTTGGGTCCGTCATCGTGCCGCTGAGAATAGCATTCGCTAGGATAGTGATCGTCACGACTCGACAGGAAAAAACGGATGGGGCGATGGCGGCCACCACGCAAACCGGGTTCTCCCTACATCACGCCGGCGGGCTATCAGGCGCTCGAGGCGGAGCTCGAGTCGCTATGGGTACGGCGTCGCGAAGTGGTGAAGGCGCTGTCAGCTGCCGCTGCCGAAGGTGATCGCTCCGAGAACGCCGAGTACATCTATCGCAAGAAGGAGCTCGCGGGAATCGATCGGCGCATACGCTACCTGCAGAAGCGCTTACCGAATCTGAAGGTCGTGCGCCACGCCGTCGCGCCCGAGCAGGTGTACTTCGGCGCCAGGGTCACGTTGAGTCTCGATGCGGACGACTCGACCGTTATCTATCGGATTGTCGGTGAAGATGAGGCCGACCCCGGTGCCGGAGACATCAATATTGATTCTCCACTTGCGAAAGGGCTAATGAAGAAGTCTGTCGGCGACGAACTGGAGATCGAAATAAGGGGTGAGCGTACGATTGCCTTCATCGAAACGATCGAATACGACATCGAGGGCTGAGCTCTGTGTTCCTCGCCGTTGGTCGCAAGAGATGCGCAACTCGTGAAACGTTCGTGGTGAGCGCTATTGGAACGCCGGAATGAACGGTATCGCCTCGGCGTTGCTGCCCGTCATGCTGCTCATTGCGCTGGGTGTTGCCCTGCGCAAGAGCGGCGTCGTTGCCGATGTAGCCTGGGCTGGTCTGGAAAAGGTTGCGTACTACGTGTTCTTTCCGGCGCTGCTCGTCTACAACCTGGGCGGACAGTCACTGGACGGCGTTCCCTGGCAGCCCATGCTGTTGGTCATTCTCGCTACCTGTGTCGTCGCGGCCGTCGCGCTGATTCTCTGGCACCTGCTTTCGCGCTCCGTCAGCGGCGCGACCTTCACCTCCGTTTTTCAGGGCGGCGTGCGCTTCAACTCCTACATTGCGCTCGCGGTTTGCGATGCGTTCTACGGCACAGAGGGCCTGGCGGTAGGCGCGATCGGCATAAGCTTCATGATCGTTATCGTGAACCTGATGTCTGTTGCCGCGTTCGCCGTATGGGGGAGTCGTGGCGCCGTCGGAATACGCAGCCTGCTGCGCGACATCACGGCGAATCCCCTGATCGTATCGTGCACGCTCGGGCTGCTGCTGAGCGCGACGGATATCGGCTTGCCGGAGCTTGCTGCCGATGCGCTCGGGCTGATCGGACGGGCTGCGCTCCCGGTCGGCCTGCTGGCGGTTGGCGCCGGCGTTCGATTCAGTGCAATGCGCGGTCACGTGCGACCGGTCATTGCCTCGACGCTTGTGCAGTATCTTCTCAAGCCCCTGACGGCTGTGACCTTGCTCGGAGCCGTCGGACTGGATGGCACGGCTGCGGCAACTATCGTCATCATCTTCATTACACCGGTTGCGGCATCGTCCTACATTCTGGCCAAGCAGCTTGGCGGCGACATCGCCGCGGTTGCCTCGATAGTGACCCTTCAGACGGTGCTCGCGTTTGCAGTGATGCCCGCCGGGCTGGCGCTGTTGCTCTAGGTCGAATCGGCCAGAGTCCCCTTGTTTACGGGGACTTCAGCATTTCGGTAAATACGTATTTTGAATGCACACGTGTGCATTTATGCTGCAATCGAACGTCCACTGCCGCGTCCGCACCACCTCAAGCTACGGATTGGCGGATTTCGGGGAATCGAGAGGGAGAACACCATGACAAAGTTGAATATCGGACGATTTCTGATCGTTCTGGGTCTGGTCGTCGGTCTGGAGAGCCTGCGCCAGACCTTTTCACACATTGGCGATCCGCTGTACACCGTAACGCCTCAGTTCGGCGGCGGCACGACGCATTCCTGGTATCACGCACTGCGCGAGGTAATGGGAGATCTCTCCACCATCGGTATTCTGCTGCTGGTGATGTTCGGTTGGAAAAGCTGGCGGACGCCTGCCACCTGGTGGATATCGCTGATTCTCATGTTTGGCTACTACTCGCCATTCTGGATCGGCATACCTTTCAATGCCGAGCTTGCAGCACCGTCCTTCGCAATCGATCTGCGGCATATGGCCCAGGCAGCGATTCCGGTGATTGGTCTGTTCCTCGCGCGCACCGCTTTCTTCGGGGAAGAACAAACCGAGGCGGGCGAACTGAATGGGGCCGTAAGTCATGGCTGACGGAGCCGTCCCCCCGGTCTCCGTCGGTGTGAGGCGGTCGCGTCGGGAATTCGTTCTCGGCGCGGCCGGCGTTTCGGCCGGGCTGGCCTTCCCCGGAGACGCGGTCGCGGAGTCGGTTGATCTGGTGATACCGGCGCCGGAGCTCGTGACGATTGCCGTAGTCGACAGTGATCGGCGCTTCCCCGTACGGCGCGTGTATTGCCTCGGTCGTAACTATCGCGCGCACGCGGTTGAAATGGGTGACGACCCCGACGCGTTACCCCCATTCTTCTTCATGAAACCGAGGGACTC
>JASJCM010000037.1 GCA_030065985.1 Woeseiaceae bacterium | reverse complement strand
TCGGCTTTTCGGTCGCGGCGTCAGGAATCACGATTCCGCCGGGGGACGTGCGCTCTTCTTCCATGCGCTTGACGATCACCCGGTCATGAAGCGGACGCATCTTCATGGTGCATATCTCCTTTAAACTATTGATTCAAAACCGTATTTGGTCGGTTTTCCGGCCCGGCCTTGTTAGCACTCGGCCGCAGGGAGTGCTAATGATAGGCATGAAGCGCCAAATTTCAAGCTCAGAGAAGCCGGAAATTTGCAGAAATTTGACGCAGACCGATGACTTTGGGTGTCGGAGGCGTAACAATCGGCTGCCCTGACGGGTCCAATGATCAGAAATCGCCCTATGACCAAGATTTTTCAAGCATTTACGAGCCTGCTACTGACGAGCGCGGTGTGGCTGAACGCGTCCGCCGCGGACGAGCTGCTGCCTGTCGAGGAAGCCTTCAAGTATGCCGTGACGGACACGGGCGAGGCCTTCGAGGTCGACTGGGCGATTTACGAGCACGCATATCTGTACAAAAATAAGCTCGGCTTCGAGAGCGGCACACCGGCTGTGGTCCTTGGCCAGCCCGAATTGCCGAAAGGCCTCGATCATGAAGACGAGTTCTTTGGCAAGCAGGAGATCTACCGCGACTTCTTCTTCGTCACGATTCCCTACACGGTGACGGGCGAGCGCCCGCAAACCGCCGAACTGATCATCAAGGCCCAGGGCTGCGACGACAACATTGGCATCTGCTACCCGCCCGAGACCTGGACGGAGACGGTCAAACTCAAGACGATCAGCGACAAGCCCAAGCTGTCGCTCGGCGCGCTCGGCGGTGGCAGCTCTACAGACGATTTCCCGCCGGTCGACGAGGTCTTCTTCCCAGAGATTTTCGCCGTCGACGGCAACGCTGCTGAGGTGGGCATCCGCGTCGTCGATGGCTTCTACATTTATAAGGACAAGCTTTCGGTTCGCGTTCTCAACGAGAATGCTCAGGCCGGTCGCTGGGACCTGCCCAGCGGCAAGATGAAGAACGATGAGTTCTTCGGCGATGTCGAGGTCTATCTCGAGGACTTCCTCGCCCCGCTCGCCATCGCGCGCGCAACCCCCGAAGCAATAGAGCTCGAACTCGAGCTCGGCTATCAGGGCTGCGCTGAAGGCGGACTCTGCTACATGCCGCAGACCCGGGTCCTGACGGTCAGCCTGCCCGAGGCGACGACGGTCAGCGAACTCACGCCGCGGTCGGACGCCCCTGTCAGCGAACAGGCGTTCCTCGCCGACGTGCTTCTGAATCAAAGTATCTGGAAAGCGATCGGCATGTTCTTCCTGGCGGGTCTGGCGCTCGCGCTGACGCCTTGCGTCCTGCCGATGATCCCGATCCTGTCCGGCATCATTGCCGGTGAGGGGGACAACGTCACACCAGCACGTGGTTTCACGCTTGCGCTCTCCTATGTACTGGGCATGGCGATCGTGTACACGGGCGCGGGCGTGGCAGCGGCCGCGATGGGCATGCAGCTCCAGGCCGCGTTCAACCAGCCGTGGGTCCTGATCCTGTTCTCGGGTCTGTTCGTCTTCCTCGCGCTGGGCATGTTTGGTGTTTTCGAACTGCAGATGCCAAGCAGCATCCAGACGCGCATCTCGGCGGTCAGCAGCAACCAGAAGAGCGGCACGACGGTCGGCGCGTTCATCATGGGTGGCCTGTCGTCACTGATCGTGACCGCTTGCGTCGCACCAGTACTTATCGCTGCCTTGATGGTCATCGCACAAACCGGTGACCTTGTACGAGGCGGTGCCGGGCTCTTTGCGATGAGTCTCGGCATGGGCGCGCCGCTGCTGGCAGTGGGTGCAGCACAGGGCAAATTCCTGCCGAAAGCCGGCCCGTGGATGATCGCCGTGCGCAATGCGTTCGGCTTCATGATGCTCGGACTCGCGATCTGGATGATGTCCCGCATCCTGCCCGGCAACGTCACAATGTTGCTCTGGGCCGTGCTCGTATTCATGACGGGTGTCTTCATGGGCGGTCTGACGACGTTGACCAGCGAATCGACGGGGCCGCAGAAGCTTGGCAAGGGATTTGGCTTCCTCGCCATCATCTACGGCATTGTGTTGCTGCTTGGCGGCCTGACGGGCGGTAGCAATCCGCTGAAACCGCTCGCGAGCGTAAACCTCGGCAGCGGCGGTGTGATGGTGGCCGAAGCCGAACACGAGCTGCCGTTCAAACGCATCAAGACAGTTGACGATCTCGATCGCGAAGTCGCCGCAGCGGCGAGCCAGGGCAAGACGGCTTTCCTCGACTTCTATGCAGACTGGTGCGTCTCATGTAAGGAGATGGAGGCCTGGACGTTCACCGACGAAGAGGTCCAGGCTGAACTCGCCAATACCGTCTGGCTGCAGGCCGATGTCACGGCCAACGACGACCTCGACAAGGAACTTCTCGATCGCTTCGAGGTCTTTGGTCCACCGACGATTATTTTCTTCGGCACCGATGGCCAGCAGCGCCGCGGCTATGAAGTTGTCGGCTATATGGAGGCGAAGGACTTCGCCGAACACTTGCGCCAGGCCCTCGGTACGAACGAGACTGTCGCCAACAATCCGTAACTCTAAGGACACGACGTGTCACGAATCACCCTGATATTCGGGGCAGCACTGCTCGCCCTGATGGCTGGCGCACTTTTCTATGCCGCCAGGATCCCGGTTGAGGTCGAGGCCCCTGAAGCCTCGGTAGGGCCCGAACCTCGCCAACTCGAAGTCGTTACGCACCCGAGCTTCACGCTGCCGGACATGGAAGGCACTGACCGCGATTTTACCGAATGGGCAGGGACGCATCGGGTGATCAACTTCTGGGCGACCTGGTGTGCGCCGTGCCGGCGCGAGATCCCGCTGCTCAAAACCTTCCAGGACGAGCACGGCGAGGACGGCTTCCAGGTGCTCGGCATCGCCGTCGACTACGTCGAGGAAGTCAAAACTTACGCCGAGTCTGCTGAATTCAACTACCCGGTTCTCATCGGCCAGCAGGACGCCATGGCGGTCGCCGAGTCATCGGGAATCGAGTTCATCGGCATGCCGTTCACGATGTTCGTCGCACGCGACGGCGAATACGTTGGTGCCTATATCGGTGAACTCCACCAGTCTCACCTCGATGACGTCGTCAGCATCATGGAGCAACTCGACCGCGGCGAAATCAGCAAGGACGAAGCCCGGGGCGCTTTCGAACTGCTTTAAAAGTTGCGCAAAAATCGGCAAATAGGGTTAGAATTGCTGCCATCTCCGGCAATCTTGCCCATAACAAGTAAAAATGTCCGATTTCCTGCTGATCAATGGCCCGAACCTCAATCTGCTCGGATCGCGCGAGCCCGAGGTCTACGGCGCGACCCGCCTCGAGGACATCGAGCAGCGCTGTGTTGAAGTCGCCGGCGAACTCGGACATTCGCTGACCTGTTACCAGAGCAATGCCGAACACGAGCTCATTGATCGCGTGCAGCAAGCCGCGACCGATGGGGTCGACTTCATCATCCTGAATCCGGGCGCTTTTACGCACACGAGCGTGGCTCTGCGCGATGCGTTCCTTGCGGTTCAGATTCCGTTTATCGAGATTCACCTCAGCAACACGTTTGCGCGGGAAGAATTTCGTCATCACAGCTATTTCAGCGACATTGCGAATAGCTGCCTGTTTGGGTTTGGTGCATACGGCTACGAACTGGCGTTGCAGGCCGCCAGCCATTACGTCGCGAATGCCGAGGGTTAATTGATGGATATCCGCAAAGTAAAAAAACTGATCGAACTGCTGGACGATTCCGGCATAGCTGAAATCGAGATTACCGAGGGAGAGGAATCGGTTCGCATTAGCCGCTACCCGGCAGGCGCACAGGTAACAGCCGCCCCGGTTGTAGCACATGCTCCGGTGCCAGCAGCACCGGCACCCGCAGCGGCGCCGACACCCGCACCGGCCGCTGCGCCGGCCGCGCCCGCAGCGGAACCTGCCGCGGAAGCCGTGGACGAGGATGGCTTTGAAGTCACCGCACCCATGGTTGGCACGTTTTATTCGTCGTCGTCGCCCGGCGCCGCACCGTACGTGCAGGTCGGTGACAAGGTCAACGAGGGCGACACGCTGTGCATCATCGAGGCTATGAAGATGATGAACCAGATCGAGGCCGACGTATCCGGCGTCATCAAATCTATTCGTATCCAGAATGGCGAGCCGGTCGAGTTTGGCCAGGTGCTGTACGTCATCGACCAGCGCGCCGGCTAACCGGGCGGACATCACGTCATGTTGGACAAAATCGTCATTGCCAATCGCGGCGAGATTGCGCTGCGAATCCTGCGCGCCTGCCGTGAGATGGACATCAAAACCGTCGCGGTGCACTCCACGGCGGACAACAACCTCAAGCACGTGCTGCTGGCGGATGAAACTGTCTGCATAGGACCGCCGCAGTCAACTGAGAGCTACCTCAATATGCCCGCCATCATCAGCGCGGCAGAGGTCACAGACGCGACAGGCATCCACCCAGGATACGGGTTCCTCTCCGAGAACGCCGATTTCGCCGAACGTGTTGAATCGAGCGGCTTTACGTTTATCGGTCCGAAAGCTGACGCGATTCGCATGATGGGTGACAAGGTATCGGCCATTCGGGCGATGAAGGCTGCGGGTGTACCTACCGTACCCGGATCAGACGGACCGCTCGGTGACGATGCGGATGAGAATCTGCGCCTTGCACGCGATATCGGCTACCCGATTATTATCAAAGCCGCCGCGGGTGGCGGTGGCCGTGGCATGCGCGTCGTGCACTCCGAGGCGTCGCTGACTGCAGCCATCACCGTCACCAAAGCCGAAGCCCGTGCCGGCTTCGGCAGCGACGTCGTGTACATGGAGAAGTTCCTCGAGAAGCCGCGACACGTTGAGTTCCAGCTGCTCGCGGACACGCACGGCAATGCGATCCACCTCGGGGAACGCGACTGCTCGATGCAGCGTCGCCACCAGAAAGTCATCGAAGAGGCCCCGGCGCCCGGTATCAGCGAAGAGCAGCGCAATGAGATCGGTGCCCGCTGCGTGAAGGCCTGTCTCGAGATGGGTTACCGCAGCGCCGGCACTTTCGAATTCCTGTACGAGGACGGTGAGTTCTACTTCATCGAGATGAACACCCGCCTGCAGGTCGAGCACCCTGTCACCGAGATGATCACGGGTGTGGATATCGTGCGCGAGCAGTTGCGTATTGCGAGCGGCGAGCCTTTGTCGATCAGGCAAGAGGACGTCAAGCTGCAGGGACATGCGATCGAGTGCCGCATCAATGCCGAAGATCCCAAGACGTTCATGCCGTCACCGGGCATGGTCACGTTGTGGCATTCGCCCGGCGGCCCGGGCATCCGCATGGAGAGCCATGTCTACAGCGGCTACAAGGTCCCGCCCTACTACGACTCGATGATCGGCAAGCTGATTGCGCATGGCGAGGATCGGGATGCCGCGTTCGCGAGGATGAAGAACGCGCTGACGGAAATCGTTATCGAGGGCATCAAGACCAATGTCCCGTTGCACCAGGAGATCTTCCAGCACGCCGCGTTCAAGGAAGGCGGCACGGACATCCACTATCTCGAGAAGCGCCTCGGGCTGGTTTGACGCGGAGCAGTAACGGATGGACTGGCGCCAGTTCGTGATGAATCTCGACGCGCTGGACCCGACCGCCGTTGAGAATGCCTTCCTGCATCTTGGCGCAGCGTCAGTCACTCTGACCGACGCCGGCGATGACCCCGTGCTCGAACCCGGTCCGGGCGAGACACCGCTGTGGAGCAGCACGCAGATCACGGGACTGTTTCCCGGCGACGCCGACCTTGCCGCGTTTGTTGCCGCGCTGCGAACCGAACTCGGTGTCGACGAGCTCCCCGATCATCGCGTTGAAACGCTGCAAGATCGCGCCTGGGAACGAGAGTGGCTCAAGGACTTCGGGGCAATGCGTTTTGGACAACGCCTGTGGATCTGCCCGACCGGGCAGGAGGTCGAAAACGAAGACGCCGTAATCGTTCACCTCGATCCCGGCCTTGCCTTCGGCACCGGCACACACCCGACGACAGCGCTGTGCCTCGAATGGCTCGACGGCCTGTGTCTCGAAAATCGAAGCATGCTCGACTACGGCTGCGGTTCAGGCGTGCTCGCGATCGCCGCACTGAAGCTCGGCTGCGCCTCGGCGGTCGGCATGGATATCGACCCACAGGCCGTGACGGCAACCCGGCAGAACGCGGAGAACAACGCCGTAGCCGCAAATTTGGCGGTTTTCGGCAGCGCGGACGCAATTTCGGGCCAATTTGACGTCGTGATCGCCAATATCCTCGCCGGACCGCTTGTCCAGTTTGCCGACTCCATCACATCACACCTCAGCAAGGACGGTATGCTTGCACTGTCGGGCGTATTATGTGAACAAGCCGACGAAGTATTAATGACTTACGAGCCCTGGATCGACTTCGAGGAACCGGTCTTCAGGGAGCAGGACGGCCAAACGTGGTCGAGATTGACCGGCAGGAAAAGGTAAGCGCACTCGATGTACACACAGTGCCCTAAATGCAGTACCGCTTTTCGCGTGACCGCGATCGTATTGAAACAGGCCGCCGGCAAGGTCCGCTGTGGTGGCTGCGGCCATGCGTTCAACGCGCTCGAATACCTGTCCGAATCCATGCCCGAACAGCCCGCGGCGAATGACGTCGAGGAGAACCTCCCCGAACTCACCCCCGAACCGCTGCAGAAAGACGACGGCCTGCCTACATCCATCTCCGCTGAACAAAGCGCGGCATTGCTCAAGACGCTCGACGAACTCGCGGGCTCGGATATTCGTATCGAGGACACCGGCGTCGAATGGCGCGTGCTCGATGAGGATGAGCTGGGCGACTCGCCCGTCGATGAGGTTCTCGAAGAGTCTCCGACGCCGGTTGACCAGTTCCTCACGGAAACGCCGGCGCAAATCGACTCGCCTGAGATCTTCCACGAAGAGGCCAATGCCCCGGCTCAGACTCCCGTCGAAGAGCTGCGTTTTGATGACAATACACCGCTGCCTGACGACTTCGATTTCGGTATCGAGCTGCCCGATGAAAGTCCGCCGTCCGAGGAACCCTCAGTTGAAGAGGACGTAGCCGTTGAGGAAATGGCTGCGGCGCCGCAGCCGGACGTTGAGCTGAGTGAACCCGACGAGTGGACCGATATCCTCGACGAGTTCGACGACCTGGGCGCTGCTCCGGCACTGCCGCTTGACGAGGAGCTCGCCGCGCTGGACGAGGAACTGGCCGTGGAAGCGGCTGAAGATCCCGAGCCCGAGGCGGCAGCCGAAGAGCCAGAAGAGCCTGAAGATTCCGAAGAGCCCGAGTCGGTTGCCGAAGCGGCCGATGACGAACTTCAGCTCGATGAGCCAGAGATCGGCGACGAGCCAACGATCGCCAATGAACTCGACGCGCTTGAAGCCGAAGCCGAGATTGAGGACGAGAACGAAAGCGAAGACAGCGCCGGCCAAGATGCAGAAGTCGACGCGCTGCTTGATATGGATACGCAGTTCGCCCTGCAGGCCGAGGCAATGGGCATCGATCTTAGCGGGATTCACGACACGACTGATGAAGAGCCTGCTGTTGAGGATGATCTGAGCATCGATGAGCTGCTCAGCACGGACGACGATGAGGATCGCGAGATCGACGATCTGCTCGACGAAGACCTTGTCGACGAGGTAAACCTTGAAGCGCAGGTTAGGGAAGAAGATCTCATCGACGACAGCGAGATCGAGGACAGCGGTGAGAGCGTTCCCGACGACGAGGCCGAGCAACTCGATCTGATCGACGAGGTGGTTGACGAGGACGACGAGCCCGTAGAGGCCATTGAGGAAGAAGACGACGTCGAGCCTGAGGAAGAACAGGTAGAAGACGCGGAGGAAGAGCCGCAAGACCAGGCGGAGTTACAGCTCGAAGACGAGGCGGAGGAAGAGCCCGTTGACGACGAGCCCGAGGTTCCGCCGCTGTCCGAGGAAGAGCAAACGATCAACATGCAGATCGATGCCGACCTCATGGCCATCGCGATCGAGGACGAGGAAGGCTTCGCATCGACGATCATCATCCCCGACAGCAAAGCCGAAGAAGCGGTGCTTGCCGAAAAGGCCGATGAGGATGCGAGCGAGGACACCGAGACTGTCGACGAAGAGGCGGAGAAGGCCCTCAAGGATACGAGCGCCGGATTTGAGACGATCATCATGGAGGGCGAAGAAATTCATTCCGGTCTCGAACGACAATCGGAACTGGAAGATGAAGACAAGGCGGCTGCCGCCGCGCTTGTTGGCGCCGCCGCTGCTGAACGCGAGGCAGAACAGCGGGCTGCTGCAGGCGGACGGCGCTGGATTATGATCGTGGGTGCCGTAGTGCTGGTATTGGCGCTCGCACTGCAGGCTGTGCACCAGCAACGCGATGTTCTCGCGAAGACTCCGGCCTTCAACAACATCGCCGGGCCACTGTATCGGGCGATCGGCCAGCCGCTCGCGCCTGAGTGGGATGTTCGAGGCTGGCGCTTTGAAACCACACGCCATGTCGTCGAGCGCGACGAGGAAGACGGTGTCGAGACGGCATCCGAGAATGTCCTCATTTACTCGAGGCTTGGCAATAGCTCGGATGAATCGCTGCCCTACCCAATCATCGTCGTAGCGCTCAGCGACCGTTTCGAGGAGCCGGTAGGCAGCATTACGCTTGATCCCGCCGATTACCTTCCGGCGGACATGGACCCCCGCGAGCTGGTAGGCCCGGGCGTCACTTTCGAGGCCAGCGTGACGGTGCACTCACCGCCACCCGAAGCCACCGGGTTCAGGCTGCGGCCATGCTACCGAACGATTGGCGGCGATTTGCGTTGCAAGGATGCCGCGTTCAAATAGACTCTCTTGGTGTGAGTCACAAGCCTCTTTCAATCGGACCCTACACATTGCCCAGCCCGTTCGTGCTCGCGCCGATGGCGGGTGTGACCGACGCGCCGTTTCGCCGGCTGTGCCGTCGTTACGGCGCCGGCATGACCACGTCGGAGATGACGACAGCCGACACGAGCCTGTGGCAGACACCGAAGTCGCGCCATCGGCTTGACCTGGACCTCGACGCCGAACCGGTCGCTGTGCAAATCGCGGGATCCGACCCTGCGCAGCTCGCGATCGCCGCGCAGGCCTGCGTTGAGCGCGGCGCGCAGATAATCGACATCAATATGGGGTGTCCGGCGAAAAAAGTGCTCAAGAAAGCCGCCGGCTCCGCGCTACTGCGCGACGAGAAACTCGTTGCCGAAATTCTTGAGACGGTTGTCGTATCTGTTGACGTGCCGGTCACGTTGAAATACCGCACCGGTTGGGACAGCGAGCATCGCAATGCTGTCCGCATCGGAAAAATTGCCGAGGATGCCGGCATTCAGTCGCTTGCGATTCACGGTCGCACTCGCGCGGATCGGTACAAGGGTGACGCCGAGTACGAGACCATCGCGCGCGTTAAGGAAAATGTTTCCATACCCGTCATTGCTAATGGAGATATCACGACAATCGAGAAGTCGCTTGAGGTTTTGCGCCTAACTAATGCAGACGGCTTGATGATCGGCCGGGGCGCTCAGGGGCGTCCGTGGATATTCAATGAGCTGCTGCAAATCGTCGATCCCGATGCGCAAAAACCACAACTGGATAAAAACGAATTGCGTGATATTATGCTCGGCCACTTGGATGATCTGCACCGGTTCTATGGGGAATCAACCGGCGTCCGGGTGGCCCGAAAACATCTGACCTGGTACTGCGAAAACCTGGAAGATGCCGAACGCTTTCGGCAACAGGTGGTGCGTGTTGACAGTGCTCGTGAGCAGATACGTTTGACGGAGCAGTACTTCTTAGGGATCGAACAACGTGGCATACCAAAAGAACAAGAATCGCGAACTGAAAACCAACCGGAAGCCACTCTGCAAACACACTGAAGACGCACTTGAGACGTATTTCGACGCTCTCAACGGCGATCGCCCGGGTGATTTGTACGACCTCGTAATCGGCGAGGTTGAACGGCCGCTGTTCAAGGCCGTCATGGATTTCACGCAAGGAAACCAGAGCCAGGCTGCCGGCATACTCGGCATCAATCGCGGTACCTTGCGCAAGAAACTCAAGACGTATTCGCTTCTCCAGTAACCAGTCCTCCAGGAACCCCAATGTTCAACGTACGACGCGCGCTGGTCAGTGTCTCTGACAAGCGTGGACTCATTCCTTTTGTGCAGGGCCTCGCCGATCTTGGTATCGAAGTCCTGTCAACCGGCGGCACTTGTCGTCAACTTCGCGAAGCCGGCCTCGACGTCATCGAAGTCTCCGAAAAAACCGGTTTTCCCGAGATCATGGACGGGCGCGTGAAGACGCTGCACCCCGTTATTCACGGTGGGCTGCTGGGCCGTCGCGGCACAGACGAGCCGGTCATGGAAGAGCACGGCATTGAACCGATCGACCTGCTGGTCGTCAATCTGTACCCGTTCGAGCAAACGATCGCGCGCGAGGACGCCACGATCGACGATGCCATCGAGAACATCGACATTGGCGGCCCGGCGATGATTCGTGCAGCAAGCAAGAATCACGACGGCGTCGCGGTCTGTGTCAGCCCCGATGACTACGACGCAGTGCTCGATAAGCTCAAAGGTGAAGGACTCGGCCTCGAGGACCGCCGCCGACTCGCGGCGAAGGCCTATGCGCACACGGCCAGCTACGACACGGCAATCACGCGCTATCTGTCAGCTTCGCTCGAAGATGACGTACTCGGCGAGCGTTTTCTCTATTCGGGCGGCTTGTCCGAAAAACTGCGCTACGGTGAGAACCCGCACCAGGAAGCCGCGTTCTACGTCGATCAACGGGCAACGCCAGGCTCACTTGCGACCGCGAAGCAGCTGCAGGGCAAGGCGCTTTCATACAACAATATCGCTGATAGCGACGCGGCGCTGGAATGCGTCAAGCAGTTCGACAACCCGGCCTGCGTCATAGTCAAACACGCCAATCCCTGCGGCGTGGCCGTTGCGGCCAGCCTTCTCGAGGCATACGAGAAGGCCTTCCGCACCGATCCAACGTCGGCATTCGGCGGCATCATCGCATTCAACCGACCGCTCGACGCGGATACCGCTGCCGCGATCATCGAGAAGCAGTTTGTCGAGGTCATCATCGCGCCGTCGGTTAAACCAGCCGCGCTCGAAGCTTGTGCCGCCAAGAAGAACGTCCGCGTACTCGAGGTCGGTGACTGGTCCGCCAGCAGCGGCTCGCCGGCAACCGGTTTCGACTTCAAAAAGGTCTCGGGCGGCCTGCTCGTGCAGAGCTCTGATTACGGCGTTATCACCGAAGCCGATCTCAAAGTCGTCTCCGCAAAAGCTCCGACGCCGGAACAGATCCAGGACATGCTGTTCGCCTGGACGGTCGTCAAGTACGTCAAGTCCAATGCGATCATCTTCTGCAAAGACAACATGACGATCGGCGTTGGCGCCGGACAGATGAGCCGCGTGTATTCGACCAAGATCGCCGCCATCAAGGCCGCCGACGAAGGCCTCGAGGTCCGGGGCTCGGTCATGGCTTCCGACGCGTTTTTCCCATTCCGCGACGGTATCGACGCGGCTGCCGAAACCGGTATCTCGGCGATCATCCAGCCCGGCGGTTCAATGCGTGATGAAGAGGTCGTCGAAGCGGCCAACGAGCACGGTCTGGCGATGGTCTTCACCGGCATGCGACACTTCCGGCACTGATGAAAGTCCTGATCATAGGTTCCGGTGGCAGGGAACACGCACTCGCGTGGAAATGCGCGCAGTCGGGCGATGTCGATGAGGTGCTCGTGGCGCCCGGCAATGCCGGGACCGCGCGCGAGCCGGGCGTGCGCAACGTTTCGGTCTCATCCGATGACATCGAGGCGCTGGCGAGACTGGCACAGGACGAGCAAGTTGCGCTGACAATCGTTGGACCCGAAGCGCCATTGGTGGACGGCGTTGTTGATCGCTTTGCCGAACTGGGCCTGCCGTGTTTCGGCCCAACCGCCGCCGCAGCGCAGCTCGAAGGCTCGAAGGCATTCACGAAAGACTTTCTCGCTCGCCATGGGATACCGACGGCGGCCTACCAGAACTTCAGTGACCTCGACGACGCGTTGGCTTACATCCGTGAACAGGGTGCGCCCATCGTCATCAAGGCAGATGGTCTCGCAGCCGGCAAAGGCGTCATCGTTGCCCGGACACTCGAGGAAGCCGAGCAGGCGGCTACGGACATGCTTGCCGGTGGGAGTTTTGGTGAGGCTGGCGCGAGAATCGTTGTTGAAGAATTTCTCGACGGCGAAGAAGCGAGTTTCATTGTCATAACCGACGGCACGACGATCCTGCCTCTTGCGACGTCCCAGGATCACAAGGCGCGCGACGAGGGCGATGTTGGCCCGAACACGGGCGGTATGGGCGCTTATTCGCCGGCGCCGGTTGTCACGCCCGAGATCGAATCGCGCATCATGGACGAGGTCGTTCGGCCAACGCTCGACGGAATGCGCGCGGACGGCCACCCGTATCTCGGCTTCCTGTATGCCGGACTCATGATCATGGCCGACGGTACGCCCAAGGTCATTGAGTTCAACTGCCGCATGGGCGACCCCGAAACGCAGCCGATCATGGCGCGGCTGACATCCGATCTGGTCGGAATTTGTCGGGCAACGCTCGACGGCTCGCTGGGCAGTGTCGCGGTATCCTGGGACTCACGAGCAGCCCTGGGTGTCGTGATGGCGGCTGGTGGCTACCCTGCCAGCTACGCGAAAGGGAAAGTGATCGCGGGTCTGGACGACGCCGACAGCGAATCCCGCAAAGTGTTTCATGCCGGTACCTCGCTCGATGGCGAGTCTGTAACGACCAGTGGCGGACGCGTTCTTTGCGTCGTCGGCCTTGGCAACTCAGTTGCAGCAGCGGCGGCGGACGCTTACGCGGCCGTCGGCAAGATCGACTGGGAAGACGCTTATTTCCGACGGGACATCGGGCACCGCGCAATTGCACGTGAGCAGTCCTGACTCGTGCTGACGACGACACAGGCGCTCGAGGCAATTCTCGCGGCCATGCCGGAGTTGCCGGCGGAATCGGTAAGCCTGCAGGCATCAGCCGGCCGCGTTCTGCGGCAGGTGGTCACTGCGGAGCGCGACCAGCCACCTTTCGACCGCGTCATGATGGACGGCATCGCAATTGCGCACGACACGTGCGTCGGTGGCGCAAGGTCATTTGTGGTGCAGGCGACGCAGGCCGCGGGAGACCCTGCCCTGTCACTCGATCCCGATGCGGCAATCGAGATCATGACCGGCGCATCTCTGCCCGAGAACGCTGACTGCATCATTCCGGTCGAGCGCATCTCCGTGGCCGAAGGCGTTGCGACGCTTGAGGACGGCTACGAACCGGCGCATCGGCAGTTCATCCACGCGCGCGCTTCCGATCACTCGGCCGGCACCGCGTTGCTGCACGCCGGACGGCGCATCGCGCCCGCAGATATTGCTGTTATCGCGTCCGCTGGTCTTGCCAGCGTCGACGTGACTCGTCCAGCCGTGACGCGCGTGATCTCGACTGGCAACGAGCTGGTCGCGGCGGGCGAAGACATCGCACCGCACCAGATTCGCATGTCGAACGGGCCGGCGCTTGTCGCCCTGCTCGCGCGCCACGGCCATACTGATTGCGAGCACGAACACATTGCCGACGATCCCGAGGCGCTGCGCGAGCGCATCGGCGTTCACCTCGGTGAGGCCGATGCGCTGATTCTCAGTGGCGGCGTCTCGATGGGCAAGGCGGACTACGTGCCCGAAGTGCTCGCGGATCTTGGTGTCGAAGTTACGTTTCATCGCATCAGCCAGCGTCCCGGTAAACCGATGTGGTTCGGCACAGGGCCACGCGGGCAAGCAGTATTCGCACTGCCCGGCAATCCAGTGTCGGCTCTCGTTTGTTGTCGTCAGTACGTGATCCCGGCGCTAGAGAATGCATCCGGTGTCGCAGAGTCGCCGCCCGAGTTTGCTTCCCTGGCAAGCGACGTCAGGTTCGAGCCGGATCTGACGTGCTTTCAGCCCGTCAAACTCGTTTCCAATGCGGCGGGTCAGGTACTCGCGATGCCGGTAACGACCAATACTTCCGGGGACTTCACGGCCCTGGCGGGCACAGACGGCTACGTTGAACTCGCGAAAGAAGAGTCGCACTTCCCGGCGGGCTCTTCCGTATTCCTCCGGCGGTGGTAACCTGCACTCATGATTGATGCCGCTGAAGCTCTCGAACGCCTGCGCGAAGGCAATCGCCGTTTTGTCTCCGGTGCCACGACGCATTCAGCGACTATAGATCCGGCAAGCCGTGCCGAACTGGTGGGCGGTCAAACGCCATTTGCCATTATCCTCGCATGTGCCGATTCACGCGTGCCCGTGCAGCTGGTTTTCGACGAGGGGCCTGGCGATCTCTTCATCATTCGCGTTGCAGGCAACATTGCGACACCGACTCAGATTGGCAGTATCGAATATGCCGTGACGCAGCTTGGTGCCGAGCTGGTCGTCGTCCTCGGACACAGCGGTTGCGGCGCTGTGGCCGCAGCGCTCGAGAGCCTCGCCGGGGACGTTCCCGCGCCAACGGCAAATCTCGAGGCGATCATCGACGAGATTCGTCCGGCGATCGAGGGACTGGGCGATGCCAGCCTGGACGATGCTGTGGTGGCCAATGTCGAACGGTCGATCGCCCGGCTCAAGGAAGGCTCACCGATTCTCGGCAAACTTGTCGAGAGCCGTAGTCTGACCGTAACAGGCGCCACGTATGCGCTCGAGACCGGTGAGGTAAACTTTTTCGACTGAACCAGGCCTGCACTTCGTACCCGATATCCGCTTCCTGACCGCACAGGACACAGACATTCGTAGCATGTCCTGCGCGTATCAAAGACCGAACGTGCGGTCGAACTCAAGGATGCGATGGACTACTCCACCATTTTCGATGACGCTCGTCTGCCACTTGACTTACGAACAGCTTGGGTCCAGACCAATCGCGCGGCCACGGTGATGATCGAGTTGATCATCGAACTGACACGCAAACGCTTTCAGGGTGAAGGCAAAGTG
Organism: Woeseiaceae bacterium; assembly: GCA_030065985.1. Lineage (GTDB taxonomy): Bacteria > Pseudomonadota > Gammaproteobacteria > Steroidobacterales > Woeseiaceae > UBA1847. The sequence goes on along the minus strand of JASJCM010000037.1, from coordinate 19,387 downwards.
TTCTCAAACGAGGCCGATGCGCGAGACTGGCTCGCAGCAGACCCCTGACGTAGACATTGCAATGGCGCCAGCTAGACTCAAGGTATGGCGCTCGAATACCGCATCGATTTCGAAGGCAGCGTTATCGAAGTTCGCGTCACGGGGATTCCGGATCGCGAGTCGACGGCACAGATGTGGTCAGACATCGTCGCCGCCTGCGCCAGGCACGAGTGCTTGTATATCCTCGGCATTTCGAATATCGACAAGCCGCAGAAAGTCGCCGATGCGATCTATCACCAGGCGATCTTCCTGCAAGCCGGTGTCACGATCGACCACCGCATTGCCTGGGTTCAGCTGAACCCGGATGCTGTCGAAATGACACGCCTCGCCGAGACCGTGCTGCTTAATCGCGGCATGGTCAATGGCCGATTGTTCACGGATGAGAATGAGGCACGCCGCTGGTTACGCGGCGACCCTTGAGAATCAGCGCTTCATCGCCTCGAAGAACTGCGAGTTCGTCTTCGTGTCCTGCAGCTTGTTGAGCAGGAACTCGATCGCGGCGAGTTCGTCCATGGGATGGAGCACTTTGCGGAGTACCCACATCTTCTGGAGCTCAGCTTCGTCCGTGAGCAGCTCTTCCTTACGCGTACCGGAGCGGTTGATGTTGATCGCCGGGAACACGCGCTTCTCGGCAATACGACGATCCAGGTGGATCTCCATGTTGCCGGTGCCCTTGAATTCCTCGTAGATCACCTCGTCCATCTTGGAACCGGTATCGATCAATGCCGTAGCGAGAATCGTCAGGCTGCCGCCCTCTTCGATGTTACGTGCAGCACCGAAAAAGCGCTTCGGACGGTGCAGCGCGTTCGCGTCGACACCACCCGTCAGAACTTTGCCGGAGCTCGGTACGACGGTGTTGTAAGCGCGCGCGAGACGCGTGATCGAGTCGAGCAGAATCACGACATCGCGTTTGTGCTCGACGAGGCGCTTGGCCTTCTCGATCACCATGTCTGCGACCTGTACGTGACGGCTTGCCGGCTCGTCGAAGGTCGAGGAAACGACTTCGCCGCGAACCGTGCGCTCCATCTCGGTCACTTCCTCCGGTCGCTCGTCAATGAGCAGCACCATGAGGTCGACTTCGGGGCTGTTGGCAACGATCGCCGAGGCAATGTTCTGCAACAGCATCGTCTTACCAGCCTTCGGTGGCGAGACAATCAGCCCACGTTGGCCCTTACCGATCGGCGCCACCATGTCGATGATGCGCGCGGTCAGGTCTTCAGTACTGCCGTTACCCTGTTCGAGTTTCAGGCGTTCCTTCGGGAACAGCGGTGTCAGGTTTTCGAATAGAACCTTGGTACGCGCATTCTCAGGTGCGTCGTGGTTGATCTGTCCAACCTTGAGAAGCGCGAAATAGCGTTCGCCGTCTTTCGGCGGACGAATCAGGCCGGAGACCGTATCGCCCGTGCGCAATGCGAAACGGCGGATCTGGCTGGGACTGACGTAAATATCATCAGGGCCGGCAAGGTAGGAACCGTCAGCAGAACGCAGGAAACCGAAGCCGTCCTGCAGAATCTCGAGGACGCCCTCGCCATAGATGTCTTCACCCTGAGCCGCGTGCGCCTTCAGGATGGCAAAGATCATGTCCTGCTTGCGCGAGCGCGCCATGCTCTCGATGCCGAGCGACTCGCCGAGCTCAACAAGCTTCGCAGCCGGACGGGTCTTGAGCTCCGTCAGGTTCATCATGTTTTTGCTGGCTTCGAGTTGTTCCGGCGGGATTACCTCGAGATTGCCGTCATCATCCGGGTATTCGTTCTGTGGTGAACGACGCCGGCGGCGACGATTCGGATTCCCCTTGCCCTTGTTGCCCGATTTGTTCGGACGATTTTTCGTTGAAGTACCCAAGTACCCTCTCACAGATTAGTATCCAGAAATTCTTCGAGCTGCGACTTCGGCATCGCGCCCATCATTTGCGCCTGGACGGCGCCGTCTTTGAAGAGGATCAGCGTCGGGATGCTGCGAATACCAAACTTCTGCGCGGTATTCGGATTCTCGTCGACGTTCAGCTTGACGACGTCGAGCTTGTCCTCGTACTTGTCAGCAACCTCGTCGAGCATCGGCGCAATCATCTTGCAGGGGCCGCACCATTCCGCCCAGAAGTCGAGCAGAACTGCCTTGCCATTTTCCAAAACATCGGCATCAAACGTGCCGTCCGAGGTGTGCACAATCTTGTCGCTCACCGGCTACTTCCTCCAAATGAAACGATTGGGTTGAAATTGGAATGTACGTCGTCCTGTGTGGAGACTGACGAACATTTCGAAAACGGATGACGCTGCCCTAACTATCAGGCAAACTGTCGCAGCTCTACTGCCGTGTACTCTTGGCTTCTATCTGGATCGATGAAAAGTGAAACTGGCGGGGGCGACAGGGGTCGCGTCGAATTAAGGCCAATTTGACCGCTTCGCGAGCCATATTGCAAGTCTTTAGTACATATTTTCTGGTCATTTTCTTATGTCCCAAAACCATCTGAGCGACCTCAGATTCGACACTCTGCCACTGCACGAGAAGGTGCTGGCAGGTATACGCGACGCTGGCTTCGAGTTCTGCACGCCTATCCAGGCGTCCACCTTACCGATCGCATTGGAGCAGCATGACGTCGCCGGTCAGGCTCAAACAGGCACCGGCAAGACGGCTGCTTTCCTGATTGCTGCGTACCAGCGGCTGATGACCCGTGAGACCCAGTCTGAAGGGCCGCGTCAGCCACGCGTCTTCGCACTGGCACCGACGCGCGAACTCGCTGTGCAGATTGCAAATGACGCGGAAGTGCTTGGCAAGCACACGGGCCTGAAGATCGGCCTCGCCTTTGGTGGAACCGACTACGACAAGCAACGCAAGACACTCGAAGATGGTGTCGACCTTTTGATCGGCACGCCGGGTCGCATCATCGACTACTACAAGCAAGGGGTCTTCAAGCTGGACCAGGTCGAGGTGGCGATTCTCGACGAAGCGGATCGCATGTTCGATCTCGGCTTCATCAAGGACATTCGCTACCTGCTCCGGCGCTTGCCAGAACCCGATAAGCGCCTGAACCTGCTGTTCTCCGCAACGCTTTCGCATCGCGTCATGGAGCTTGCGTACGAGCACATGAACGAGCCGGAGCTCGTGCGTATCGAACCTGACAAGGTGACTGCCGATCGTGTGCGCCAGGCGATTTTCTTCCCGTCGAACGAAGACAAGATGCCGTTGCTCATCGGTTTGATTCGCGAGATGGGCGCTGCACGCATCATGATTTTCGTAAACATGAAGCGCGATGCGGAGCGGGTCCAGGATTTTCTGATTGCGAACGACATTAACGCCCAGGCGATCTCGGGCGACGTGCCGCAGAAGAAACGCCTGCGAATGCTGATGGACTTTCAGAGCGGCAACCTGCCGGTCCTGATCGGCACTGATGTCGCTTCGCGCGGACTGCATATCCCGGACGTGCAGTACGTTATCAACTTTGACCTTCCGCAGGATGCCGAGGACTACGTTCACCGCATCGGCCGTACCGCTCGTGCAGGTGCCGCGGGCGATGCACTGAGCTTCGGCTGCGAAACCTACGTCGTGTCGCTACCGGACATCGAGGAATACATCGGCCACAAGCTGCCCGTCGCGAGTTATGCAGCTGACGACCTTCCTGAAATCGTCAAGCCGAAGCCGCGACCACGCAAACCCCGTGGCAGCCCGCGACGCAGGCCCGGTGGCAAGGAACACAACAAGCATCCGAAGGGACGTCGGCGCCGGCATAGTCGCGGCCCCAAGAAAGACTAGGGCAACATATCGCCAACGCCTTCGACGCCACGAAATTCCGAGCCGTGGCGCATCGGCTCGCTCGTGTCAGGACGGTTCACTGTGACGAGCATCCGTATGCCGTATTCCTGCGCGCTGCGTAGGACAGATTGCGAGTCATCGACGAACAGCGTCGTTTCAACGTCGAAGTCGACGTCATCCTGCAACGCGTGCCAGAACGCTTGAGCCTCCTTGGCATGACCGTAGTTGTGGGAGCTGTATACGCCGTCGAAGTAGTCGGCGAGACCGGTTACCGCGTCCTTGAGATCCAGCGTGTCGGGATGCGAATTCGTCGCAAGCACAACGCGCGTGTCGCTCGCATGCACGGCGCGAAGGAACTCGAGCGCCCCGGGCAGGTAGCCGATCTTGTGGGTTACGTCATGGTGAATCTTGACGACGTCGATGCCGAGTCGCTCGTTCCAGTGATCGAGGCAATACCACTCCAGGTCACCCTGCGCAGCCTCGTACTTGGCAAACAGTTCGTCGCGCGCCTCTTCGAATGAGATTTTCTTGGCAGCGGCGTAGCGACGCGGCACCAGGTCCTTCCAGACGTAGTTGTCGAACGCGAGGTCGAGAATCGTGCCGTCCATATCGAGCAGCAACGTTTCGCAACGTTCAAGCGCCGATTGTGGACTGATATTCACTGCTATACTGCGCGCCCGTTTACCGTCAGGAAGGCAAATTGGACCCAAAGTCCCTCGTTGAACCGATTGTTGCGCTAGCCGAGGACGCCGGCCGCGCGATCCTCGAAGTCTACGCGACCGATTTCGACGTGCAAAGCAAGGACGATGCATCACCAGTGACGCAGGCAGATCTCGCGTCGCATCGCTGGATCGATGCGGGCCTCAGGTCACTGACGCCGGATATCCCGATCATCTCCGAGGAAGCCGGTCTTGCGGACTTCGAGGAGCGTTCGACGTGGGGGCTCTATTGGATCGTGGATCCGCTCGACGGGACCAGGGAATTCGTCAATCGCAACGACGAGTTCACGGTCAACATCGCGCTTGTCGAGAACGGCACAGTCATCCTCGGCGTAGTGCACGTGCCCGTGTACGAGCGCACCTATGTCGGTTGCCGGGGCCTTGGCGCGCAGCGCCGCGATGAGGCCGGCGAGCCCGTGTCGATAAGGATCGCCGACAGTAGCGCCGCGCCCCCGCGCATCGTCGGCAGTCGGTCACACCGCGGCAAGAGCCTCGATGACTATCTCGCAGCCCTTGGCGACCACGACATGGTGCCAATGGGCAGCTCCCTCAAGTTCTGTGTCATTGCCGAGGGCGGCGCTGACCTCTACCCGAGGCTTGGGCCGACCTCCGAGTGGGACACCGCCGCAGCTCAGGCGGTCGTCGAGCAAGCCGGCGGCAGTGTCGTGACGCTGGACGGCAAGCCCATGAAATACAATACAAAAGCGGACATTCTTAACCCGCATTTCTTCGTCATCGGACCGGCTGACCGCGACTGGTTGGCACTGCTGCCTGACAGCGAGTAGCATGGACCTATGGTCGACAAGGTAGACACAGAATCGTTTGCTCAGCTTGAGCGATTGCGTGAACTCCGGGTCAGCCACAGGGACCTGGACTATCTGATCGACCGCCTCCAGGAAGATCCGATGGTCGACCAGCTGCGCATCCGGCGCCTCAAGAAGCGCAAGCTCCTGCTCAAGGACATGATCGCAACGCTCGAGAGCGAGATGATCCCGGACCTGGATGCCTGAGCGCCGTCGTGGGCGCGGCAATGCCTGGGAGCCAAGAAATGCGGCGGTCGAAATAACGTCGAGGGGACGTCTTAAGAAATGACTGTGCCGAACAGCCCGCCGCCACCGCGCTGGATATCCCTGCTGAATATTGGAATCGTGCTCGCGTGCCTGACAGCGGTCGTGTTGGCTGCCTTTTTTCAGCACAAGGTCGTCATAGGCCATGCACCCCAGGGCCAGTTTTTCGTCGTTCCGTCACTCGTGGGGCTTTTTTTCGGAATCTTGCTCGTCACCGTGCGACGCATGATGGATATCAACAAGTCCTATGGGCGCGTACTGGCCGAGCGGAACGAACGCATCGAGACCCTGAACCGAGAACTTGAAGACCGGGTCGCGGCGAGAACTGAGGAGCTCTCCGTCAAACACGCACAGTTGCTGCAGGCTCAGCGACTGGAGTTGGTCGGTCAGCTCGTTGGCGGAGTCGCCCACGACATTAACAACTTGCTAACGGTAATAAGGGGTAACGTTGACGTCTTAAAGCTTGGCGATGTCGACAATCCATTGCTCAGCGACGTCGTTGACGCTACTGAACGAGGACAGCGCCTTACCAAGAGCCTACTCGCGACCTCCAGAAGAGACCATGCGCCAAAGGACCTTCCGGTACGCGAACTGATCGACGAACTGGTTGGACTGCTGCGTCGAGCGTTCGGAGAGGGCTACACTATCAACGTAGAGCATTGCGAGGGCACAACGGCAACCGTTGACGCGGGTCGATTGGAGCAGATCCTCCTCAACTTGCTGGTTAATTCCCGGGACGCGCAGCCGGGCGGCGGGCGCATGCTCGTGCGAACGTTGAACTGCGGCAGTGACGGCGTCGTGCTCGAGGTCGAGGACGAGGGCCCCGGTGTGCCCGCCGAGTTACAGGACAGGATCTTCGAGACCTTTTTCACCACCAAAGCCGAGGAGAAAGGTTCGGGCCTTGGCTTGTCCACAGTCCGGCTGTTGGCCACAGAGGCAGGCGGCACCGTCGAATTGCGCCCGAGTTCTAACGGAGCGTGCTTTCGGGTCGAACTCCCCGCGATGGCAAGGTCAAATCCGCAATCGGAAACCAGCTGACAACTGGGGCCGATTATCGATGACGTCCGCACGAATCGGCCGTTTCAGGACAGTGTTTTTCGAATCAAACGACACAGCTCGCGGGTTGCTGTCGTCGGAGGCCAAGTCCTGCACCTGACAGTACCTCGGTGCCCGTTCGCTAAAGCCTAACCAAGCTCTTCAAGGGTCTCCATGAGGTCCTTGATCGAATAGGGTTTTCGTATCATGGGTTCCTTTAGGTCGCGGATCGTCTCGTCGGGCACGTATCCGGAGACAAAGAGGATACGAACGTCCGCGGAAATCTCACGAACTGCTGCGGCAACCTCCTGGCCGCTCATCTCGGGCATTACGAGGTCGAGTATCAGAAGGCTTATTTCGTCCCGTCTTTCTTTGTATAGCTCGAGCGCTTCTCTGCCATTGGTGGCGGTGCAGGTTTCATAGCCGACATTGTCCAGTACCTTGCAGGCCAGCTCGAGGAGCTGGACGTTGTCGTCAGCGATGAGCACCAGCCCGCCTTTGCTCGTTTCCCGGGTAGGCGCCTTTGCTGCATCCTCGCTGGCGGCGCCGATCTCACACACCTCGGACGTTGCGACCGGCAGATAGACAGAGAAACAACTACCTTTGCCCGGTACCGATTCGACGGTAATCGTACCGTTGTGGCGCTCCACAATGCTGTAGCTGTTGGCAAGACCGAGGCCAGTGCCGGTTGCCGTCTCCTTGGTCGTAAAAAACGGGTCGAAGATACGCGGCAGGATATCAGCCTCGATACCGTGGCCGTTGTCCTCGACGGTGATGACGACATAGTCGCCGGCGCCAGTCTGCGCGTCGGGCACGATGCCAGACGAATCGAGGCTTTGCAGTATCGCCTGCAGCCGAATCTTGCCTTTGTCTTCAACAGCATCGCGCGCATTGAAGCTCATATTCAGAAGAACCTGTTCGAGCTGCGCGCGGTCGCCATAGACTGACAGGGGCACCTCCGACGGTATCACCTCAAGATCGACAGACGCGGGCATCGTATGGCCGAGCAATTCTTCAAGCTCGCGCAAGAACTCGTTAACATCAAATAACTCGGGGCGCGTCGCATCCTGGCGACTCAGCGTCGCAAGCTTCTTGGTCAAGTTCATTGCGCGCGTGCCAACGTCCCGCACGCTTTCCAACGCGTTTCGAGTCTCGGCGTCGTGCTTATCCTTTAGCAACAGGAATTCAATATTGCCGAGGATTACCTGCAGTAGATTATTGAAGTCATGCGTAATGCCGCCTGCGAGTTCGCCCATGGCGCGCATCTTCTGCGTATGGGCGACACGCTCCTCAAGGCGCTTGATGTCGGTAACGTCACGGCCCACCGCCGTGATACCGATGAGCTTGCCGTCATCGTCGAGCACGGCCCGATTGGACCAAGCGAGCCAGCGCCAGCCGTCTTTCGTAATCGCGCGCTGCTCGTGATAGGCAGTATATGGCGGATAGTGCAGTCGCTCTATGGAGCGCGCCGTAAGCTCCCGATCGTCTTCGTGCACGAGCGGCATGAAGGAACCGCCAAGCAGCTCTGCCTCGGTCTTGCCGAACATGTCGCAGTAGCTTGGGCTGATGTACTGAAACTCGCCATTCATATTGACCTTGACGACAAGGTCCGTCTGGTTCTCGACGAGCAGGCGATATTCATCCTCGCGCGCCTCGATGTCGCGCTGCTTGATCAAAGCCGAGCGTAGCGCCAGCGTGAGCAATGTGGTCAGCAATACCCCAAGGCCAATCCAGGTCTCGTCGACAATATCGCCAGTCTCTGCGAGGTAGCTTTCGAGGGGTGCGATCGTGAAACGCCACGGTTCGCCCGTCACCTGGATTTGCAGATCGACCTGATATGGGCTGGGCCTGTCCGCCAGGGAGTCAACCTGCTCATAAAACACGGTGTCGCCGTCGATCAGCGCGAACGCAAAGTTCTGCCGCAGCCGGCCTTCGGGCAGGCACGAATCCATCAGTGCCTCGACACGAAAGACGCCATTGACGAAGCCGCCGGCCAATTCGCCGATCGGCTGATAGAGTGCAAACCCTTTGCCGCCCTGCAACAGCTCCACAATATTCGTCCGAGTTATTGAGCCGGACGCGCCGGCCCGCGCCAACGCGTTGACGACGGACTTGTTCGGGTTCTGCCTCAGGTTGGCGTCGAGTGCCGGACGGTTGGGCTCGAGCGGGTAGACAACGCGAATGATCCCTTCCGCGTCAACGTAATTCAGTGCCTGCACACCGGTGTATAACGGCAATAACGCGCTCGCGCGGGTCGGCCAGTCCGCGATTATCTGCTCGGGCGATTGCCATGGGTACCCGGCGAGCGTGCGAACCAAGCCGGCTCGTGCGTCGAAGCACGACTCGAGCCGCAACTTCAGCTGTTCGGCGGTAATCCGGGTCTCGAGGCCGATGCGTTCAGCGTCACTTTTCTTGCCGGCGATGCCCAGCTGCAACACGAGCAGCAGGCCGAATAGCAGGAACACCAGCGGAATCCAGTTATGTCTTAGCGTCAGTGTGGGCACGGGCAGGATCGAATCGCCGATTGTTGATGTCTGATAAGAGGTTAGCGGTAGCTCGCCGCCTGGCTTGAGAGCAAGTTCGCCGTTATTCTAGCTTGAAAGAACCGCCTCGACAGCAAAGGCATGGAGTCGATCACCGTCAATCCATAGCGGTCAGTCGCTTTTTCTGCCACAAGAGGAAAAGTGCCGGTATCACGGCAAGAGTCAGCAGGGTCGCGCTGACCATGCCCCCAACCATTGGAGCCGCTATTCGTCGCATGACCTCCGAACCGGTACCGGCTCCGAACATGATAGGCAGCAGACCGCCAATGGTCGCCGCCACCGTCATGATCACAGGCCGAATGCGCAACAACGCACCTTCAATGATCGCGTCACGGACATCGTTCGCAGAACGGATTTCCCGTCGTTGTATTGCCTGATTGAGATAGACGAGCATGACGACGCCGATCTCGACGGCTACACCGGCCAACGCAATGAAGCCCACGCCAACTGCAACGGAAAACTCGTAGCCGAGCAGGTACATCAACCAGAAGCCGCCTACCAGAGCCAGCGGCAACGTACCGAGTATGATGCCAACCTCGGGCAGCCTGCCAAAGCTGATGAACAGCAACAGCACGATGATCGCGAGCGTAATTGGTCCGACGACCGCAAGACGATTCTGTGCTCGCACCATGTACTCGTACTGGCCGGACCAGGCCAGTGAGTAACCGGCAGGCAGGCTAATAGAGTCTGCGACGATGCGCTGCGCCTCAGCAACGTAGGTGCCGAGATCCCTGTCGACGATGTCGACATACGTCCAGCCGTTCGGCCGGGCGTTCTCGCTTTTGATGACAGGAGGGCCGTCAACGACCTTGACGTCAGCGACATCCGCTAACGCGATACGCGCGCCATCGGGTGTCACGATCGGCAGCAGACGCAAGCGCTGCACGGAATCCCTGTATCGCTGCGGGTAACGGACGTTGACCGGATAGCGTTCAAGACCTTCGACAGTTTGTGTGACGTTCATTCCGCCGACCGCTGAACGAATAATGTCGTGTACATCGTCGATATTCAGCCCGAACCGTGATGCCCGCTCACGATCAATTTCCACGTCGACGTAGCGCCCGCCAGCCACACGCTCCGAGTAGACAGATGCTGTGCCGGGCACTGTGTCAAGCACCTGCTCGAGCTGCCGGCCGATACCCTCGATGACGTTGAGATCCGGGCCTGCAACCTTGATACCAACCGGTGTCTTGATACCGGTTGCCAGCATGTCGATGCGTGTCTTGATCGGCATTACCCACGCATTGGTCAGTCCTGTGTATTGCACGACCCTGTCCAACTCGGCGCGCAGCAACTCAGGAGTCATCCCGACGCGCCATTCCTCGCGCGGCTTGAACTGGATCACGGTCTCGATCATCGTCAACGGCGCGGGGTCGGTGGCCGTGTCCGCGCGACCAATCTTGCCGAACACACGTTTCACCTCGGGCACCGTCATGATCATCTTGTCCGTGTGTTGGAGGATTTCGCGCGCCTTGTCGATGGACACTCCGGGATACGTCGTCGGCATATACATGAGGTCGCCCTCATCCAGAGTCGGCATGAACTCTGAACCGATCCGCGTCGTCGGCCACAAGCCGGCTACAAGAATCAGGGATGCCAGGGCAAGCGTCGCCTTCGGTGCACGAATCACGGCATTGATAAGAGGACGGTACGCCGTGATCAAAGCACGGTTGACCGGGTTTTTTCTCTCGCGAATTACCTGGCCCCGGATGAAGTACCCCATCAACACGGGCACGAGCGTTACCGACAAGCAGGCCGCCGCGGCCATCGCATAGGTTTTTGTGAATGCGAGCGGCGCGAACAGACGGCCCTCCTGCGCCTCGAGCGTGAACACGGGCAGGAAACTCAGTGTGATGATCAGCAACGAGAAGAACAGCGGCGGGCCGACCTCACTGGCGGCATCTGCGATAACGCGCCAGCGGTTCTTGTCGGTAAGCGGTTCTTTTTCGATGTGCTTGTGGACGTTCTCGATCATAACGATCGCCGAGTCCACCATGGCACCAACGGCGATTGCGATGCCGCCCAGCGACATGATATTCGCGTTGATGCCCTGGAGACGCATGACGATGAACGCGACCAACACACCTAGCGGCAAGCTCAGCACAATGACGGCGGACGAGCGCAGATGGAACAGGAATAGCGCACACACCAGCGCAACAATGGCGAATTCCTTGATCAGGGTATCGGTTAGCGTTGCGATCGAACGGCGTATCAGGTCAGAACGATCATAGGTGGTAACGATCTCGACACCATTGGGAAGGCTTTTCTGAAGATCGGCGAGCCGCGCTTTCACAGCGTCTATCGTTCTTGATGCATTTTCGCCCCACCGCATCACAACAACACCGCCGACGACCTCTCCTTCGCCATCGAGATCCGCAATACCGCGGCGCATCTGCGGCCCGATCTGGATGTCGGCGACATCGGACAAGACGAGCGGCGTTCCCTGTTCATTGACACCAAGCGGGATCGCGGCGAGATCGTCGACACCCTGCAGATACCCGGTTGCGCGGACCATGTACTCGGCCTCACCCATCTCGATAACCGAGCCACCTGTCTCGGCATTGCCCTGCCGGATGGCCTGCTTGAGCGCCGCCAGCGTGACACCGAATGCGCGCAGCTTGTCCGGGTCCAGCACGACCTGGTACTGGCGAACCATCCCGCCAATCGTGGCGACCTCGGAGACACCGGGCACGGATTTCAGTTCGTACTTCAGGAACCAGTCCTGCAAGCTACGCAGTTGTGCAAGATCGTGTTGTCCTGTGCGATCAACGAGTGCGTACTGGTAGACCCAACCGACGCCTGTCGCATCCGGACCGAGCGACGCTTTCGCCGCGGCTGGCAATGAGCCGGCCACCTGGTTGAGGTATTCGAGTACTCGTGAACGTGCCCAATAGAGGTCCGTGCCATCCTCGAATATCACGTAGACATAGGAATCGCCGAAGAATGAATACCCGCGCACGGTGACGGCCTTCGGCACCGACATCATCGCCTTTGTCAATGGGTAGGTCACCTGGTCCTCGACAACCTGAGGCGCCTGCCCGGGAAACGACGTCTTGATGATGACCTGAACGTCGGAGAGATCGGGCAACGCGTCAACGGGCGTATCACGAACCGCATATATCCCGGAGCCCGTCAGTATCAGCGCCGCGATCACGACAAGAACGCGGTTTGCAACGGACCAGCGAATCAATGCGGCAATCACCGCTGACTCTCCAGGCGCCCGAGCGCGCTGCCGATATTGGATTCGGAATCGATGAGGAACTGTGCAGACACGACGACGCGCTCGCCTTCGTTCAGGCCGCGGCGAATCGCAACCCGGTCGCCGGACTCGATGCCAACCAATACCGTGCGCGATTCAAAGACGCCATCGCCGCGGTCGACGACGACACGGTTTGATGTGCCGCCGCGCACCACCGCCTCTCGCGGCACGTGCACTATGTTGTCGATCGGAGTCCCGTCGATCGTTACCCGGGCGAACATGTTAGGGAGAAGTCGCGCTCCCTCGTTGTCGAAGCGTAGCCGCACCTTGAGGGTGCGCGTCTTCGGGTCGAGTTCCGGGTTGACGTAGTCGACTTCGCCTTCGAGTGTCATGCCGGGCAGAAAATCCAGCTCGACGCGTGCTGACTGTCCCGACGCGACCCACGCTGCCTGGCGCTCGAATACCTCAGCGACGATCCAGACCTTGTCGAGCTGCGCGATCGACATGACCTCGGTAGCCGGTGTAACGAACATGCCTTCACGGACACCGAGGTGCGCAATCACGCCATCGGTTTCGGCGACCACGCGAACACGTTGGCTCGCCTTGCGTTCGCGTTCGAGTCGCTCGATGTCAGTAGTCGTGACACCGAGCGCAAGCAATCGATCGCGCGATGCGCTGCGCAGACCGTCGTTGTTACTCACGAGGGCAGCAAGGTACTCTTGCTGGGCGTTGACGAGCGTCGGCGAATACAGCTCGAACAGCAGCTGGCCCTCTCTGATCGGATCGCCGCTTGCGGTCGCTGCCAGCTTCTCAATCCACCCGTCGACGCGCGTGTGCACATGTTGCAGCGTATCTTCGTCATAGCCGATATAGCCGACCGTATCGATGCGCCGCGCGAGCGTGCCGCGCTCCGCTGCGGCCGTGCGCACGCCGAGGTTGTTAACAAGCGTAGGCTCAATCCTGATCGTTCCCGGCAGATTTGCCGCCTCGTCCGCATAGACGGGGACGAGGTCCATACCCATCGGCGACTTGCCGGGTTCGTCACGCCGAAAGTTAGGGTCCATCGGCGCCACCCAGTAGAGAATCTCGCGCTCGCTCGACTTGGTTCCGGCGGAAGGCGGCGTCATGCCGCGACCGATTAGCAGCCCGGCAACAAGTGCCGCTGCAACGGCGAAGAGAATGAATGCAGTACGTTTCATAGTTGGAATCCTCCCAGGCTGGCGAGTGCCGCATGGCTTTGCGCGCGATCGACCCGCAGGCGAATGTGGTCGAGCCGGGTATTCAGCTCATCGATGTAGCTACGCATGACATCGGCGAAGTCACCGGTATCACTTTGATAGGCAAGCAGTGCTGCGCGGGCTTGTGCTTTGGATTGTTCGAGAATGCGGTCGTCGTAGAGCGCGAGGCGCCGTGACAGTTGCGACAGACGCGCATCTTCAGCCTGCAGCTCGCTCAGGAGTCGGGCCTGCAGCTCAGCCCTTTCGTCCCTGGCCGCACTTCGCTCGCTCAGCGCGGCCGAGAGCCGCCGATCCTGTCGATTGCTGCCGAAAAACGGCATATCGACGGTGACCGCCACGCTCACGAAGTCGGAGCGCGGTTCGCCGCTTGGCAGGAATCCGTCGCGGTAGCCGTAACCGACGTCGAGCGCCCACCCTGGACGCTTGTCTTCCTCTGCCTTGCCGACGGCTGCCTCACGCGCCGCAACGTATGCCTCCGACGCCAGCAGCAAAGGGTGTACGGCAACCGACAGTTGCAGATCACTGGTGGACGGAGGGGCATTCCACGCGGGCAACCCCTGTGCCAGCGGGCGACGGGCATCCTCGCCTAGCCAGCGCGACAAGGCTGCCCTTGCCTCGTCCCGCTTGCGTGTTATGTCGATCAATCGATCGTCGAGCCGGCTAAGTTCCAGTTCCGCGCGCAGTACATCGTGCTGTGATTTGCGACCGACGCCGTACATCGAACGCGTAATCGTCACGAGGTCATCGAAGAAGGGTCGCGACTCATTAACCAGTGTCCAAGCTGTCTGCGTGAAGTAAACCTCGAGCCACGCGCGCCGCACCTCGTAGAGAATCTCGCGGCGACGGGCTTCGGCGCGTTGGAGATAGGCGTCGCCCTCTGCACGCATGGTCTCGCCGGCCAGATCCCGGGCTCGCGACCTGGGAAAAGTCTGGCGAAAGCCGAGCTGTGCTTGTGTCATGCCCTCGGTGCTGAAACTGCCGCCACTGATGGGAAAATTGCCAAGCCCGAAGCGCAAAGTCGGATCGGGTAACTGCTCCGCGGCAACAGCCTCTTCCTGCGCCGCGTCGGAACGCGCCAGTAAAGCGGCAATACCAGGTTCGCTCGCAACCGCGAGGTCCTCTGCCTCGGCAATGGTCAGCGGTATTCGGGCGTCCGCCAATACAGTTGGGGTCCATGACATTGTGGCCATGAACATGAATAAGACGATGTAGACGGGGCGGTGCCCGTAAAGAAGCAACATAGAAACAACTCCTGCGAGTAAGACCGAACGGGTTTACGAAGCAGGAATTGTTATTTCAGGTAGGCGCAGTGTTGTTTGTAGAGAGCAGCCGACGGGCCCGGCGGATCGGGAGGCTCGGTGCTTGGGAGAAAGCGCGTTGGCGAAATTGGAGAGACATGAGCCGGTGCGCTCGCGGCAACGACGTCGAAATCCGGCGTGAAATCGTGCTCAGTCGTCTTACTTCGAGAATCGACGTTGGCGTCGTCGAGTTCACAGCACTCCAGCGCCTCGAGTTTGAGCTCCGGCGGGCAGCAGTCGTGGGCTTCCTCGACGACCTCGATCGCCATGCTGCAAGGAATCAGAGCCAGGTTCAGCAGAACGGCCAACAACACGCCAACCGCGCGCGGTGACGCCCGTCGTGTCCTGCTCTGTCCAAGTACCTGAATCATGGCTTTTTTTTAGACAATCGAACGCCAAATTGCAAGGAATCTCGTCACCAAGACTGGAATTCCCCGAGACTCCCGTCAGGTATTTAAGACCTTGTTTCGCTCCATTTCAATTCGAGGAATTACTTACGCCAGGACAGTCAACGTGGCGCACGCACAATCGTTTTCACGCTGTACCCAGATTGGAGAGCGACAATGAAGACGAAGGCACTAATCACGACGACCGTTGCAGTGGCAATGGCATTGACGTCCGCTGCGGCCCTTGCCCAGGGCAATGGTGGAAGCAAAGGCGGGGACAGGGGCGCAAATGCGCAACAGCGCGCTCAGGTCGAACGCGGCCAGCGCGACTTCGATCGCGATCGCATGAGGGACCGTGATCGTATTGCCGCACCACAGCACGATCGCGACCGCGTTAAGGACCGCACGAAGGCTCCTGAGAACGCCGGTTTCAACGAGAACAACATCTACGGCTACAACCTGATGACAGACGCAGAACGCACGGCGTATCGAGAACGCATCATGAATGCGGAATCACGCCAGGAGCGTGAGCAGATCGAAGCGCAACACCGTCTCGAAATGCAGGTTCGGGCGAAGAACCGCAACATCAAAATTGACGAAGCGGGCAAACCGATCAAGGAGTAGACGATGGATGCGCGGGGAGTGATCAGGTCCACCGTGCTCGGCGTGTTCGGGCTCGCAGTCGCGGTTCCGACCGCTGCACAGGATCTTGAATTGGGCGTATCGACCGGCATCAATATCACAAGCGGTGACTACGGTGGCGATGTGGATATTGCAGAAACGTATGTACCTGTGAGTGTGACAGCTACGTATGGCCAGGTTTCATTTGGCGTGCGCGTACCGTATCTGAGCGTAACGACAGACAGTGAAACCGGGAGTACGACTGAAGATGGATTGGGCGATGTATCTGCGAGCCTGACCGTACTCGACGTGCTTTACAGTGCAGAACACAGACTAGCCGTCGATGTCTCGGGAGTCGTCAAGTTTGGTACAGCCGATGCGGAAACGCAGCTCGGCACCGGCGAGAACGATTTCACGATCTATCTGGACGGCTACAAGTTTTTCGACAAAGTCACGCTGCTTGGCAGTGTCGGCTACCGCTGGCGTGGCGAATCGGCAGATACTGTGCTCGACGATGTTGTCATTGGGTCCGTCGGCGCCGCCTTTTTCACAGACGGTGGCGCGATGTTCGGTGGCATATTTGACTATGGGCAGTCGGCAATCTCCGGCGAAGACGACGTGCGCGAGGCGCGCGCTTTTGTCGCGATGCCGTTGAATCAGAGCTGGGACCTCGAGGTCTACGCGTTTACCGGATTTACCGACAGCAGCCCCGATTGGGGCGGTGGAATGACCGTCGCATGCGATCTGAGTCGATTTGCGCTTAGAGAACGTCGGTAGGACAGATCACGCTTCATTGCTGAGCGTTAGCGACAGAATACTGTGGCGAATTTCCTCGCCAAGCACGAGTCGCGCGTCCGCACCGATCGACTGGATGTCGTCATCGAACTCGATCAGGCCATCGCCATTCCGGCGCAGCACTTTCTGATCCTGCAACATTTTGATGAAATCGTGGAACAGCGTCTTGTTAAAGAAGTCCGGCGAATGCAGCCCGTAGATCATCGACAAACGTTCGGCGCTCTGCTGGCACATCGTTTCGAGCCGAGCGCGTGACAGAGTGCCGGAGCCATTGCCGACCAGGATCGCGATGACAAGATAGAAACGCTGCAACATCGGCACCATTGACTGACCGAGCATTAGAAGCTGGAACGCCATTGCCGAGCCAGCGCGTGGCCGCACGAGTAACTTCCGGCGTTTCCTGGACGTCAAAATGCCGAGGTCGACAAGTGTTTTGATGGCGTCCGATGTAACGTCATCAATATCATCGAACTCCCACTTCAGCGACAGCTCCTTCCTCATAAACGGGTAGATCAGGCGAATCAGACGCTGCAGCTCGGAATGCTGCAGCTCGTTGCCCTGGATGAAACAGCACGCAACCGATGCCGGTACCGAAAGCAGGTGCAGGATGTTGTTGCGGAAATAGGTCATCAACACTGCCGTGCGCTCTTCCATGTGGATGACTTCGCCCATGGGATGCGAACTGCGACTGATTACATCGAGCTTCTCGCCGTGGGCAATGATCTCGTCGGGCGTCCAGTCAGGTATCGTCACGAGGTCCGAGTACTCGAAACGACGCATCAGATCCATGCTGAGTTGCAGCTGACGTCGTAACTCATTGAGACCGATCTTTTGCTTCGGTGTGGCCAGCAACACGTAGGCGAGCAAACTGATCGGCGTGACGGCCGCGGCCGAGTTGATGTTCTGCATGATACGGACGCCAACTTCATTGACGACCGGGGGCAACCAGGAAGGACGATCGCCGTTTTCGGGCTCGTAGTCACGCCAGTCCGGGTTTACGCGATCCAGGATCGGGTCCAGTTCAATTGGCTCACCGATGTTTACGGCGACTTTGCCGAAATGATCGCGCAGCGACTTCACCGAACGAATCAGCCCACCGAGCGTCTCTTTTTCCTTTGCTGCCCCGCCCAGCTCGCTGATGAACGCGCTGCCTTCGATCAGTTTTTCGTAGCCGAAATAGATCGGCACGAATACAACCGGACGGCGCGGAATATTGATGTACGCATTGACGGTCATCGCGATCATGCCGCCCTTGGGCTGCAGCAGGCGACCCGTGCGGCTACGCCCGCCTTCGATGAAGTACTCCATCGAGTAGCCGCGACCAATGACCTGCTGCACGTAGGAGTCGAACACGGCCGCGTACAGGCGGTTGCCCTTGAAGCTGCGGCGCAGGAAAAACGCTCCACCGCGCCGCAGGAAGCCACCGACGATCGGCATGTTCAGGTTGATGCCGGCCGCGATGTGCGGCATTGGCAATCCTTCGACGTAGGTGACGTAGCCCAGCAACAGGTAGTCGAAGTGACTCCGATGACACGGCGCGTAGATGATCTCCTTGTCTTTCGCGACTTCGTGGAGCTTCTCCATGTGATTGAGCTCAATACCGTCATAGATACGGTTCCAGAGCCAACGCAGGATGCGCAGCGCTACGCGGATCGTTGGATAGGATATATCGGCCGCGATTTCGAGCGCGTATTTCTCGGCCTTACGCCGTGCAAGTTCCTGTTTGCGGAATTCGTCGCCACCCTCCGCAAGAATTGCGCGGCGAACGGGCGGCGAGCGCAATACCTGATTGATGAGCGTGCGCTTGTGAGAAAGGTCCGGGCCAACGGTCGCGACGCGTCTTTTGCGGAAATGGACACGCAGAATCCGCGACACCTTGCGATAGGCGATTTCCTCGGCCTCATCTCCCGCGTCGATCGAACGCAAGGGAAGCGCGTGGCTGAAACGCAGCAGCGTATTGCGGCCCTGGAAAAGCGTGGTGAAGAATTTCCGTATCCGACCGATCGCCTCCCAGTTCTCCGAGAACACCAGCTTCAGGAGCGAACGGTCCTTGTCCGGCGAGCGTCCCCAGTAGATCGCGACTGGGATCAGAAGAAGCTCCTGGTCACCGTTCTTGCTCGCCTCGACCAGGCGCTTGAGCCGCAGCGACCCGGTTTTCCGCGGTCGCCGGAAGAAGAAGCCTTCTACGCGACGCAGGACGACGAATCGCCGATACTCGCGGTTGCCGCAGAATTCGAACGCCTCGGTCGGTGACGGCATGCCGTGCTTCGCGCAGGCGCGCTCGAGGGCCAGCACGTCCGCAAGTCCGCCGGATTCGAGGACGTAGCAGACCTCTGCCTCAGTGTCGGTGATGTACTCCGCCGGTGCTTCGGGCTGAATCGCAGGCCTCGCCCAAATCGAGAACACCTTGCCGGCCAGCCAGTAGAGCGGGCGGAAAATGAAGCCTGCGATGTTCATGGCGCACAAGTCTACCCAAAAGATAGGTCAATCAGACCGTTGACTTTTGAGCTTTTTTTGCATCGAGAAACAGCGGTTCTGTGACGGCCTTCGTTTCACAGGGCCTTGTTTTGAGGAACAATTCACAGGATTTCGCGAATCCGTGTGACGGTCGATACCATGAAAAACCTGATCATCTGGGTAATTATCCTCGGCGCGCTGGGCTACGGTGGCTCCAAGCTGTTGCTGCACCACAAGGTCGGC
>JASJCM010000004.1 GCA_030065985.1 Woeseiaceae bacterium | reverse complement strand
AGGAACCTTTGCCGCACTTTGGTTTCTCTACTCAAATTCAAAAGACTGGGATCAGTAGTATCCAATCGATACATGTTATGACATCGACGATCTCGGATTTCCTTATTGACTGCTGGCCCGATCGGGTTCTGCCGTTGCATCGCTCGTTTGTTGGGCTGCTGTGTGGCTGTGCGCGGTATTCCGCTAGCGCGACTTGTACCGCCAAACTGCGCCAGCTAGGTAATTGTACGCATGAACTCCGAGCCACCTTTCTTGACTTATCCAAAGAGTGGCAGCCAATCGGATGACGTTCGCGGCGCCAGCGCAACGAAAATGGCCATTTGTTCGAGAATAAATTGTCGATTTCGGAGTTTCGTTCGCGAGTTTTTCGCTTTATTCCGGAGTTAATTGTCGAGGTTCAGACTATTGGCCGCATTGGTCGCTTATTCGACGGTCACACTCTTGGCGAGGTTGCGCGGCTGATCGACGTCGGTGCCACGCAGTACGGCGACGTGATACGACAGGAGCTGCAGCGGCACCGTATAGACAATGGGCGCGATCAGACGATCCGCATGCGGCATATCGATAACCTTCATGCCTTCCTCGGGCTCAATGCCGGTATCCTGGTCCGCAAAGACGTAGAGCTGGCCACCTCTGGCCCGCACGACCTGCATATTCGACTTGAGTTTGTCGAGTAGCTCGTTGTTCGGCGCCACAACAACGACGGGCATATCCTCATCGATCAGCGCCAGCGGCCCGTGCTTGAGCTCCCCGGCTGCGTAGGCCTCGGCGTGAATGTAGGAAATTTCCTTCAGCTTTAACGCGCCCTCCATGGCAATCGGCCACATCGGGCCGCGGCCAAGGAACAACGTGTGATGCTTGTCGGCGAACTCCTCGGCAAGATCCTTGAGGTCGTTGCTCATTGTCAGTGCCTGCTCACACGCGGCTGCCGCATGATACAGGTGGCCAACGAACTCTCGCTCCCGGTCTTCATCGAGGCCGCGATGGCGCGCGAGCATCAGTGTGACCAGCAGGATGGATAGCAGCTGCGTCGTGAACGCCTTTGTACTCGCAACGCCGATCTCGGGACCTGCCTGGGTCATCATGACGAGATCCGATTCACGCACCATCGAACTGTGCGCGCTGTTGCAAATCGTCAGCGACCCCATATAGCCCGAGCGCTTCGCGATGCGCAGCGCCTCAAGCGTGTCGGCCGTTTCGCCCGATTGCGACAAGGTTACGAACAGCGTGTTGTCCGGCACAACCATGTGCCGATAGCGATATTCACTTGCGATCTCGACCTGCACGGGAACGCCTGCCAGCGCCTCGATCCAGTACTTGCCGACGCAGCCCGCGTGATAGCTCGTGCCGCAGGCGACGATATGAATATGTTCGACCTCGTCGAGGAGTTCGGCAGCTCGCGGGCCGAGCGACTCGGGCATGACCTGGTGGTTATTGATCCGGCCATACAGCGTATCGGCCAGTGCGCTTGGCTGCTCGAAGATCTCCTTGAGCATGAAGTGTCGGTACGGCCCCTTCTCGGCCGCCTCGGCATCCCAGTTCGTCTCGTGCGTCTCCCGCTCGACCGGCTGACCCTTATCATCGAAGATGCGTACGTCTTCCCGCGTGATCTCCGCAATGTCACCCTGTTCGAGGTAGATGAAACGCTGTGTTACGGGTAGCAGCGCGGGCGCACCGCTCGCAACGAAGTTCTCGCCAATGCCGCGGCCGATGACCAGCGGACTCGCGACGCGGCTCACCACCATGCGATCGGGGTCCTCTGCATCGACAACCAGCAGCGCGTACGCGCCCTGGAAGCGTGCGACCGACTTACTCACGGCGCTGAGCAGGTCCTCGCCCTGTTTGAGGTAGTCGTGGACGAGATGCGCGGCAACCTCGGTGTCGGTTTCGGACGCGAACTCGTAGCCCTTTTCGATGAGCTCGTCCTTGATTTCCTGGTAATTCTCGATGATGCCGTTGTGGATGACGGCGACGCGATCACCGGACAGGTGCGGATGCGCGTTCGCCTCAGTGACGCCACCGTGTGTTGCCCAGCGCGTATGCGCGACACCAATGCGCCCACGCAGTGGATTGTCGGCGAGCCTTGCTTCGAGGTCGGCAACCTTGCCGGTCGTCCGGCTCAGACCGATATCGCCATCTCTGTCGATAACGGCGACGCCGGCGGAGTCGTAACCTCGATACTCGAGGCGATGCAGTCCCTCGACGAGGACCGGTACGATGTTTCTCTCGGCAACCGCGCCGACGATTCCGCACATGTTCTAGCTCCCTTTCTTCGTTGGCCGCTGCCATCCGGGCACGGCTTTCTGGCGACTCCGCTCAATCGCGAGCTCTTCATCGCCGACCTCTTTGGTAATCGTTGCTCCTGCCCCGATGGTCGCATTCACACCTACCTTGACAGGCGCAACCAGCTCCACGCCGGAGCCAATAAATGCGCCGTCACTGATAGTCGTCTTGTGCTTGTTGGCACCGTCGTAATTGCAGGTGATCGTGCCGGCGCCGACATTGACGCCTTTGCCGATCTCGGCATCGCCGATGTAAGTCAGGTGATTGACCTTGCTGCCGTCGGCAACCGTCGATTTCTTCACCTCGACGAAGTTGCCGATCTTCACATTGTTGGCCAGTTCCGCGCCCGGGCGAAGCCTTGCGAAAGGCCCGATCTCGCAGTCATTGCCGGTCGTTGCGCCTTCGATATGGCAGTTCGAGTGCACAACCGTGCCGGCACCAAGGCTGCTCTCGCGCACGAGATTGTTCGATTCGATTGTCACGCCATCGCCGAGCTCGACGTCACCTTCGAAGACCGCGTTGATGTCGATGAAGACGTCCTTGCCGCAGGTCAGTGAACCGCGAATGTCGACGCGCGCCGGGTCGGCAAAACCGACGCCGTGCGCCATGAGTTCGTCGACGAGACGTGCCTGCAGTGCGCGCTCCGCTTCGGCGAGTTGTTTCTTGTCGTTAATTCCCATTACCTCTGTCCAGCTATCCGCTTTGACGCCGTGCACCGTTACGCCGTCGTTGACCGCCATCGCGATGACGTCGGTCAGGTAATACTCTCCCTGCGCGTTGTCGTTGCCGAGATCCGCGAGCCAGCCGCGCAGCTTGTCGGCAGGACAAACCAGTACGCCCGTGTTGATCTCGCAGACGGCCTTTTCTTCAGGTCCGGCGTCCTTTTCCTCGACGATGCAGTTTACGCTACCGCCTTCCCGGATGATGCGGCCGTAGCCGGTCGGATCATCGAGGTCAACCGTCAGCACGGCAACATCATCCTGCGGTGTCTCTTCGACGAGCCGCTCACACGTCGCTGTCGTCAGCAGCGGCACGTCGCCGAACAGCACGAGCACGCGATTCTCATCGGGCGTATCCGGCATTGCCTGTTGTACGGCATGGCCGGTTCCGAGCTGCTCTGCCTGCAGCACCCAGCGCAAGCCGTCGTCTTCGAACGCCTTGCGCACCGCATCGCCCCCGTGGCCGTAGACGACGCACACATCATCGGACGACAGCGCCGCGGCACAGTCGAGCACATGGCCCAGCAGCGGCCGGCCGGCAAGCGGTTGCAGCACTTTTGGCAGGGCCGAGCGCATGCGCGTGCCCTGCCCGGCGGCGAGGATGATCGTGGAGAGTCCCAAGCCCCATAACTCCTTGATTCGTGGCTTGCGAATGATACATGAAGCGGGGCTTTGCGAACCGGTTTCAGGTCTCGTTAAGCAGTGTGACGTATGCTGGAAATATGAGAATCTGGCTCCTGCTCGTGTGCCTGCCGGCCATTGCGCTGGCGGGCCAGATATTCACGCGCGACGGCGTGACCGACGGCGACACCTTTTATCTGGCGCCGCACGCGCACGTTGATGACGACCCGGTGCTGCAGAGCTGGGTGGCCTACAGCCTCACCAGGAGCACCTGTCAGCTCGAGATGGGCGGCGAGAACCCGGCACGTAACAGCAGTTATGCCTGCGAGTTCACGGCCCGCCGGCACCTCCTCGAGGCCTGGGACGCGCAGCGTCTGGAACACGGCGCCTCGGACGACTATCTCGACACCTTGCTGCGGGTTCGCGAGGCCGGCTTTCTTGACGAATACACTGTCCGCTATTTCGCCAGGAAGCACTGGCAGGTGCCCGCCGAAGTGAACATCCCCGCTTTCAAGCGCTGGCAGAAACAGCACCTCCAGGGTCACCGCCCGCAGTCGCGCCTGATTGGCTCGTGGAACTACCGCGACGAATAGCCAATGCGCAGCATGTACAACGGCCCATCGAGCTTGCCGGCGTCGCTGCCGAGGACAGTAAAAAACACGTCCTCATCGACGACCTGGCCGAAGTCCGCGAAGTGAATCCGCAGCGCGAGCATCAGCCCGCTGTCGTGATCCGAACGCCCGGCACCGATGTCCCAGGTCCCGCCAACAAAAGCGCTGGCCGTCGATTCACTCCACTGCTCGTTTTCGACCGAACCCCGCCAGTTTGAGTCGACCTGTGCCATGTCGAGCTCGTGATAGCCGAGACCGAGGTCCAGCGACACGTTGCGTGCGTCGCCAAACTGCCACTTGATTGAACCGCCGAGATACAGCTGTCGTGCCAGCAGGTCCGCGAAGGTGCCGGAGATGCTGCTGTCCGTGGCGGCTATCGTCCCGTCAATCCCGAGCAGCAGGTCACTGTTGGTGAACTGCGCAACCGGCCAGTGAACGCTCGCGCCCAGGCCGAAGCCGGTCGAATCAAAGGAGCCGGAAGCCGCCGGCTCAAGGTCGGTCAGGGACGGCCAGATTGGCAGGTCCAGCGAGATGTCGCCGCGAATTCCTGCAAAGGGCTTTTCATCCGCCGTTGCTGAATGGCCTGCGAATTGTGCCAACGCGAGCGCAACGATGGCGATTCCGATGCGTTGCCAGTATTTCATTTCCATTCCTCCTTGCTTGTTCCTCCCATGACCATCATCGGCCAGGCGGTCGAACAAGGACTGACGGAGACCTGAGGAAATCCTGACCAATTAACGATAGTCTCCGTGCATGTCGACGCAGACCCTCATACTCGCGGGCGTTGGCCTGTACGTCTTGCTTATGCTTGCCGTCGGCGTGTATGCCTCGAAGCGCACACACTCGGTGGTCGAGTTCGCGGTGGCCGGGAGGCGCCTGCCCTTGTGGCTCTGCACGACGACGATCGTCGCGACCTGGTTCGGCGGCGGCATGCTGCTCGGCGGCGCCGGTGCCGCCTATGACGAAGGGCTGCTCGGGGTCATTGCCGATCCGTTTGGGGCCGCGCTTTGCCTCGTGCTGGTTGGCCTGTTCTTCGTCAGGCTCTTCCGCCGGCTCGGCCTCTTCACGTTCATCGAATTTGTCGAACAGCGTTTCGGCCTGAGCGCAGGGCTTATCGCATCGCTCGCGTCGCTGGCTTCGTCTCTCTTCTGGGTTGCAGGCATGCTCGTCGCGTTCGGCATCGTGTTCGAAACACTGACCGGCGTGCCCCTGACCGTCGGTATTGTCGGCGGGGCGCTCGTCATCGTTATCTACACCTCAATCGGCGGCATGCTGGCCGTAGCCCTGACCGACTTCGTGCAGATGATCATCGTGGCCATCGGCCTGGTCGTATTGCTCGTGGCCGTCCTCATCGACGTCGGCGGCTGGTCGGCGGTTTCGCCGCAGATTCCCGAGCATGCGCTGCGCATGATCCCGCTCGAGAACACGCTGGAGGACTGGCTCATCTACCTGCGCGCGTGGGTCATCTTCGGCATCGCCGATATCGCGTCGCAGTCGTTGCTGCAGCGCGGCATGGCGGCGAAGAATGAGCGCGTTGCGCAGCAGTCGTTCTACCTCGGCGCCGTTGCCTACCTCGGCTTCGGGCTGATACCTGTATTCCTCGCCATTATCGCCAGCGCAACGATGCCGGGTCTCGAGAACGCGGAGTCGGTGATTCCCGAACTCGCGCTCGAGTACCTGCACCCTGTGGCAGTCGCCGTTTTTGTTGGCGCATTACTCGCAGCCATCATGAGCTCCTGCGACAGTGCTCTGCTGGCGGCGGCGACTGTCATGAGTACGAACCTGTTGCCGCTCGTCAAAAAGGATCCGTCGGACCGCGTGCGGCTGCTGGCGTCACGCATCGGCATCGTGATTGGCGGCGTGGTCGCGGTCATTGGTGCACTGAATGCACGGGTCGTGTTCAACACGATGCTCGACGCCAACATGCTCATGCTGGCGGCCGTCATCGTGCCGTTTATTCTCGGCGTGTGGTGGAAGAAGGCGAATCGCGCCGGCGCACTGACGGCGATGTGGGCCGGTATAGCGGCGTGGTTCGTTGCCTCGGTGTCTTATCCGCACCTGCCGGGAGACCTGCTGGGCTTCGGTGTATCGCTGGTCACGATGCTGCTGGTCACGCCACTGACGCAGACGATCGATCCGCCGCGGCCGCTGGTCGACCACGCCGGCAATGAGGTAGACCTCTCGAATCGACTCGGCTTGCTCTAGCGCTTGCCTTTCATCTTCTGCGACGCGCGGTAGCGGGCGCGTGCTTCCTGCAGCTCGGCTGTCGCTTTGGCGACGTCGGTTTCGTCGGCGGCGCCTTCCAACGCCTTCTCGGCTTGCTGCTGGGCCGCCAGCGCAGCGGCCTCATCAAGCTGGTCGCCGCGCAGTGCCGTATCGGCAAGAATCGTGACCTGGTTCGGCTGAATCTCGAGCATGCCGCCCGTGATGTAGAACGCCTCTTCCTCGCCCTCTTCGGTCTGCACACGTACTTCGCCGGGTTTCAGCGTCGTCAGCATCGGCGCGTGACGTGGCGCAATGCCGACTTCGCCCATCGAGGCAGGCGCAAAGACCATCGCGGCGTCGCCGGAATGGATCTCGCCTTCCGCGGATACGATGTCGACTTTGATGGTTGCCATGGCAGTCTCTTACTGGAAGTTCTTCGCGTTCTCGACCGCTTCGTCGATCGTGCCGACCATGTAGAAGGCCTGCTCCGGAATGTGGTCGTAGTCGCCGTTCACGATGCCGTTAAAGCCACGAATCGTCTCCGCGAGCGTCACGTACTTGCCGGGCGAGTTCGTGAAGACCTCAGCCACGAAAAACGGCTGCGACAGGAAGCGCTGAATCTTGCGAGCGCGGTTTACGGTCTGCTTGTCATCTTCCGAGAGCTCGTCCATGCCGAGAATCGCGATGATGTCCTGCAGCTCCTTATAGCGCTGCAGTACCGCCTGCACACCACGAGCGCAGTCGTAGTGTTCCTGGCCGATGATGTTCGGGTCGAGGATACGCGAGGTCGAGTCGAGCGGGTCTACCGCGGGGTAGATGCCGAGCTCGGCGATGTTACGCGACAGTACGAGCGTTGCGTCAAGGTGAGCAAACGTCGTGGCCGGCGACGGGTCGGTCAGGTCGTCCGCGGGAACGTAGACGGCCTGGAACGACGTGATCGAGCCGGTCTTGGTCGATGCAATGCGCTCCTGCAGTACGCCCATTTCCTCAGCCAGCGTCGGCTGGTATCCCACTGCCGACGGCATACGGCCGAGCAGTGCGGAGACTTCCGTACCGGCCAGCGTGTAACGGTAGATGTTGTCGATGAACATGAGGACGTCACGACCTTCGTCACGGAATGCCTCAGCCATGGTCAGACCGGTCAGGGCAACACGGAGACGGTTACCCGGCGGCTCATTCATCTGGCCGTACACCAGCGATACCTTGTCGATAACACCCGACTCGGTCATCTCGTGGAAGAAGTCGTTACCTTCACGGGTACGCTCACCGACACCAGCAAATACCGAGTAGCCCGAGTGCTCGTGAGCAATGTTACGAATCAGCTCCATCAGCGTTACGGTCTTGCCAACACCCGCGCCGCCAAACAGGCCAACCTTACCGCCCTTGGCGATCGGCATGATCAGGTCGATAACCTTGATGCCCGTTTCGAGCAGCTCGGTCGTTGCGGCCTGGTCTTCGTAGCTTGGCGCTGCACGGTGAATCGGCAGTCTCTCTTCGGCGCCGATGTCGCCTGCGTTGTCGATCGGGTTACCGAGGACATCCATGATGCGGCCCAGCGTCTTCTCGCCGACCGGCACCGAGATCGGTGCTTCCGTATTGGTGACGTCCATGCCGCGCTTCAGGCCTTCGGAAGATCCCATCGCGATCGTGCGTACGACGCCGTCACCCAGCTGCTGCTGAACTTCGAGCGTAACGCCCGCGTCATCGATGATGAGTGCATCGTAAACCTTGGGAATCTGGCCCGCCGGGAACTCCACGTCCACGACAGCGCCGATAACCTGCACAGTAGTTCCAGTGCTCATTTATAAATCCTCTAACCGGACACGGCAGCCGCGCCGCCGACAATTTCTGAAATTTCTTGCGTGATCGCAGCCTGCCGAGCCTTGTTGTACTCGAGCTGCAACCCATCGATGATCTCGCCGGCATTGTCCGTCGCCGACTTCATCGCAACCATTTTCGCGGCCATTTCGCACGCGAAGTTCTCGACCGCGCCGCGGTAAACCTGCGACTCGATGTAGCGTGTCAGCACATCATCGAGCAGCTCGGCCGCGTCGGGCTCGTAGAGATAGTCCCAGTGTTCCTGCAGTTCGCCTTCCTCGAGTTCGACGGTGCACGGCAGCAGCGGCACGATAATCGGTTTCTGGCTCATCGCCGAAACGAACTCGTTGTGAATGACGTACAGGCGGTCGATCGCCCCTTCCTCGTAGGAGTCGAGCATGACCCTGATCGCACCGATGAGCTCATTGACGCTCGGCTCATCGCCGAGGTGCGAGGCCGTACCCAGCACGTTGCCGCCCATGCGCTTGAAGAACTGCACCGCTTTCGCACCAACCAGTGACAGGTCGACCTTGATGCCTTTTTCCTGCCACTCCGCGATCGCACCAATCGCCGTCTTGAACATGTTCGCGTTCAAGCCACCGCACAGACCGCGGTCTGTCGAGATGATGATGAAACCGACGCGGTCGATTTCACGCTGCATCAGGTACGGATGCTTGTAGTCCGGGTTCGCCTGCGTCAGGTGACCCACGACGCGCCGGATGCGCTGCGCATAAGGACGCGATGCTTCCATCTGTAGCTGCGCCTTGCGGATCTTGCTCGCTGCGACTTTTTCCATCGCGCTCGTGATCTTCTGCATGTTCTTTACAGAAGCGATCTTGGAGCGGATTTCCTTTTCGCCCGCCATATCAGAGCTCTCTATTTTCCGAATAAGACATTAGATAATCCGTGTTATGGAATTACGTGTCGTCCTGGTGACTAGTAAGCGCCCTTCTCGGCGAAGTCATCACAGATGCCCTTGAGGGTTGCCGCGATGTCGTCGTTGTAGTCGCCCGATGCATTGATCGCATCGAGATCCGACTGGTTGTTGCTGCGCGCGAAGTCATGCAGTTCGGTCTCATAGTCGACGACCTTCTCGACCGGAACCTCATCGAGGTAGCCTTCGTTAACCGCATACAGCGACAAGCCCATCTCGGCAACCGAGAGCGGTGTGTACTGCTTCTGCTTCATCAGTTCGGTGACGCGCTGGCCGCGTTCGAGCTGTGCGCGCGTCGCCGCATCGAGGTCCGATGCGAACTGCGCAAACGCTGCCAGCTCGCGATACTGGGCAAGTGCGAGGCGGACACCGCCGCCGAGCTTTTTGATGATCTTCGTCTGTGCCGCGCCACCGACACGCGATACCGACAGGCCGGCGTTGATGGCCGGGCGGATGCCCGCGTTGAAGAGGTCGGTCTCGAGGAAGATCTGGCCGTCCGTAATCGAGATCACGTTCGTCGGTACGAACGCCGATACGTCACCGGCCTGCGTCTCAATGATCGGCAGTGCCGTCAGAGAGCCCGTCTTGCCTTTGACCTTGCCGCCCGACACATTCTCGACGTGCTCGGCGTTGACGCGCGCGGCGCGCTCGAGGAGGCGCGAGTGAAGGTAGAAAACGTCACCCGGGTAGGCTTCACGGCCCGGCGGACGACGCAGCAGCAGGGATACCTGGCGATAGGCCCATGCCTGCTTCGTGAGATCGTCGTAGATGATCAGGGCGTCTTCGCCCTTATCCATGAAGTACTCGCCCATCGACGCACCGGAGTACGGCGCGATGTACTGCATGGCGGGGCTGTCGGCGGCAGCAGCGGCAACGACGATCGTGTGTTCCATCGCGCCCTCTTCCTCGAGCTTGCGGACGACGCCCGCGATCGAGGAGGCCTTCTGGCCGATGGCGACGTAGATGCACTTAATGCCCGTGCCAACCTGGTTGATGATCGTGTCGACGGCGACGGCAGTCTTGCCGGTCTGGCGGTCACCGATAATCAGCTCACGCTGGCCGCGACCGATAGGGACCATGGAGTCAATCGACTTCAGGCCCGTCTGTACCGGCTGCGATACGGACTGGCGCTCAATAACGCCCGGCGCGACTTTCTCGATCGGCGACGAACCTTCGGCCTTGATCGGGCCCTTGCCGTCTATCGGGTTACCCAGCGAGTCGACAACGCGGCCCAGTAGCGCATCACCGATCGGCACCTCGAGGATGCGGCCCGTCGTCTTGACCGTCGCGCCTTCCGAGATGTGCTTGTAGTCACCGAGGACAACCGCACCCACCGAGTCCTGCTCGAGGTTCAGTGCCATACCGAAGGTGTTGCCCGGGAACTCCAGCATTTCGCCGTAGCGCGCGTCGGCCAGGCCGTGGATGCGGACGATACCGTCGGTAACCGCGATTACGGTGCCAACGTCACGCGCTTCCGCGGATGCCTCGAAGTTCTCGATGCGTTCTTTAATCAGCGAGCTGATTTCAGAAGCTTTGAGTGCCATTTCCTTTTCCTCTTTACTTGGTCAGTGCGTTCGCCAGGCCGTCGAGCCTCGCGCGCAGTGACCCGTCAATTACGACATCGCCGGCGCGGATCACGGCACCACCGATGAGGTTTTCGTCAATTTCTGTTGTGATGTTCACGTCACGGCCGAAACGCTCTCGCAGCGTTGCCGCCATTTCCTCTTGTTGTGCCTCGCTGAGCGGGGCCGCGGAGGTGATGACCGCGTCGACCGTGTTTTCGACTTTCGCCCTGAGGGCCTCGAACTGCTCGGCGATTTCGGGCAGCGCAACGACGCGCCCGTTTTCCAGGAGCAGGCGCAGGAGGTTGGTGCCATGCAGGCTGCCGCCTGCAAATACCGAACCCTCGCCAACGGCTTTGGCGAACAGACCCTGCAGGAACTCGAGTCGCTCCTTGTCGGACAGCGACGGGGCGGCGAGGAACTCGACCACCTGGCCGTCCTCGAGCAGCACCCGGGCTGCCGCAAACGACTCGGACAGCTCGGCCAGCGCGTTATTTTCCTGCGCGACCTCAAAGGCTGCCTGGGCGTACGGCCTGGCGACAGTGTTGTTATCAGCCACGGCTTAGATCTCCTGTGCGAGCTTGCCCAGAATGTCGTCGTGCGCCTTGCCGTCGATTTCGCGTTTCAGGATCTTCTCGGCCGACGCTATTGCGATCGCCGAAACCTGGCCACGCAACTCTTCGCGAGCCTTGTTGGTTTCCGCTTCGATCTCCGTCTTCGCTGCCGTGAGCTGGCGCTCGCGCTCCTTGACGCCGGCGTCCTTGCCTTCGGCAACAATCTCGTTAGCGCGGGCATGGGCCTGGTCAAGAATGCCGGTCGCCTGGTGGCGAGCCTCGGCGACGATTTCGTCGGCTTTCGCCTGTGCCTCGACGAGCTTCTCCTGGCTCTTGTCGGCAGCGGCGAGACCTTCCTCGATCTGCTGCTGGCGCTCTTCCAGCGCGTGCAGGATAGGCGGCCAGATGAACTTCATGCAGAACCAGACAAACACGATCATCGCGATCGTCTGGCCGATGAGTGTCATATTAATATCCACGTAATGCTCCTTGCAGCATTTGCAGCATCAATGTGGGACGGTCATTGGCCGCGGTGCTCGCGGGCAAGCCGTCTCCAACAAATGGCTTATGCGCCCGCGGCGCCCGTGGCTGCCTGCAGCTGGCCGATGAACGGGTTTGCAAACGCGAAGAACAGTGCGATACCAACACCAATCATCGCAACGGCGTCGAGCAGTGCGACGACGATAAACATCTTGGTCTGCAGCATCGGAGCAAGTTCCGGCTGACGAGCAGCGCCTTCCAGGAAGCGGCCACCGAGCAGGCCCATGCCAATACCGACACCCAGGGCGCCGAGGCCGATCAGAAGAGCAACAGCGATTGCCGTCAAGCCAATAACAGTTTCCATCAGTTTCTCCTACGGAGGGTCAATTAAATTAGTGTTTCTCAGATGCCAGACTCAGATAAACGATAGTCAGCATCATGAAAATAAATGCCTGCAGCGTCACGATCAGGACGTGGAACACGGCCCAGCCGAAGTGCAGCGGCAGTTGCCAGATCCCGAGCAACGCAATCAGGATGAAGATCAGTTCACCGGCAAACATGTTGCCGAAGAGTCGCAGGCTCAGGCTGACCGGCTTGGCCAGCAGCGCGACGCTTTCGAGAATGAAGTTGAACGCGATGATAAACGGCGCCGCCAGTAGTCCGGCGCCCTTCAGCGGCGGGGCAATCGGGTGCAGCGTCAGCTCACCGATGAAGCCAGTGATGCCCTTGTTCGCGATCGTGTAGTAGATGATGAGCAGGAATACAGCAATCGACATGCCGAACGTGATGTTGACGTCGGTCGTTGGCACGACCTTCATGTATTCGATGCCGAGCGCGTAAGAAAGCATCGGAATCCAGTCGACCGGAACCAGGTCCATCAGGTTCATCAGAAAGACCCAGACGAAGATCGTCAGGCCCAGCGGAGCGATCAGGTTGCTCTTGCCGTGAAACGTCTCTTTGACGCTCGAATCGACAAATTCGACGATGATCTCGACAAATGCCTGCCATTTCGTGGGTTTTTCGACGGAGGAAGCCTTGGCGACGCGCCAGAACAGGAAGCAGAAAATCAGGCCGAGGAACACGGACCAGAACATCGAGTCGACGTTAATCGCCATGGGGTTGCCGGCGCACTGGTTCCAGACCCACTCGCCGGTCTCGTTCTTGCAGGCCTGCAGGTTCTGCAGGTGATGTGTGATGTACTCGCCTGACGTTTGGGGCCCGTGTCCGCCTTCAGCTGCCATTCGTGTTACTCGTTCTCGTGTCTGTGTCGTCCCGCATCAGGAACCCTCCGAAGACGGTTAGCTGCGAGGCGATGAAACCTGCAAATAACGCCGCTGCGTTGAGCGGCCTGACTGACGTAAATACGAGCGTGAATAACAGCACGGTCAACGCCAGTTTTCCCATTTCGCCAACCCAGGCCGCCCGCTTGAGGGCGCCGGGGTCCCGGCGAGGCACTACCAGTCGCAGCCCTAAAAAGGCATTCGGGAGCACGCAAACCAGGCTTCCGAGCAGGGCCGAATAGCCAGCGACGCTTCCAAACAGACTCCACAGGACTGCGGCAAGACCCAACCCGACCAGAAACTGCCACATCAGCACGCGGGCGATAGTGGAAGTCATTGTTTCTTATGCCTCTCGCACTAAAAACGCCACGTCCATCGGGCGTTCCCGGGGGGTGTGGCGCTTTGGTTGGTTTTTCCAGGCGGGCCTCGAAAATTGCTCGCGCATTATAGTGGTGGGCCCTCGGCATGGCAATACAAAACACGGCCTGTTTTGATCTTCTTTTCGGCCATTTTTCCCGGGGTTTTTAGGGGGTTTCAGCCGACACCGCGAGTACGACATAAGTCCGCCCGAAACGGGCTCAAGAATGTGAGCGAGTCGCCGTTAACGCTCCTGTCCGCTGAACTAACATGTCAGGCCATGCTGTTAATTTCCAGTGAAACTGTCAGGGCCCATCAAGCGCTGAACGACGTCGTTCGCGAGATGAGCTTCACGCCCGGCTACTTCGCCAGTGCGGCGACCTTTGCCGAGCTCATGAACGGCCAGTCCCGGCGCATCGTGATCCTGACTGAAGGTGATGTAACGCCCGAGACCCTGCGGGCGCTCAAGGGCGCGCGTGACCGTACTCCCTTTGGCATCATCGTTGCCGCGGACCGCAAGACGCTGCGCAGCAGCGACCGGGCCGAGCTCGCGGATCAGCTCGCCGACTTTGACAATATTGAATGGGTCGGCGAGGAGTTCGATTTCGACAAGCTGTCCGGCTCGGCCCGCCGCTGCCGGCGCCGCATGCTCCGCTTTTCCCAGCAGGAGATAGAGGTTGCGATCGACGATGGCCAGTTCGTCTTGCGTTACCAACCCAAGGTTGAACGCAGCTCGGACAGTGAATGGTTGACCCGCGAGGCCGAGGCACTCATTCGCTGGCACCACCCCGAGCATGGCCTCGTCAGCCCGCTCGAATTCCTGGCCGAGGCCGAGGCTTTCGGCCTGATGGCGCGGCTCAGCGAGTTCGTGCTGCGCGAGACTGCTCGCCAGCAGGTCACGTGGCGTGAGCAGGGTATCCAGCTCAATTCCTGTATCAACCTCGCCTCAAGCCAGCTCACGAGCCCGGAGCTTGCCGACACCTATCGGAGCATCGTGGAGGAGGCGGGCCTCGAGTGCTCGAGCTTCACTTTCGAGGTAATCGAGCAAGACCTGACAGATCCGTCGGCGCCCCACCTGGCGACGATCGAGGCGCTGCGCAACCATGGTTTCCGCATTTGCCTCGACGACTTCCGCATCGCGGCAGCCTCGCTCGCAACATTCGAGCAGCTGCCTTTCGATGAGATCAAGATTCATGCCTCTGCGTTGCGCAATGCACAGAAAGACCCGGTATCGATGACGGTGCTCGCGGCCGTGACGGGGCTGGCGCACAACCTCGGCATGTCCGTCTGCGCGGAAGGCGTCGAAGACGAGGAAACCTACGAATTCCTGAAAACGATCGAGTGCGACAAGATGCAGGGCTTCCTGATCTCGGAAGCCGTGATTCCGTCGATTATCCGACGCGTCTACTCGGCCGGTGATGGCGCCTCGGACGAGGTCGCCTAACCTCCGGTGTCAGTCACCGTGACTGACACAAAAAAGTGGCGATTCTCGGTACTTTCGCGTCGTGCGGCATGTCAGCGATTCTCCGATATTGGCAGTCCAGCCTTCAATTCGGATGATTTGCGTGACAAGAGCTGCTCGAATGGTAGTGCCGGGATTTCCGCATCACGTTACGCAGCGCGGCGTCCGGGGCCAGCCCACCTTCCTCGATCACCGGGATTACGAATGCTATCTCCGCCTGGCTCACGAGCTCAGCTCATCACACGATATCGAGTTCTGGGCCTACTGCCTGATGCCGAACCACATTCATGCGGTAGTGGTACCGGGCCGAGACGACAGCCTGGGAAAGTTTTTCAAAGCACTCCACCAAAGGTACGCCCGCTTGACCAATCTCAAATACGATTGGCAAGGCCACTTGTGGCAGGCTCGCTTCTTCTCTGTCGTGTTAAACGAGTTGCACGCTCTCACCGCGCTGAGGTACGTCGAGCTGAATCCTGTCCGAGCTGGAATAGTGCTTTCCCCCGAGGAGTGGACCTGGTCGAGCGCAAGGGGAAATCTAGGGTTGGGTGACGATGCCCTGGTCAACCGAAGCTCAACGCAAGACTTGGTCCCTGACTGGAGGTCTTACCTTAATCAGCCCGAGATAGACGCCGACCTTAAGGGCCTTCGGCGGCAGACGTTGACCGGTAAACCGGATCTAAGCAAGCCGGTGTCAGACACCGTGACTGACACGAGGGGGGCTATTTGATGTGATTGAGGATGCCGTCGAGTTCGTCGAGGGTGTTGTAGCTGATCACAAGCTTGCCGGCGCCTTTGGCCGTATGCTGCACCGCAACCTTTGCGCCGAGCTTTTCTGAAACCTCGATCTCGAGTCGCCGGATATCGGCGTTCTGTGCGGGCGCCTTCTTGGCCGGCTTCGGTTTTGCGCCCTCCAGCATCCGCTTTACGAGCCGCTCAGTCTCGCGCACCGACATGCCTTTCTTGACGACCTGGCGTGCCGCGTCGAACTGCTGCGTCGGGTTCGAGATCGACAGCAGCGCACGCGCATGCCCCATCTCTAGCTGCCGGTCCTCGAGCAACGGCTTCACCTTGTCAGACAGATCCTGCAGGCGCAGCAGGTTGCTGACCGATGCTCGCGATCGGCCAACGGCGTCGGCGGCCTCGGCGTGTGTCAGGTCGAATTCGCGAATAAGCCGATCAAGCGCGCGTGCTTCCTCGAGCGGATTCAGGTCCTCGCGCTGGATGTTCTCGATGAGGGCCATCGCAATCGCGGCTTCGTCGGGAATCTCGCGAACGACAGCGGGTATGTCGGCCAGGCCGGCCATCTGCGCGGCGCGCCAGCGGCGCTCGCCGGCGATGATCTCGTAGCGCTGCTCTTTCCCGGGACTCGGGATTGGGCGCGCGACGATCGGTTGCACGACGCCCTGCGCCTTGATGGAAGCTGCAAGATCTTCAAGCGAGTCCTGTCGCATGTCGACGCGCGGCTGGTACTGCCCGCGCTGCAGCAGCTCCACCGGAATCTCGCGCAGCGTATCCTCGCCGTCACTGGTGGGTTCGCTGGCCGTTATTTCAGCGGCCGGTTTGCTCAGGAGGGCATCAAGGCCCCGGCCCAGTCGTTTCTTTGGTGTCATAGTCGTCAAACAGCTTCCGCAACGCGCGCATCTTCACGGCGCAGGATTTCACCGGCAAGCGCGAGATACGCGATCGCGCCCCGCGAGGAGCGGTCATGCAGGAGTACGGGTCGGCCGAAGCTCGGCGCCTCGGCGAGTCGGATGTTTCGCGGCACGCAGGTGCGGAACACCTTGCGATCGAAATGCTCTATGAGCTGCAGCGAGACCTCGTTGGAAAGATTGATACGCGGATCGAACATGGTGCGCAGAATGCCGAAGACCTCGAGGCCCGGATTGACGGAGTCGCGCACCTGCTCGATCGTATTGAGCAGCGCAGACAGGCCCTCCAGCGCGTAGTACTCACACTGCATCGGAATCAGCACTCCGTCCGCGGCTGTCAGCGCATTAACAGTCAGCATGTTGATCGACGGCGGGCAGTCAATGAGGATGAAGTCATAGAGCCCCGCGACGGGTGAGAGCGCTTTTTTCAGCTTCATCTCGCGGCCGATTTCCTGCAGGAGCTTGACCTCGGCGAGCGTCAGGTCCTCATTGCCCGGCAGCACCGCGAAACCGCCTTCGGGTGCCGAGACGATCGTGTCTGCTGCGCTTGCTTCACCGAGCAGCACGTCGCAGGCGGAATTCTCGAGCTCCATTTTGTTGATACCACAGCCCATCGTCGCGTTGCCCTGCGGATCCATGTCCACAAGCAATACGCGACGCTGCGTCGCCGCCAGCGACGCAGCCAGATTGACACAGGTGGTGGTCTTGCCCACCCCGCCTTTCTGGTTTGCTACCGCAATGATTCGTGTCATGTTCCTGCTCGTCGCAACAGCACGGCGTGCCGCGAGCCCCGTTCCAGCCCCGGCACGTTCAGTTCCATCACTTCATGGCTCCACGGAGCCGGTAGTTCTTCTATTTCTTCAGCCGGGTAGCGCCCCTTCAGCGCCACGAACACCCCGTCCTCTCCCACGTGATGACCGGCTATCTCTGTCAGGCGCCGCAATGAAGCGACTGCCCGGGCGATCACGGTATCAAAGCGGTGGCCGGGTGCAAAGTCCTCGGCGCGCGCTTTCACGGCCGTCACATTGTCGAGACCCAGCAGGTTCGCCGCGTGCTGCACGAACATGATCTTCTTGTTGTTGCTGTCGAGCAGCGTAAAGTCGCGACCGGGTTCCGCTATCGCGAGCGGCAGTCCGGGAAAGCCCGCGCCCGTGCCGACATCCAGGATGCGGCGGCCCTCGAGCAGCGGCCGCACGACGAGGCTGTCTTCAATGTGGAGCGTGACCATCTGCGCGCGGTCACGAACGGCCGTCAGGTTTACCTTGCGGTTCCAGCGTTCGAGCTCATCGAGCAGCCGATCGAAACGCTCGTCATTCACGCAACAGATGCTCCTCGAAGAAGAGCACGGTTGCCTGCTGGTAGATGTCGCGATTCTCCTTGCGGCGATAACCGTGCCCCTCATTCAGGGCGTTCATGTACCAGACGGGGTGGCCGCGCTCGCGCAGCGCATCGACGATCTGCTGCGCTTCGGTAACGGGCACGCGCGGATCATTCTCGCCCTGCACTACAAACATGGGGACATCGATCTTCTCCACGTTGTTCAGCGGACTGATCCGCTCCAGGTGGGCGCGCATCTCCGGGTCCCGCTCGTCCCCGTACTCGACACGGCGCAAATCGCGCCGGTAGTCCTGGGTATTCTCGAGGAACGTGACGAAATTGCTGATGCCGACGATGTCGACGGCCGCCTTGAGACGGTCGCTGTAGTGAACGGCGCTGGCAAGCACCATGTAGCCGCCGTAACTGCCGCCGAATACCGCGACGCGATCAGCATCGAGGTCGGGCGTTGAGCCAATCCAGTCGAGCAGCGCACCGATGTCTCGCACGGAATCCTCGCGTTTGAAACCGTTATCCAGGCTCACGTAGGTCTTGCCGTAACCGGTGGAGCCACGCACGTTCGGCACGACGACAGCGACACCGAGCTTCTGCATCCACAACTGGTAGGTGCTGCTGAACGAGGGCCTGGCCTGGCCTTCAGGGCCGCCGTGAATCGATACCACAACCGGGAACGGACCCTCACCGACGGGCTTGTACACCCAGGCCGGGATCTGCCGCGGCGCGCCATCAACCTCGTCGAATGTGGGGAAATGGATCAGCTCCGGTGAAACGAATGCCGATGTATCCAGCCCGCCTACTTCGCTTGTCGTCCAGCGCGTCAACTCACCGTGGCTGAGAGGGTCGTCGCCGAGCGCCAGAGAAAACGAATCGCTCGGCGTGCTTGGTGTATTGAGCGTCATGCCGAGACGGCGATCATCGGGACTGAACTCGAGTGAGCCGGCCAACCCGGTCGGCAACCCGCTGACCTTGCGGTACTCCCGGGTCCTGGTATCGAGCAGGTACAGTTGCGACATCCCGCCTTCGTTAATGACAAACGCCAGCCGGCGACGATCATGGCTGATTACCGCGCCACTCACGTTCCAGGGGATGTCTCCAGTGACGACTTCGACGGATGCACCGGCCTTACTCGCCTGCCACGCCAGTTGCACGAACTCGCCGCCCTGATCCGTAAGCATCCAGACGCCGTCGTTTTCGTCGTCAAAGGCGACCGGAACGTTGTAGCTCGGGACGCTGCCGCCGCCGGCCAACAGGCTGACCGCACCCGAATCGAGGTCGACCAGGTGTACTCGCGCGTCGGTAATGCTGACGTAATTCGTCGCCAGAATTTGCGTACCGCTTGCCGAGAATTCGGCGGCGCCCCAGAACGACCCATCTGATGACTCGAGGGCGATACGGGCGGCATCCGGTTCGTTCGGGTCCATGACCCAGATGTCGTTCGACGCGCCGTTGCGACGTGTGCTCTGATACGCAATTCTTCGTCCCTGGCGATCCCAGACCACGCCTCCATTGCGCGACTCGCCGTCCGTCAACAGCGTCGCGTCACCGGTGGCGGGGTCCAGCAGGAAAATCTGCGCGAACTCGCCGCCGCCGACGTCGCGAGTGAACAGCAGTGACGCACCGCCGGGCTGCCGCGTCACGCCGTAAACGGGTTCCTTGTAAAACGTCAGCTGGGTCCGCGCGCCACCCGGCATATCGACGCGATGAATCTGGTTCAGGTCGCCGAAGCGTGTGGTAACGTATATGCCGGCACCGTCTTCCGTCCAGCCGCGGAACGCGGCCGACCGCACGTTTTGATAGCGGTTCAGGTCTTCAACGATGCGCGCGGGAATCGGCGGAATATCTTCCATCACGAGGTTGCCATTGTTGGCAGTGGTTCTTACGACATCGTCGGCGAATGCGGCCGACGCCATCAGCAGCGCTGCGGCGAAACCGGTGATGGCCGCCCTGATCCAAAAGCTCATCTTGTTCTCCTAGCGAGATATCTCAACGACCGTTCGACCGGTAATTGTCCCGTCTATGTAGGCCGTAAATGCGCCAGGTAGTTCATCGAAACCGATCGTCCGATGGCCGATCGTGTCCAGGTGCCGCGGTTTCAGGTCTCCGCCGATACGCGCCCAGACGGCCCTGCGCAGGTCGCGCGGGGTATCAACCGAGTTGATGCCAAGCAGGCATACAGCGCGCAGGATGAAGGGCACAACCGTGGTATTCAGCGCCGGGCTCGCCGCCAGTCCAATGCTGGCAATGTTGCCGCCGTACTGCATCGTACGAGTCAGCCACGTGAGGTAATCACCGCCAAGGTTGTCGATAGCGCCGGCCCACTGGGCTTTCTCGAGCGGCCGCTTGCCGAGGTCGATCTGGTCGCGCAGCAGGATTCGCGCCGCGCCAATTTCACGGAGATAGCGTTCTTCCTCGACCTTGCCCGTCAGGGCAACGGCCTCGTAACCGCGGCCCGCGAGCATGTCGATCGCAATACTGCCAACCCCGCCCGTGGCGCCGGTCACTACAACCGCCCCCTGGTCGGGCGCCTGGCCGTTCTGCTCCATGCGGTGAATAGCTAACGCCGCAGTGTAGCCGGCCGTGCCGATCTGCATCGTTTCCGCACAGCTCATGCCCTCGGGAACAGCGACCAGGCCATCACTGTTGACGCGAGCGTATTCCGAATAGCCGCCATCGACGGTTTCGCTCAGGCCACAGCCGTTCATCAGCACCTCGGTGCCGGGTTGGAACTCAGCGTCCTCGGAGCTGACGACGACACCCGCGAAATCAATGCCACCGTTAAGTGGGTAGCGGCGCAGGATCTTGCCTTTGCCCGTCGCGGCCAGCGCGTCCTTGTAGTTGATCGTCGAGTGCGTCACCCGAACCGTAACGTTGCCCTCGGTCAGGTCGTCGATGTCGAGCTCCTCAAAGCCGGCAACGATCTCGCCATCACGTTCATTGATACGAAAGACGCGAAACTTATCCATGGTGTTTCTCCAGCCGCTGCAACCAGGACACGAGGCCCTGCGCGTTCAGCACAATATCAAGTTCCAATATCGACCATAGTGCGTCGCGATCGCCCTTGAAACCATGGTCGCGGGCGCGCGCCGAGAGGTGGTCGTCCATGGCCTGCTGGATCTTCGCGTCGCGATCGTCTTCATCCTTGTTGGCCAGTGCGAGTTCGACATAGGCATCGATGCCAGCGTGCATGTCGGCCGCGAGGCGCTCGAGGTCGGTCACACGACTGTAGTGTGTGAGGAAAAGCTGCTTCGGCTCGCACGCCATGATGCGATTCACCGACTTGTGAGCCTCGTCCGGATCAAAGCTCGCGGGTGTCGTGGTCGGATAAATGAACTCGCCGTTCACCGTGTCGAGCTCACGATACGAAATGCCGAAGTTGTCGCCGGTAAACACGCCGCGCGAAGCCGGGTCATTGAGCACATAGTGATGACGCGCATGACCCTCCGTGTGCAGAGTTTGCAGCCGCCGGCCGTTCAGATCGAACCAGGCTTCGTCATCCGCAACAATCACGCGGGACTCCTCGATCGGCAGAACCTCGCCATACATCTCGCGCGTTTTCTCCTCGCCGTACACGCCGATCGTGCCGGCAACCAGCAGCTCGGTGTTGATCATGTGGGGCGCCCCGCGCGGATGCACGACGCAGCGAGCTTCCGGCAGCTCGCGCATGAGCAGGCCGGCGCCGCCGGCGTGATCGAGATGAATGTGCGTCAGGAAGACATAGTCGACATCTGCGGCGGCAAGCCCCTGCTGTTCGAGCGCATCGAGCAACAGCGGCACGCTGTCGTTCGTGCCGGTATCCACAAATGCAGCGCGCCCGTCCTGGATGATGAGGTGACTCGCATCCTGGAGCGGGCGCAGGTATTCAGTGTCGATGGCGATGATGCCATCGCCCAGCGCGGTCAGCTGTGCGCGCTTATTCGGGCTTGGTGGTTTCGAGGCCATCGAGGCGCGAGAAGTAGAACGCAAGCTTCGCCAGGTCTTCTTCCGCGATCAGAGCTGCCTGGGCCGTCATGACCGGATCGCCACGCGTGCCGTCACGATACTGCTTGAGTGAGTTAAGCAGGTAGTCCTCGTGCTGCCCCGCCAATGTCGGCCAGGCGGCATTGATGCTGATCCCGTTGGCGCCATGGCAGGCGGCGCAGGTGGCGGCCTTATCGAAAGACGCACCTTCGGTTCCGCCTGCGGCCACGGTTTCGGCGCCCAGTGTCGCGAGATAGGCAGCCACATCGACAATGTCCTGATCCGAGAGGCTCTTGGCCTGGCCCACCATCGTCGGGTGCTCGCGCGTGCCGTCACGGTAGCCCTTGAGTGCGATCTCGAGGTAGCCGGCTTTCTGGCCGCCGAGCTTGGGTACCCGGTAGGACGGGTAGGCGTTGCGATAACCGTCGATGCCGTGGCAACCGAGGCAGGTGTAGGCGATTTTCTTGCCTACTTCGATATCGCCTTCGGCGGCGGCGGGCGGCGCGAAAAATAGGGTGGCGATCAGCAGTGTCGCGGCGCTGGCTACGATCTTCATGTTCGTAATCACTTGGTTTCTCGAAACTTTCCATGCCCCGGTCGAAACCCGGACATCGCGTGAGGCGCTATGGTAGTGGCAGTTAAGGCGGATTTCTATAGCTGCGTCACAGTACCGGGCGCCTCACATGCTAGCATCCGGGATATTGGGCACCTCCTGCAAGAGGAAAGATCGTGAAGAAAGGTCTCGTAGTCGTACTGGTCCTGCTCGCCGCAGTGATCCTTGTCTCCCCCGCCATCGTCGGTCGTATGGCCGAACAGTCGATGGACGAAAATCTCAACTGGGCCGCGGAGGAAAGCGGCGCCGTGCGCGTCACGTCGGATAGTTTCGAGCGTGGCTGGTTCTCCTCGGAAGGCCAACACCGCGTCGAAATCATGGATGGCGAGCTGTTGTCAGCGATGTCGACGATGGGCATGCAGACGGACGAACTGCCGGTCTTGCTCATCAATACCAAGCTTGATCATGGCCTGATCCCGGTTTCCTCGATGGGGCGGGAACAGGGTTCGCTCGCGCCTGGTCTGGGTAGCGCCGTCTCGACGCTGGCTATCGAGTCGCCGGACGGCGAGGTCTTCGACCTGCCCGGCACGATCTACAGCAAAGTAGGCCTTGGCGGCGAGCTGCAGTCGAATTACGTCGTCGGGCCGGGCTCGCACTCGGACGGCGACATGACGGCGAGCTGGGGCTCGACCAACGTCGATATCAAGACCGATCCTTCAAGCGGCGAGGCTGTGTTCAAGGGCAAGATCGGCGACCTTTCGATCGACAGCGGCAACGAGGGCGTTAGCCTCGCCGGCATCACGTTTGAGGGCGATCAGAAGCCGACCGAATATGGCTTCGCGGTTGGCGAACTCACCTTCGCCGTCGAAGAGCTGATCGTCGCAGCGCCCGGCGCCCCCGGGCCGATGTCGATGGCTGTCACCGCGAACACCCAGCTCGATGGCGAAGCTGTGAATGCCGATGCGACGGTCAGTGCGACCATGCGCAAGCTGCCCAACGTCGGCGACATGACCCTGGATCTCAAAATGGCCATCGAAGGCGCCGATGCTGCAGCGATGGGCCGCCTCGAACAGGTCATCAACAGCATGGACCCGGCCACGCAGCAGGATCCGATGGCGATGTATGGCGCCATGGAGGGGGATCTCAAGCAGCTGTTCGCGTCGGGCTTTGCGCTGAACTTCAATCGCTTCGATATCACCGTGCCGCAAGGCACGATCACGTCGCAGCTGCTGTTCTCGTTCGGCGAGGAAGACGTCAGCACGTTCGAGTGGACGTCCCTGC
Organism: Woeseiaceae bacterium; assembly: GCA_030065985.1. Taxonomy (GTDB): domain Bacteria; phylum Pseudomonadota; class Gammaproteobacteria; order Steroidobacterales; family Woeseiaceae; genus UBA1847. The sequence goes on along the minus strand of JASJCM010000004.1, from coordinate 99,433 downwards.
TGCTCAATACCGAGGCCACGATTGACCTGTCGATTCCCGAGCCGATCGTCGAGATGGTTACGGCCATGAACCCACAGGCGGCCATGGCAATTGGCGGCGGCTACCTGACCAAGGAAGGCGATGCTTACGTGCTGAAGGCCGAGATGAAGGGTGGGCTGCTAACCGTTAATGGCGCGCCGATCCCCCTGCCCATAGGCGCGTTCTAGTTATCCAGAGGGTAATGGCACGCAACGCGTGTCCCGCCCGAATCGCGCAACCGCGGCCGCTCGACGCTACAGGTGTCGTCGACCCGCGGGCAGCGCGGATGAAATACGCACCCGGGAGGCGGATTTAACAGCGACGGCGTTTCGCCACGTACCGGTGCCGCCTTGGGTGCAACCACCGGGTCCGGCACCGGCACCGAATCGATCAACGCTTTCGTGTATGGATGCAGCGGCGTCGAAAAGATCTGCTCATTGCTTGCTGCCTCGACAAGGCGCCCCGCGTACATAACGAGAACACGATGGCTGATCGACCGCACGACCGCGAGATCGTGTGAGATAAAAATTATCGATAGCCCGGTTTCATCCTGAACGTTGCGCAGCAGCTCGAGCACCTGCTTGCGAACAGACCCGTCGAGCGCAGCGACAGCCTCGTCACAGACCAGAACCCGCGGTTCGAGCACGAGCGCTCGGGCGATCGCAACCCGCTGGGCCTGCCCCCCTGATAGCTCGTGCGGAAAACGCCGCAAGAATGCGTCGCTGAGACCAACCTTCGCGAGGATCGCGGTCACGCGGCCCAGTCGTTCGTTGCTCGGCATGCCCCTTTCGTGCACGAGCAACGGCTCTTCGACGATTGTCTGCACGCGCATCTGCGGATTCAACGCGCTTGCCGGATCCTGGAATACGAGCTGCAGGTCACGACGCTGCGCCCGCGCTCGATGCTGCACCGGACCCTCGAGTGGCTCACCGGCGTATACCACCTTGCCCGACGCCATTGGCACGAGTCCGAGCACCGCGCGTACGAGGCTGGACTTGCCGGAGCCTGACTCGCCGACAACCGCGACAGTCTCACCTTGACGGAGCGCAAAACTGACATCGTTGACAGCCTCGAGCGCCGCCCCGCCGCGTTCGCGATAGCGAACGGATGCTTCATCGACAGCCAGTAGCGTACGACCATCGACCGGCTCGGGCGCCGCGCCGCGATCCACGCGCAGCGCTGCCGATAGCAGCGTCTGTGTGTGCTCATGCCGCGGTGACGCAAAAACCGACGTCGTCGGTCCAGCCTCGGCCACCCGTCCCTTCTCCAGCACGATCATGTGTTCGCAGTGCCCGGCCACGATGCCAAGGTCATGCGTTATCAGAAGCAGCGCCGTGTTGTCGCGAATGTCCTCGAGGAGGTCGAGGATCTGCGCCTGCACCGTCACGTCGAGGGCGGTGGTTGGCTCGTCCGCAATGAGCAGGTCCGGTTCTGCGATAAGCGCGGACGCGATCATGACGCGTTGTCGCATGCCGCCAGATAGCTCATGCGGATAAGCGCGGAATTGTCGCTGCGGATCAGGCAGCCCGACGCGCGCGAGCATTTCAGTAACACGTGCGTCCGCCGATCGTGCATCTGCCAGCCCGTGCGCCAACAGCACCTGGCGCAGCTGTATTCCAACCCGCAGGTAAGGGTTGAGCGCCTGCATCGGATCCTGGAAAACGATCCCAATGCGTCGCGCCCGCAGCGTGTCGAGCCAGCGCTCGTCGGCACCCAGAACCTGCCGGCCGTCGAATTCGATGCTGCCGCTTACCTCCGCCCCGGCGGATAGCAGGCCAAGGATCGCCATCGCGGATTGCGACTTGCCGGAACCCGACTCGCCGACGAGACCGACCGACTCGCCCCGCTCCACGAACAGATTGACGCCGTCCACGACCGTGTTATTGCCGTAGCGAATCGTCAGGCCCGTGACGTCGAGCAGACTCATTGGCCATGCCTCGCGTCGAAGTAATCGCGCAGGCCATCACCCATGAAATTGAAGCAAAGCAGGATAACGGCCAGCAGCGAAGCGGGTATGAGCAGCGTCCAGGACGCTCGCTCCATGTGCCCGACGCCGGCGTCCACCAGCGTACCGAGCGAGGTCTGCGGCTCCTGTACGCCCAGCCCGAGGAAACTCAGGAACGATTCGAAGAGAATCGCCTGCGGAATCGTCAGCGTGATGTAGACGACTACGATCCCGATCAGGTTTGGCGCGATGTGCCGAAATACGATGCGTGCCGTGCTTACGCCGGTCAGTCGCGCCGCCTCGACAAACTCGCGCTCCCGCAAACTCAGCGTCTGCCCACGTACGATCCGGGCCATATCGAGCCAGTTGATGGCGCCGATCGCGACGAAGATCAGCAGGAAGTTTCGCTCGAATACGACCATCAACAGGATGACGAAGAAGATGAACGGCAATGCGTACAGCGTGTCGACGAAGCGCATCATGACGGCGTCAACGCGCCCGCCGACATACCCGGCAATGGCCCCGTAGGTAACACCAATCACAAGGCTCACGATGCTCGCAACGATTGCAACGGCAAGCGTCACGCGAATGCCGAGCATCGTGCGCACGAACAAATCACGACCGAGATCGTCCGTTCCGAACCAGCGTGCGCCATCAATCGACGGATTAGACAGAATCGCATTGAAGTTTGTCGTGACGTAGTCGTTCGGGCTCAGCCACGGCCCTGCGATTGCGGCAACGGCAATCGCCAGCAGGATGCTGCCTGTCACCTTGACCGTCTTCACCGGTAGCGCACCCGTGGATCGATCACGGCATAGAGAATGTCGACGATCAGGTTAAACGCGACAATCAGCGTCGCATAGAACACAACGACGCCGAGGACGAGCGTGTAATCGCGATTCAGCGCACCGCGCACGAACTGCTGGCCAACGCCGGAAATGCCGAAGATCTCTTCAACAACAACCGACCCGGTAATGATTCCGGCGATAGCCGGTCCCATGTAGGACAGCACCGGCAACAGGGCCGGCTTGAGCGCATGCACACGAACAACGCGCAGCGTCCCGAGCCCCTGCGCCCGCGCGGTACGCACGAAATCGCGACCGAGCACGTCGATCATGCTCGCGCGTGTGAGACGCGCAATGTAGGCAATCTGTGGCAGCGCCAGCGTGATGACCGGGAGCACGTATCGACTCACCGATTCGGTGCTGGTCCAGCCTGCAGGCAGCCACTGCAGTTTGACGGCGAACAGCAATACCAGCACCGGCGCAATCACGAATACGGGAATCGAAATGCCCGTCATCGACAGCCCCATGACGAAACGGTCCGTGAGCGTGCCCTGGCGCAATGCCGCGTAGGTGCCGCTGCTGATGCCGACCAGCAGGGCAAACAGAATCGCGAGCGCGCCGATTCGCAGCGAGTTCGGAAACGCGCTGCCGATCAGCTCGGAAACGGTGCGGTCTCGATACCGATAGGACGGGCCCAGATCGCCCTGCAGCAGGCCGCCAAGATAGCGGGCAAACTGTTTTGGCAGCGGCTCGTCGAGATGGTATTTGGCCGCGATGTTCGCCTCGACCTCGGGCGGCAACCGCCTCTCTGCGTCAAACGGCCCGCCTGGTGCAGCATGCACCATCAGAAACGCGAGCGCGATAACGAGCAGCAGCGTCGGTATCGCTCCCAGGATGCGGAGCAGCGTGTATCGCAGCAAGTCGTTGATCCAGCGCGGCTATTCGGCCGCTTTGAAACTCAGGTGCTGACTGTAATGGTAATCCAGGGGGTTGTCTCCCCAGCCTTCGACGTCGGGGTGCACGAGATGCCGGGTAACAAAGAAGTACAGCGGGATGACCGGATAGTCCGCGAGCATGATGCGCTCGGCCTCTTCAAGTAATAGCTTGCGCTGTTTGGGGTCGGTCTGGGCACCGGCGCGCGCCATGAAGTCATCGAAGTCGGCGTTCCGGTATCGCGGCATGTTTTGCGCGTTATCGCTTTGCAGCACGTAGAGAAACGTGTGCGGGTCGGTGTAGTCGCCGACCCAGCTCGAGCGGAAAACCTGCGTTATCTCCGCTGCTCTCATATTGTCCATCAGGACCTGGAATTCCTCGTTGACGAGCGTCGCTTCGAAGCCCAGCACCTCGCGCCACATCGATTGCACCGCAACGATGATGCGGCGATTGGTGTCGCTCGTGTTGTAACGAACCTCGATTTCGAGCGGGTTGTCCTCGCTGTAACCGGCTTCCTTATACAGGCGGCGTGCGAGCTGATCGCGCTCTTCCTTACCCAATGCGGCAAAGCCCATCTCGACCGGCTCGTAGCCGCTGATGCCCGGCGGCACCCAGCTATAGGCCGGGGTTTCACCCCGTGCGGTGACCTTGTCCGTCAGCCCCTCGCGATCAATCGCCATCGAGAGAGCCCGGCGCAGTGCGCGATTGTCCTCGAACGGCGGTTTCGTCAGGTTGAAGCCGAGATAGTAGACAGCGAGGAAAGGACCAACATGCAGCTGATCGCCAAACTCGTCGCGCACCTGTGCAAAGCTGTCCGACGGCACCGTGCTTGTAATGTCCAGCTCGCCCGCCCGGTAGCGATTCAGCTCGGCTGAGGCCTGCACGATCACGTGCCAGTTGACCGCATCGATCGCCGTCGCCTCATTGTTCCAGTAGTGCTCGTTGCGCTTGAGCGCAATCAGCGAACCGGGTATCCATGCGTCCAGCCTGTAGGCGCCATTGGAAACCAGTCTTCCGGGCTTCGCGTGATCATCGCCGTGCTCCGTAAGGCTCGGCGTATGGACCGGGAACGTACTCGGATGCGTCAGGATGCCCGTCAGGTAGGCGGTCGGCCGCACGAGGCGAAGGACGAGCGTGCGCTCGTCAACCGCCTCCACGCCGAGCATCGACACGGGAATATCGCCCGAGATGATGCCCTCGGCGTTTTCGAGATCGATGAGCATGCCCGCGTTGAACGCGGCGGTCGCCGGATCGACGAGGCGGCGCATGCCCGCAACGAAGTGCTCCGCCGTGACAGGGTCGCCGTTTGACCAACGCAGCGCTTCGCGCAGATAGAACGTATAGGTGAGCCCGTCCTCTGACATTTCGAAGCGCTCGGCGGCCGCCGGGACAACCTCGTTGTCCGTCGAGTAGGTGAACAAGCCTTCACCGATATCGCGCTGCACGTCAGCGGCCTGTGTGCTGCGAGCGACTTGCACGTCGAGGGTTTCAGGGTCAGCCGGCAGAGCGCGCTGCAGTGTGCGAACCGGCTCGGACACATCGTCCTTGCCGCCGCACCCCGCGACGAGCGCGAAGGAGATAACAAGGGCGAGAATGCGTATGGCGTTCATGCCCGAAGCATACCGCAGTTATGTGGGCTCAGGCGCTTCTGCGAAGCTGTCTTTTCTTGAGATGCACGAGTAGCAACGACACTGCTGATGGCGTCATGCCTTCAAGCCGCGACGCCTGCCCGAGCGTCGCCGGGCGTGTGGCGATGAGGCGCTGGCGCGCCTCGTGTGACAGCCCGTCAACAGTGTCGTAATCAAGGTCCTCTGGCAGTCGCAGCGATTCCTGCCTGGCATGCTTCGCAATCTCGCGCTCCTGGCGCTCGATGTAGCCTCGATACTTGGCCTGGACCTCGACCTGAAGCTCCACCTGTTCGCGCTGCTCGACATCCAGCGGTGACGTGATATCGCTGGCGCCAACCTCGGGCAATCCAACGACATTGGCATAGCCGAACTCGGGTCGCTTCAGCAGCACATCGGCTTTCGTGCCGCGCGCCGAAATTCCGGCCAGCCGCGCCTGCTCGGCTTCGACGGCTTCACGCTTGATATTGAACGTGGCCCAGCGCGTGTCGTCGACCAGGCCGAGCTCGCGCCCTTTTTCAGACAGGCGCAGGTCGGCATTGTCTTCGCGCAGCATCAGTCGGTACTCGGCCCGGCTCGTGAACATGCGATACGGCTCCGAGACGCCGCGTGTAACGAGGTCATCGACAAGCACGCCGAGATACGCTTCGTGACGCTGCGGAAACCACTGGTCCTCGCCACGGGCACGACGCGCGGCGTTCACGCCCGCGAGCAGGCCCTGCGCGCCCGCCTCTTCGTAACCGGTCGTACCGTTGATCTGCCCCGCGAAATAAAGACCCTCAACGTGCTTTGTCTCGAGCGTCGGGCGGAGGTCGCGCGGGTCGAAATAGTCGTACTCGATGGCGTAGCCCGGCTGCGAAATCACAGCCTTCTCGAAGCCGACAATCGAGTGCACGAAGCGTTCCTGCACAGCCAACGGCAGACTGGTCGAGATGCCGTTCGGATACACGATATCGGTGCTGAGTCCCTCGGGCTCGACGAAGATCTGATGCGAAGCCTTGTCGGCGAATCGCACGATCTTGTCCTCGATTGACGGACAGTAGCGGGGACCGACGCCTTCGATCATGCCCGAGTACATTGCCGACTGATCCAGGGACGCACGAATAATGTCGTGTGTCTCGGTCGTTGTTTTCGTCACCCAGCACGACACTTGCTCGGGGTGCTCGTTGCGACGACCAAGAAACGAAAAGACTGGCACCGGCTCGTCGCCCGGCTGCTCCTGCATGACGTCGTAGTCGAGCGTCTTGCCATCGAGACGCGGCGGCGTGCCGGTCTTGAGCCTGGCGACATTGAAAGGCATGTCGCGCAGCCGTGCGGCAAGACGGTTCGATGGCGCGTCGCCAATACGACCGCCGGCCTCTTCGGTATCGCCAATCAGGATGCGACCGCCCAGGAACGTGCCGACGGTCAGGACGACCGACCTGCCTGACACGCGTGTGCCGTCATCGCCAACAACACCGGTCACGCGATCGCCCTCGACGATGAGGTCGTCGACCGATGCCTCGTACAGGTCGAGGTTGACCTGGCCTTCGACGATGTCGCGAATCGCTGCACGATACAGCTCACGGTCGGCCTGGGCGCGTGTTGCCCGAACGGCCGGCCCTTTCGACGCATTCAGGGTACGAAACTGGATACCGCCACGGTCAATCGCGCGAGCCATGGCGCCGCCCAGCGCATCGATCTCCCGGGTCAGGTGACCCTTGCCGATGCCGCCGATTGCCGGGTTGCAGCTCATCTGCCCGAGGGCCGCGATCTTCTGCGTCACGAGCAACGTGCGCGCGCCCGTGCGCGCGGCAGCCAGCGAAGCTTCCGTACCCGCGTGACCGCCGCCGATCACAATGACGTCGTATATCTCGGACATTGGTTAAAAAGTGAGCAATAAACCGGGCCGGGATTCTACCAGAATCTTTACTATCTTCAGGCCTTTGTCCAAGATAGCCCGCTCCTTTCGCAGACGGACCACCGATGTCCACACCCCTCGTTCGTACCCTGTACGCCGGCCTTGCCGTGCTCGCGCTCGCGGGCAGCCCCTCGGCAGAAGCGCTCGAGCTCGAAGACTGCCGCATCAGCGCCGGCCCCGGCTACCCGGGCATCAAGGCTCGCTGCGGCATGCTATCGCGCCCGGAGAACCCCGCTGACCCCGAGTCGCCCGACATCGAGCTGCGCGTGGCGGTCGTGCCGGCGCTTAATCTGAGTCCCGACCCGGACCCGGTGGTGCCGATTGCCGGCGGACCCGGCCAGGGCAGCATCGAATTCTATGCGGCCTATCGCAGCGCGTTTGAGTCGCTGCGCCGTAACCGCGACATCCTGCTCGTCGACCAGCGCGGCACGGGCGAGTCGGCGACCATGGATTGTCCGATCGACGATGAGGCAATCCTGTTTGAGAGCGAATTCTCGCTCGAGGATACGATCGAGTTCGTACGCGAATGCCTCGACGAACTGCCGCATGACCCGCGCTATTTCACCACCAGCGTCGCGGTCACCGATCTCGAGGCCGTGCGCGAGGCGCTCGGTTATGCGGCTCTCAATCTGTACGGCGTGTCTTACGGCTCGCGCGTCGCGCAGCACTTTGCTCGCCGGTATCCCGATTCGACACGCACTGTCATCATCGATGGCGTCGTGCCCCCGCAGATCGCCCTCGGCCCCGAGATCGCAACGGAGAGTCAACGCGCGGTAGACGCGATCTTCGCACGCTGCGCCGAAGACGCTGCCTGCAATGAACGCTTCCCCGATCTCGCGGCAACCTTCAAGCGCGTCGTTGCAACGTTGCGTGATGCGCCGGTCATGGTCGAGGTCGACCACCCGAGCACCGGCCGTCCGCAGGAGTTTCGTTTTAGTGCCGGCGAGATGGCGGGCGCCGTGCGACTGATTGCCTACAACCCGAATATGAGCGCGCTTCTGCCGCTACTGGTTCACGAGGCCGGGCTCGGCAACTATGACCCGCTTGCGTCGCAGTACCTGCTCGTCGCGATCTCGATGAGTGACGCGCTTGCCATCGGTATGCACAACTCCGTCATGTGCACCGAAGACATCCCGTTCCTCGACAGAGACGCGATCGACTATGACGCGATCAACGCCAGTTACATGGGTTCATTCCAGCTCGAGGCCCTTGAGGAGATGTGCAAGATCTGGCCTGTCGGCCCGATTGACGACGACTTCAAGACACCGGTGGCCACGAGCATCCCGTTCCTGCTGCTGTCTGGCGATGCGGATCCGATTACGCCGCCGCGCTATGCCGACATGGCCGCCGTCGACCTCGGCAACGCGACACACCTGATTGGCAAGCACCAGGGCCACGGCCAGATCGCCGTCGGCTGCACGAGCCGCCTTGCGGCGCGATTTGTCGAGTCAGCGAGCACATCGTCGATCGATGCGGAATGTCTTGAACGCAGTTTTGTCATGCCGTTCTTCCTCGACTTCTCGGGACCTGCGCCATGATCAAGGTAGAAGGCATTCACAAATCGTTCGGCAAAGTGCACGCCGTTCGCGGTGTTTCGTTCGATGCGCCCGACGGCAAGATCACGGGGCTGCTGGGCCCGAACGGTGCCGGCAAGTCAACAACGTTGCGCGTGCTCTACACGGTCCTGAAACCGGACCAGGGCAGCGCCTCGATCGACGGCGCCGATGTTGTCACCGACGCCCTTGAGGCGCGCAAGCGTATCGGCGCCCTGCCGCATGGCGCCGGCCTCTATCCTCACCTGACCGCGCGCGAGAACATCGCCTATTTCGCCAGGCTCTGCGGACTCGCCAAAGCGGAGATCGACGACCGCGTGGACGAAATCATCAGGCTGCTGGAGATCGGTGATTTCGCCGACCGTCGCACCAAAGGCTTCTCGCAGGGCCAGCGCACGAAAGTGTCGCTCGCCCGCGCCCTCGTGCATGACCCGCAGAACATTTTGCTCGACGAGCCGTCGAACGGCCTCGATGTCATGGCCACGCGCTCGCTCCGCGAGCTGATATTGAAGCTCAAGGACGATGGCCGCTGCGTACTGTTCTCATCGCACGTGATGCAGGAGGTGGCGGCACTCTGCGACGACATCTGCATCATCGCGAATGGTCAGGTTGCGATCGACGACTCGGTGGCCGGCATTCGCGAACGCACGGGGTGTGAAGACCTCGAGGAAGCCTTCGTCAGGGCGATTCTGATGGTGGAGGCTGAATGATGCGCACGATATTCACAGTCTTCATCAAAGAGATTCTCGACAACTTCCGCGACAAGCGAACGCTGGGTTCGGCCCTGATCATGGGGCCGATTTTTGGCCCGATCATGTTCGCGTTCGTCATCAATATTTCGATCGAGCGCTCCCTCGAGTCCGCCGAAAGCACGCTTGAACTTCCTGTGATCGGTCAGGAGTACGCGCCCAACATGCTGACGTACCTGAAGAGCAGGAACATCGACGCTGTTGAGGGCCCCGAGGATCTTGAGGCAGCAATGGAGGCGGTCAAGGTGGGCGAACACGATGTCGTGCTCGTGATTCCGCCGACGATCGGCGAAGAGCTCGCGGACATGATCCCGGCGACCGTGCAGCTCGTATCGGACCAGGCCAATACCGACGCTGACCGGGACGCGCGACGCGTCCGCGGTGCACTGTATGGCTGGAGTCAGGATATTTCGGCAGTGCGTATTGTCGGCCTCGGCATCAACCCGATGACGCTTCGGCCACTCAATATCGATGAGATTGATGTTTCGACGCCGAGCGGCCGCTCGGCCATTCTCCTCGGCATGATGAGTTATTTCTTCGTCTTTGCGGCGCTGATGGGCGGCATGTATCTCGCAATCGACACAACGGCCGGTGAGCGCGAACGCGGGTCGCTCGAGCCGCTCTTGTCATTGCCGGTGACGCGCGACCAGCTCATCGTCGGCAAGATTGCCGCGACATGCCTCTTTATGTCGCTCTCGTTGCTGCTCAGCCAGGCATCGTTCTATTTCGTGCTCGATTTCATGCCGCTGGAAAAGCTCGGCTTAACGCCTAACTTCGGTATCGACGTCGTGTTCAAGGCGCTCTTGCTATTCCTGCCCTTCATTCTGCTCGGCGCAGCACTCATGACGCTCGTCGCCTCGTTCACGAAGAGCTACCGCGAGGCACAGACCTGGCTCAGCGTCGTGCTGATCGCGCCGACGCTGCCCATACTCATTGTCAGCATTCTCACGCTGCGGCCGCGCACGGAATTCATGTTCGTGCCATCGCTGAGCCAGCACCTGTTGCTCGTAGACATGGTCAAAAACGAACCGATCAACGGCTTGCACGTGGCAATCTCGGTGGTCAGCACACTGGCGATCGGCGGAATCCTGACCTGGGTCTGTGCCCGCCTGTATCGTCGAGAGGGCCTGCTCGGCTAAACTACGCGCCATGAGTCTGTTCTCCGAGCTCAGACGACGAAACGTCTTCAAAGTCGCGCTGCTGTATGCGGTGGCGAGCTGGCTGCTCGTCTGGATCGTCAGCCATCTCGTTGACGGGGTCGGGCTGTCTCCGTGGATCGCCGACTACGTGCTGTTGCTGCTCGCTATCGGTTTCCCGGTCGCCCTGATATTTGCTTGGACTTACGAGATTACGCCGGCCGGCCTGCAGAAAGCTGTCGACGTCGATCAGACGCAGTCGATCGTTTACAAGACCGGGCAGAAGCTCAACGCAGCCGTTGCCGTGCTCGCGGTCCTCGGCGTCGCTGCGGTGATCGGCGAACAGCTTCTCCCGGAGTTCACGCCGCCTCCGCCGCTGGTGCTCGAAGAGATCCCGCTGCGGCCCGTGTTCGACTTCTCTGCCAAGGCCGAGGTGCCGCGCGAGATCACGTCATTCAATCTGCCGAATGGGCTCGAGATCATCGTCTGGCCTGACCACGACATCCCGAACGTTGCGCTGTACATATTTGTCAGGGCGGGCGGGCGCAACGAATACCCGGGCATCACCGGCCTCGCGCATTTCTTCGAACACATGATGTTCAACGGCACCGACTCCCGTGACGTCGGCGAGTTCGACCAGGAGATGGAAGCGGCCGGCGGCGCCAACAACGCCTACACGTCCAACGATGTCACCGTCTACACAGACTGGTTCCCGCGTTCCGCACTAGAGACCATCTTCGATCTCGAGAGCGATCGGCTCATGAACCTCGCCATCGATCCTGACGTCGTCGAAACGGAGCGCGGTGCGGTCAAGTCGGAACGCCGCAACGGCGTCGACGACAACAACACCGGGCGGCTCTATGAGCAAATGATGGCGATGGCGTATGTCGCGCATCCGTACCAGAATCCGGTCATCGGCTGGCCGTCCGATATCGAGAACTGGACCCAGGAAGACCTCGAGAGCTTCTTCAAGACCTACTACGCGCCGAACAACCTGACGATGGTGTTCGCTGGTGATGTAACTCCCGAAGAAATCTACCTGCTCGCCGACCAGTACTTTTCGCCCATTCCTCGCCAGTACCCACCGCCCGAGATCACAACCGTCGAGCCCGAGCAACAGGGTGAGCGCCGGTTTGTCATAGAGACGGACGCGCAGACGCCGCTCCTGCATCTTGCGTTTCATGGCGGCGCGACCGGCGACCCACAGACGCTTCACATGGATCTCCTGCTTGCCGTGCTCGCTGAAGGTGACTCGTCGCGCCTGCACCGCGCGCTCGTCGAAGACGAACAACTTGCGCTGTCCGTTGGCGGCTTTCAGACCGACGGCTTTGACCCCGGCCTCGTGTACTTCTACCTGACGTTACCCCCGGGGGGCGACCTGGCCGCGACGGAAGCGCGGTTGCTCGGGGAGCTGCAGCGCGTCGCTGATGAGGGTGTTACCGCCGCGGAGCTCGAGAAAGCGCGCAATTTGCGACTGGCTTCGTTCTGGCGCGGCCTGCAAACCATCAGTGGCAAAGCTTCCGCGCTTGGCAACTTCGAGGTATTCACAGGTGATTACGAAAACCTGTTTGCCGTCCCGGAGGAGCTCGCCGAGACCGACGCAGCCGCCCTTCAGGCCGTCGCAAAGCAGGTCTTTGACCGGCGCAACATGACGCTGGGCATCCTGCGCTCACCGGAGACGGACCAGTGAGGTCGCTGACAGCTTTCGTTGGCCTGCTGCTGGCCGGCGCGGTGTGGGCAAACGACGTAACGTTGCCCGAATACGAGCGCGTAGTCCTGGACAACGGTACTGTCCTGTTGCTCGCTGAGAAACACGATGTGCCGCTCGTCGGCATGCGCGCTGTGGTCCGCGGCGGCAGTGTTGCCGACCCCGCCGACAAGGCCGGTGTTGCCGAACTGCTCGCAACGGTGATGCAGAAAGGCGCCGGCGATCGCGACGCTGCCGAGTTCGCCGAGGCGGCCGCCGGCGTCGGTGGCGACATCTCGGCTTCTGCCGATGTCGAAACGGTCGAGATAACGGCCGAGTTTTTATCTCGTGACATCGACCTCATGATCGAGCTGGTCTCGGACATGCTCATGCGGCCCGCGCTTTCGGAGGACGAAGTCGCCAAGGAGCGCGACCGCGCGGCTGCCCTGATCGCCGCCGCAAAGGATTCCAGCCTCGCCAGTCTGATGCCAAGCTATACAAACGCGTTCATTTTCGGTGAGCACCCGTTCGGCAACTCGACCTTCGGCAGCGAGTCGTCACTTGCGGAAATCACCCGTGACGATGTTGCTCAGTTCCACGCCGACCATTTCGGCGGGGACAGGCTGATCATCGCTGTTGCCGGAGACTTTCAGCTCGAGGCCCTCAAGGCGCGACTGACCGATGTGTTTGGCGCCTGGGAGCCCGCGTCTGCGCCGCACCCGGAGCTTGCGCCACCCGAGCCCGCTGCGCCGGGGCGCGTGCTGCTCGTCGACAAGCCGGGTGCCGCGCAAACCTACTTCTGGATCGGTAACGTCGGCGTCGCCGTCGATTACGAACATCGCGCCGAACTCAACCTGGCGAACACGGTGTTCGGCGGTCGCTTCACGTCGATGCTCATGACCGAGCTGCGTGTGAAGTCAGGGCTAACCTACGGCGCCAGGTCGCGTGTCGAGCGCCATTCCGAGGCGGGCGCCGTCACCATCCGCTCGTTCACGGAAACCGCCAAGACCGTCGAGGCAATCGACATGGCCGTGGACCTGCTCGATCGCCTGCATGACCGCGGGTTGAATGACGAGATGATCGAATCGGCGCGCAACTACATCATGGGCCAGTTCCCGCCGAGTCTCGAAACGGCGTCCTCGCTTGCCGGCATGTTCGCGTTCCTGGAACAGCATGGCCTGGATCGTACCTACATCGACAACTACGGCGCCGCCCTGGCGGAAGCCACGCCGGTATCGATCAGCAACACGATCGCGGACGTTTATCCGCAGACAGATAATCTCGTGTTCGTGTTGATCGGCGATGCGAACGAGATTCGTGAGGCGGTGGCCAAGTACGGCGAGGTCACCGAGATTTCCATTACCGAGCCGACGTTCAGCCCTTGAGGCCAGGCAGTTTGACGGTCGTCAAAGGCCTGCTGTTCTGGGTTGTCTTTCCGTTTCTCGTCCCCCAGGCGCTTTACGTACGCAGGACCGCGCCCCGGTTCGCGCCTGCCGGCGGACCGGCACAGGGTTCTGTCGGTGAGGGTGGTCGGGTCCGGTTGCTGGCCGTCGGCGACTCGATCATCGCCGGCGTTGGTGCCTCTGAGCTGCCGAAGGCGCTGGTGGGACAAACGGCTGCAGCACTGGCGGCTTCGAGGGGTTGCTGCGTGGCCTGGCGCGCGCTCGGTGTCAGCGGATACGACTCGGCGAGGGTTCTCGAGCAGCTCGTGCCGGATCTCTCGGGTGACGCTTTCGATTACATCATCGTATCGGTAGGCGTAAACGACATCACCGGCCTGACTTCGATGCGTAGCTGGCGCCGGAACCTGGCGCTGCTTCTTCGCAAGTTGCGCGCTCACTCCCCGGGGGCGGTGATCGCGGTTGCCGGTATGCCGCCATTGCACGGTTTTCCCCTTTTGCCGCAGCCACTCCGCGCGGCTTTCGGGATGCGTGGCAAGGTGTTCGACGACATCGCAAAGAAGGTCATCGAGGAACATCCGGCTACGGTTCATGTCCCGGTCGAGTTTGAGGCGGATCAGGCCAGGTTCGCGGCCGACGGCTACCACCCGTCGGAGCAGAGTTATACGGAGTTTGGGCGGCATATGGCGGAAGGGCTGCTGGCGGCTCCCTCGATCGAATAAGTCTACTTGCCGATACAGAACTCAGAGAAAATCTTGCCGAGCAGGTCGTCCGCGGTGAACGCACCAGTGATTTCGCCCAGCGCGTGATGGCTCAGCCGCAGCTCTTCGGCAAAAAGCTCGCCAGCACGGGTCTCCTCCAAAGCCGTGCGTCCGGTTTCGAAATGCACGGCGGCGCGTTCGAGCGCCTCGATATGTCGACGCCGCGCCGTGAATGCGCCCTCCCCCTGGTTTTCATAACCGGCCAGTTCACCCAGCCGCTCGCGCAGCGCTTCTAGTCCATCGCCAGTCTTCGCCGAGAGGTTAACGGTGTCATCGTCGAGGCGCCCCGGAGGCTCACCGGTCAGGTCAACCTTGTTGCGTACGATCGTGATCGGTACGCCAACCGGCAGCTTTTCGTGTAGCTCATGGTCCTCCTCGTCGGTCGCATCCTGGATAAGCAAAACGGCGTCGGCATTTGCAAGCGCCTTGTGTGCGCGGCGGATGCCCTCCTCCTCGATCCGATCCGGATCTTCGCGAAGGCCGGCCGTGTCGATGAGCTCGACAGCAAGACCGTCGATGTCGATTTGCTCTCTCAGGATGTCGCGCGTCGTCCCCGCCACCTCGGTGACGATCGCAGCTTCCTGACCACTTAACTGGTTCAACAGGCTCGACTTGCCGGCATTGGGCTTGCCGACGATAACGACCTGGAAGCCGTCGCGCAGCAAGCGGCCTTGTGCCGCATTGTCGCGCAGCGCGTTGAATGCCGCGGCACAGTCCGAGATCCGGGAAAGGAGCGCGTCATCGGAAAGGAAGTCGATCTCTTCCTCCGGAAAGTCGATCGCCGCCTCAACGTGCAGGCGCAGCTTAACGACCTGCTCGGCCAGCGCGTCGACAGCCCGTGAGAAATCGCCCGACAGGGATCGCAGCGCGGCGCGCGCCGCCTGTGATGTTCCGGCATTGATCAGGTCAACGATAGCCTCCGCTTGCACGAGGTCGAGCTTGTCGTTGAGGAACGCACGCTTGGAGAATTCACCAGGCTCGGCACGCCGGGCCCCGAATGCGACAATGGCATCGACCAGAAGCGAAATGACCAGCGGCCCGCCGTGACCGTGCAGCTCCAGCACGGGCTCTCCCGTGAAAGACGCGGGCGCCGGGAAATACAGGGCCAGCCCGGCATCGATACGGTGGCCGTCCGCGCCGCGGAACGCGCGGTAGGTCGCGGTCCGTGGCTCTGGCAGGCTGCCCAGTAATTTTCGGGCGATTGCCTCGGTCATCTCTCCGGAGATGCGCACGATGCCGATGCCACCTGTACCTGGTGGGGTTGCAGCAGCGACAATCGTATCGGCGAGATTGCTCATACCAATATGAGACCACAGGTGACAGGACCATGCAGAGCAAAAAGATCAGCTTCAATAACGATGACGGGCAGGCCCTTTCGGGCATTCTCGACCTGCCGAGCGGTGAGCCGAAGGCGTTTGCCCTCTTCGCGCACTGTTTCACGTGCTCCAAAAACCTCAAGGCTGCCGGACACATTGCGCGAGCGATGACGAGTACCGGCATCGGCGTACTGCGCTTCGATTTCACCGGGCTCGGGCAGAGTGAGGGTGCGTTCGAAGATACGACGTTCTCAAGCAACGTATCGGATCTGCTTGCCGCTGTAGGCTGGCTCGAGGCGAATTTCCGCACCCCCGAGATCCTGTTCGGCCACTCTCTTGGCGGCACGGCGGTATTGCAGGCGGCGCCCCAGGTGCCATCGGCGGTTGCGGTTGCGACCATCGGTTCACCCGCTGATCCACAGCACGTCACGCACCTGTTCCGTGACTCGGAGGAAGAGATGCGCGAGAACGGTATTGCCGAGGTCGTCCTCGGAGGCCGGCCGTTTCGCATGCGTCAGGAATTCGTTGACGACCTGGCGGAGCACAACTTGCCGGGCTCCGTGGCCAGCCTCCGCAAGGCGCTGCTCGTTATGCATGCGCCGCTCGACGACATCGTCGAAATTGACAACGCGTCCGCCCTGTTTGCAGCTGCCAAGCACCCGAAGAGTTTCGTGAGTCTCGACAAGGCCGATCACCTCCTGACCCGCGAGGAGGATTCGCGCTATGCGGGCCAGGTGCTCGCGGCATGGGCTACGCGCTTCCTCCCGGAACGCGATACGGTAGGCGCGCTGACGGCGGTCGATGGCGAAGTTGTATCGCGAACGCCGGTAGACGGCTTTCGTACCGAGGTACAGATGGGCAAGCACTCGCTGATCGCCGATGAGCCGACATCGGTTGGCGGTACCGATGCGGGCCCTACCCCTTACGACCTGCTTGCGTCAGCACTCGCAACCTGCACGTCGATGACGTTACGCATGTATGCGCAGCATAAGAAAATCGATCTGCGAAGCGCGACGGTTCGCGTCAAGCACGGGCGCGTGCACGCCGACGACTGCGTCGACTGCGAACAGGACAAGGGCATGATTCACGAGTTTCGGCGGGAGCTCGTTCTTGACGGGGATCTAACGGCAGCGCAGCGGCTACGTATGGTGGAAATCGCAGACCGTTGCCCGGTCCACAAGACGCTGCATAGCGAGATCAAGATCCGAACGGACCTCGCCGACTAGTCGGACGGCTTGCCGCCTTTTTGCGTCTTTGCCTCGGCCTCGACGACACGGTTGATCTTCCACTGCTGCGCGATCGACAGCACGGTATTCGTTACCCAGTAAAGCACGAGGCCGGACGGGAAGAACGCAAAGAACACCGTGAACATGACTGGCATGATCTGCATGACCTTCGCCTGCACCGGGTCGGTCGGAGCCGGGTTGAGCTTTTGCTGCAGGAACATCGAGACACCCATGATGAGCGGCAGGATGAAATACGGATCACGCGTGGACAGGTCGGTAATCCACAGGGCGAACGGGGCCTGGCGCATCTCGACACTTTCAAGAAGCACCCAGTAGAACGCGAGGAAGAACGGCATCTGAATAAGAATCGGCAGACAACCGGCCGCCGGGTTTACTTTCTCTCGTTTGTAGAGGTCCATCATCGCCTGGCTTAGCGCCTGGCGGTCATCCTTGTAGCGATCCTGCAATGCCTTCATGCGGGGTTGCAGGTTGCGCATCTTCGCCATCGAACGGCCGCTCGATTCCGTCAGCTTGTAGAACACTAGCTTGATCAGGATCGTAACGACGATAATCGCGAGGCCCCAGTTCGCTACGAACCCGTGCACGAAGCTGAGCAACCAGAACAGCGGCTGCGAAATAATTGTTAGCCAGCCATAGTCGACGGTCAGTTTCAGGGTCTCGTCGATCTCCTCGAGCTGCGACTGCAGCTTGGGCCCCACAAACAATGCCGTCGGCAGCGTCTCTGTCGCGCCGGGCGCAATCGATACGACGTTCCGGCGTATCGCGCTGCTCGTCGCGACGTCGCCGGTCACTGCGACAGAGAAGCGGAAGTCGCTGCCGTTCGGTGGCACCGCAGCACGCACGAAATGGTGCTGGATGGAGCCGATCCAGCCCTGCTGCGAGTAGTACTCGTATTTCCCGTCGTCCAGAAGGTCGTCGCGATCAAGCTTCTCGGACTTATCGCCGTCGTAGACGATCGGACCGATAAACGAATACGACTCAACGTCAAACATCGAGCGCTCGATTTCGGCCGAGTGCCGCTTGATGCGCACGTAATCCGCGCCCCGCCAGGTCTCGGCAGAGCCGTTGGTTACAACCTGTTCAAGATCGATACGATAGCTGCCCCGCTTGAAATGGTAGCGCTTCTCGATGGTGATGCCGCTTGGATCCGTCCAGGTCAGCGGCACGACGAGCTCTTCGGCGTCGCCGAGGTCGTAGGCGTCGCGTGCGCTTTGGAAAATGCTGAGGTGCGTCGCTTCGGCTGCGCCACCTGCGGCGCGAACACCGGACTCAATCAAGCCGAACTCAGGCGGAACAAGGCTGAGCAAATTGACGAGTTCGTCCGGGCGGTCCTTCGCCACCGGGTAGTTCAGGAGCTCCGCCTTGCGCAGCGTGCCACCGGCGGTCGCAATCTCTACTTCGAAAACGTCGGTGCGGATCGTAATTGCGGGCGCCGCTGTGACAGCGGCGGGCTCGAGCACATCGTCCACAACGGGGTCTGCGGCGTCTGCTGGCTGTGCCCCAATTTCCGGGAGGTCGTCTTCAATGGCGGGCGCGGCGGCCTCATCGACTGTGAGCTCGGCCTGCTCCGTCGCGGCCGGCGGCTGTGGCCCGTAATCCTGCATCCAGGTTTGATAGGTCATCCAGCCCATCAACAGGAAGAACGCCCAGATCAGCAGTCGTTGATTATCCATTCGCTTTCGGTTCCTGCTTCGCCTTGCTGCAGCGCTGCCAGTGCCTGTCGAGGCTCGAGCGAATTTCGTCGTTACTGGCTCTTGCTGCGGCCGGCTGATTGATCACGACGACATCGATACCTGTCAACAACGCTTGCTGCTCTCGAAACGACTCTCTAATTATTCTCTTGATGCGATTTCTTGCAGTGGCACGGCGACAGTGTTTTTTCGAAATGGCGAGACCCAGTCGTGCAACACTTTCTTCATTGCCTCTTGCAAGCACCGTAAACAGTTTGTCTCGGCTGCGTGACGCCTTTTTGAACACGCGGCCGAAAGCAGCCGCATCAAGTAGCCGGTTGTCTTTTGTAAACCGGTTTGATGAGCTGCTCGTCAATCGTGGGTTGTGGCTCGTCGCTGCGACGGATGTGTGACGCGTTACGGCGTCAGCTTTGCCCGGCCCTTGGCGCGGCGGCGCTTCAGAACCAGACGCCCTGCCTTCGTCGCCATGCGAGCGCGGAAACCGTGCGTACGGGCACGTTTGACCTTGCTGGGCTGATATGTGCGTTTCATAGCCTTTCCCGGTGCCCCCGGAGGGGCCTGAAATCAGTTAAAAAACGGCCCTCTCGGGGCCGTATTTGAAGAAGGGCGGCAAGGGTACGCAGATGGCCTGAGGCTGTCAATAGACTGGTGTAAACACTGGAGTTTCAGTATAGACTGCCCGGTCTTCCTAACACTCTTGACCTTAAGGCACCCCGGGGAATCGTGTCCGCAGAATCGACGCTTTGGAACCAGTGCATCCGCGTCCTGCAGGCGGAGCTGCCCGAGCAGCAGTTCAATACCTGGATTCGGCCACTACAGGCTGTCGACGATGGGCCGGTTCTGCGGCTTCTGGCGCCAAATCGATTTGTCATAGACTGGGTCCAGGACCACTACATGGAGCGCATCCTCGAGCTCGTGGACGAGGGCGACCAGGAAGCGGAGGTCGTGGTCGAGGTTGGCTCACGAGACGCGCCGGCGACGGCCACCAGAGACGAGAGGCCGTCGCAGCGAGCGCCCGCCAAAGCGCCGCAAAAGGCCCCGGTTGCATCGCGTCTCAATCCACAGTTCACGTTCGAGAGTTTCGTCGAGGGTAAGAGCAACCAGCTCGCCAAGGCTGCGGCTACGCAGGTCGGTGAGAACCCGGGTAAGTCGTACAACCCGCTTTTCATTTATGGCGGTGTAGGCCTAGGCAAGACCCACCTGATGCATGCCGTCGGGAACGCCATTCTCAAGAATAGCCCCGACGCCCGGGTGAGCTACGTACACTCGGAGCGCTTCGTGAGCGACATGGTGAAAGGCCTGCAACACAACAAGATTGCAGACTTCAAGCGCCAGTACCGGTCCCTAGATGCCTTGTTGATTGACGACATTCAGTTCTTCGCCGGGAAGGAGCGCTCCCAGGAAGAGTTCTTTCACACCTTTAACGCGTTGCTGGAAGGCCAGCGCCAGATCATCCTGACCTGCGATCGCTACCCAAAGGAGGTCAACGGGCTCGAAGAGCGCCTCAAGTCTCGGTTCGGGTGGGGTTTGACGGTTGCGATCGAGCCGCCCGAACTTGAAACATCAGTTGCCATCCTGATTAGCAAGGCGACGGCAGAGGGGGTAGAGCTCCCCGACGAGGTTGCGTTCTTTATTGCGAAGCGAATCCGATCGAATGTCCGCGAACTTGAGGGTGCACTGCGCCGCGTGATTGCGAATTATCGCTTCACGGGCCGACCTATCAATCTCGATTTCGCAAAAGAGGCATTGCGTGATCTGCTGGCGCTCCAGGATCGCCTCGTTTCGATTGAAAACATCCAGAAAACCGTTGCGGACTACTTTAAGATTCGCGTCGGGGACCTTTTGTCGAAGAAGCGCAGCCGGTCGATAGCGCGACCGCGTCAGATCGGCATGGCGCTCGCCAAGGAGTTGACTAATCACAGCCTGCCAGAAATAGGGGACGCCTTTGGCGGGCGTGATCACACGACGGTTTTGCACGGTTGCAGACGAATCGAGTCGCTCCGAGAGTCAGACAAGCGCGTTGACGACGACTACTTGAACTTGTTGAGAACTCTGACAGGATAATGTGGATAACTCGTGGAAAACTCTTCTCGCGAATTTTATCCACAGGCTGCTCACAGGGCCTCGACCGGGCATCGGCGAGTTCTTCGGTCAGGTTTTTGAGAATAACTTATTGAAAAATAAGGCTTATTTAAAGTTATACACAGGCAGTTGCTTTACCAATAATAACAACAAATTAATATTTTCCAATATTTATTAACAGGTGGAACCTATGAAGTTTACCGCAGCCCGGGAAGCGCTGTTGAAACCCTTGCAGGCCGTCATCGGCGTAGTGGAACGACGTCAGACGATGCCGATACTGTCCAATGTACTGCTGGTCGCCAAAGACGGCGAGCTGTCCGTAACAGCGACGGATCTAGAAGTTGAGCTCGTCGCTCAGGCAGAGGTAGACACAGAATCGGGTGGGGAAATAACGGTCTCTGGCCGCAAGTTCCTCGACATCTGTAGGGCGCTTCCCGACGGCACCGATGTGCACGTCAGCGTCAGTGGAGAAAAGCTTGCCGTTCGTGGTGGAAGAAGCAAGTTCAATCTGGCGACGCTGCCGGCCGCGGAGTTCCCGGTCGTTGAGGACATCAAAGCCGGCCAGGCGATTACAGTGACCCAGGAATCGCTTGGGCAGCTCATAGAAAAGACGCATTTTTCGATGGCGCAACAAGATGTGCGCTATTACCTGAACGGGATGTTGCTTGAGACGACCGGGACGTTGCTGCGAGCGGTGGCGACAGATGGCCATCGTCTGGCGCTATGCCAGGTTGACCTTGGGTCGAAGGCGGATGAGCAGCAGGTCATTGTGCCCCGTAAGGGCGTTCTGGAACTGCAGCGGCTTATGAGCGGGGACGGCGAACTGAATATTGAGCTCGGCGCGAACCATGTCCGGATTCAGCTTGACGGTATACGGTTTACGTCAAAGCTGATCGACGGGCGCTTTCCGGAGTATGAACGCGTTATTCCGAAAGAATCTTCCAATGAGCTTAAGGCCGATCGGGGCGCGTTCAAGGGAGCGCTACAACGCACGGCAATTCTTTCCAATGAGAAATATCGGGGAATACGGCTGGTAATTCGAGATAGCGGTGTTGTGTTGCAAGCCCATAATCCGGAGCAGGAAGAGGCCGAGGAGGAGCTTGAAGTCGAATACAGCGGTGAAGATATCGAGATTGGCTTTAACGTCAATTACCTGCTGGACGCGCTCGGAGCGGTCGAAGGCGATGACGTGACGCTCTCGGTTCAGGACAGCAACTCGAGCTGTCTGATTCGTCAGCCCGGCAACGCCGACTGCACCTTTGTGGTCATGCCGATGCGTCTGTAGGTGGATGATCCATCGCTTTAAGGTTAGCGATTTTCGGTGTATCGAGACCGCTGATCTATCGCTAAGTCCGGCCTTTAACCTGATTTGTGGGGCTAACGCCTCCGGGAAGACGAGCTTCCTGGAGGCGTTGGCGTATCTGGGCCGGGGAAAGTCGTTCCGCGGCGCATCCACGAACAACCTCGTGCGACACGGACAAAGCGAATTCGTGTTGTTCGGGGAAACGGAGAACAACGGTCGTAGCCAGAAGATCGGTGTGCGGAACAGCCGCGACGGGCTCGAGGTTCGCGTAGATGGAAGTAGCGAGGGCGGGGCGGCCGCGTTAGCGGCGGCGCTGCCTCTTCAGGTCATCGATCCGGAGGTGCATAACCTCGTCGCCGGCGGCCCGGAACTGCGGCGTCGGTTTCTGGACTGGGTCGCGTTCCACGTGGAACACGATCATCTGCACGCCTGGCGGCGCTTTCGGCGCGCACTGAAACAACGGAATGCGGCGCTGAAGGCGAAATCATCGCCGGCGGCAATTCGCAGCTGGAATGCCGAGTTTGTAGAGCTGGCGGCCCTTCTTGATGACTCGCGGCGTCGGGTCCTCGATATTGCGCTGGATGCACTCGCTGAATATGGGTTTGCGCTGCTCGGAACAGAGCTGGGCTTTGACTACGCCCAGGGCTGGAATCGTGAGAAAACCCTGGAGCAAGCGCTGGACGAGGGCATCGAGCGGGACTTGCAGCAGGGCGCGACGCAGCACGGGCCGCACCGGGCTGATCTCAAGATCAGCTATGACGAGCGCCAGGCGCGCAAGCTCGTCTCGCGTGGCCAGCAAAAATTGCTGGCGAGCGCGATGATACTTGCGGCGACAGAGACAGCGCAGACCGCGCTCGAACGGCCGCTGTTGCTGTTGCTCGATGATCCGGCCGCCGAGCTGGATGCAGAATCACTGGGTCGGCTGCTCGAGGCCGTTAACGAGCTGGGGTGCCAGGTGGTCGCGACGAGTCTGGCGGAAGGCGCGCTGGCGTCGCCGGCCGGCACCCGAGTGTTCCACGTGGAACAGGGCATTTTCACGCCGGCCTGAAAGCGCCAAAATACCTTAATAAATAACACTTTGGGGGCCCTTTCCGGGGCCTCTTTTGATACAATGCGCCGGTTGTGTGTTGAGGACCTCGGATGACCGACGAAACAGAATATACTTCCAGTAATATCAAGGTGTTAAAGGGCCTCGAAGCCGTGCGGAAACGGCCCGGCATGTACATCGGCGACACCGATGATGGCACGGGCCTGCACCACATGGTTTTCGAGGTCGTCGACAACTCGATCGACGAGGCTCTGGCCGGGCATTGCGACACCATTACTGTGACGATTCATGCCGATGAATCCGTCACGGTCAGTGACGATGGGCGCGGCATTCCCGTCGATATGCATCCGGAGGAGGGTCGGTCAGCCGCTGAGGTCATTATGACCGTGCTGCATGCCGGCGGTAAATTCGACGACAACTCGTACAAGGTATCCGGCGGTCTTCACGGCGTGGGCGTTTCGGTCGTCAACGCGCTGTCCGAACACCTGGTGTTGACCATTCATCGCGAGGGCGAAATTCACCAGCAGGAGTACGTGCACGGTGAGCCCTCCGACCCTCTGGCCGTCGTCGGCGACACCGACCGGACCGGCACCACAATCCGTTTCAAGCCGAGCTCCGATACATTCACGAACATCGAGTTTCACTATGACGTGCTGGCCAGGCGTCTGCGCGAGCTTTCATTTCTGAACTCAGGCGTGCGAATTCACCTCGTGGACGAGCGTGAGGAAGAGAAAGAGGACCTGTTCGAGTACGAGGGCGGCATCATGGCTTTCGTCGAGCACCTCAACAAGAACAAGACACCGATTCACGACAATGTCTTCCATTTCACGACGATGAAGGACGATGTCGGCGTAGAGGCGGCCCTGCAGTGGAACGATGGCTATCAGGAAAACATGTTCTGCTACACGAACAACATTCCTCAGCGCGATGGCGGCACTCACCTGGCCGGTTTCCGTTCGGCGCTGACCCGCACGCTGAATGCCTATATCGAGAAAGAGCTCTCGAGCCGCAAGGATAAATTCACGCCGAGTGGCGACGATGCGCGCGAGGGCCTGACGGCGGTGCTGTCGGTCAAGGTTCCGGACCCGAAGTTCTCGTCCCAGACAAAAGATAAATTGGTTTCATCTGAAATCAAAGGCGTTGTCGAGCAGGCGATGGCGGGCCGGCTCGAGGAGTTTCTGCTCGAACACCCGCAGGAAGCCAAGGCGATCGTATCGAAGATCGTTGATGCGGCCCGCGCCCGCGAAGCGGCGCGCAAAGCGCGCGAAATGACGCGGCGCAAGGGCGCGCTCGACGTTGCCGGCCTCCCGGGCAAGCTTGCTGACTGCCAGGAAAAAGATCCGGCGCTCTCAGAGCTGTTCCTCGTTGAGGGCGACTCCGCCGGCGGCTCCGCGAAGCAGGGTCGCGATCGTCGCACCCAGGCTATCCTGCCGTTGAAGGGCAAGATCCTGAATGTCGAGAAAGCGCGCTTTGACAAGATGCTTTCGTCGGCCGAGGTCGGCACGCTGATCACCGCGCTTGGCACGGGCATCGGCCGCGAAGACTTTGACCCCGACAAGCTTCGCTATCACCGCATCATTATCATGACCGACGCCGATGTCGACGGCTCGCATATCCGCACCCTGCTGCTGACGTTCTTTTACCGGCAAATGCCGGAGCTTATCGAGCGCGGCCACGTGTATATCGCACAGCCGCCGCTCTACAAGATCAAGCGCGGCAAACAGGAGGTCTACGTCAAGGACGATGCGGAGCTCGATCGCTACCTGCTCAATGCAGCGATGGATAACGCGGCGCTGCATGTTAACGCGGAGGCGCCTGCACTTTCCGGTGTCGGGCTCGAGACGCTTGCTAAAGAACACATTGCTGTCGAGAACATCATTCAGCGACTGTCCGGACGGTACGACGAAGTCGTTTTACGCACGATCTCATCGTTGCCAGAAGTTTCGGCGACGGATATGGAGGATCTCGACGTCCTCGAGGCATGGACCGAGAAGCTGAGCGCCGCGTTGCCGAAGCACACGGGTGACCGCGCGGAGAACGGTAACGGCGGCAGCTACTCGGCGAGCTTCGATCACGGTGACGAAGACGGCGAGGGCGTACGGATAGCAATTACCAAGGTTCAGCATGGACTTGGCGCGACCCGTTACCTGCCGCGAGAGTTCTTCGGTACGAACGAATACCGTCACATCATTGAGCTCGCCGCCAAGCTCAGCGACCTGTTGTCCGAAGGCGCATTCGTCAAGCGCGGCGAGCGTGAGGCATCGGTCGAGACCTTCACGGAAGCCGTCGACTGGCTAATGGGAGAGGCGCGCCGCGGTCAGTCGATCCAGCGCTATAAGGGCCTTGGCGAGATGAACCCCGAGCAGCTTTGGGATACCACCGTTAACCCGGAAACCCGCCGCTTGATGCAGGTGAAGATCGAGGACGCCGTAAAGGCCGACGAGATCTTCACAACGCTGATGGGTGATCAGGTCGAACCGCGGCGGGATTTCATCGAGAAAAATGCCCTGACTGTGGAAAACCTCGATATCTAGAAGGACCGTTTCGGGTGAATCTTTTGCCTCACCCGCAGTCTCAGACAACGTAGACCAGCCCCCCCGGTGCAGGCCGGGCGGCACATGACAATGACAGGGGAGACACTGTGAACAGACTAATTATCGGCGCGACCGCGCTGCTGATGATTGCTGCGTGCGGCCAGGAAGCCGCCGAGCAACCGGCCCAGGAACCGCAAGAACTGGTTTCCGGCCTCGACCTTGCCGGGATGGACAAGAGCGTCCAGCCGGGTGACGACTTCTTCGCCTACATGAATGGCGCCTGGGTCGACAGCACCGAGATTCCGGCGGACAAAGGACGCTACGGCATCTTCGATACGCTGCGCGATGAGTCGCAGGAAGCCGTCAAGGCCATCATCGAAGAGTCGGCGACGGGTGATTTCGAGAAGGGCACCGACGAACAAAAAGTCGGCGACATGTACAAGTCCTTCCTCGATTGGGAAACGCGGGACGCCCGGGGTATCGCGCCGCTGCAGCCGGAGCTCGATCGCATCGCCGCGATCTCCGACTATGACGACCTCGCCGTGTACTTCGCCGAGACCCAGCGCCGCAACATGGACGCTCCGCTCGGCTTTGGCCAGGTGGCCGATTTCAAGGATCCGAACTACTACATGATTTACGTCTGGCAGAGCGGACTTGGCCTGCCTGATCGCGAGTACTACCTCAAAGACGACGACAAGTCCGGGGAGATCCGGACCAAGTACGTTGAGCATATCGCGAAGATGTTCGACCTCGCCGGGCTCGAGGGCGGCGCCGATGCTGCGTCGACCGTCATGGCGCTTGAGACGCGCCTTGCCAACGAGCACATGACCAAGGAAGACACGCGCAACTGGTCCGCGAACTACAACAAGGTCATGCTCGACGAACTGTCGACGGTCATGCCGAACTTCAACTGGGACGGTTTTGTCGCCAAAGCCGAGCTACAGGACGTTGACGGGCTCGTCATCTTCATGACCGATTACCTGCGAGCGCTCGACGGCATCATCACCGACACCGACCTCGACACATGGAAAACGTATTTGACGTGGCGCGCCCTTGACCAGCAGGCATCAAGCCTGACGCGCGAAATCGACAAACAGAACTTCGAGTTCTTCGGCAAGACGCTGTCAGGTACTGAAGAGCAGCGCGCCGACTGGCGTCGCGCCGTAAACACCGTTAACGGCACACTTGGCGAAGTCGTCGGCAAGGTTTACGTCAAGCAGCATTTCCCGCCCGAAGCGAAGGAGCGCATGCTCGAGCTCGTCGGCAACCTGGTTAAGGCCTACGAGAAGAGCATCAAAGAGCTCGATTGGATGGGCGAGGAAACCAAGGCGGAAGCGCTCGACAAGCTGTCGAAGTTCACGCCGAAAATCGGCTATCCCGACGTGTGGCGCGACTACTCGGCGCTGTCTATCGAGGCGGACGATTACTACGGCAACCTGCAGCGCGCGGCTGAGGCGGAGTACCAGCGCGCCCTGAATCGCCAGGGCGGACCGGTTGATCGCACGGAGTGGGGCATGACGCCGCAAACGGTCAATGCTTACTACATGCCGCCGCTCAACGAGATCGTGTTCCCGGCGGCAATCCTGCAATGGCCGTTCTTCGATATGAACGCCGATGACGCCGTCAACTACGGTGCTATCGGTGCCGTCATTGGCCATGAGATCGGCCACGGCTTCGATGATTCGGGCAGCACATTCGACGGCAATGGCGTGATGCGTAACTGGTGGACTAATGAAGACCGCGCCGAGTTCGAAAAGCGCACCGCCAAGCTCGTCGAGCAGTACAACGCATACAAGCCGTTCGATGATCTCGCGGTCAACGGCGAGTTCACGCTCGGGGAGAATATTGGCGACCTCGGTGGCATCAGTATCGGGCTGCTCGCGTACCAGATGTCGCTCGAAGGCAAGGAGGCGCCGGTCATCGACGGCTTCACGGGCATCCAGCGCGTGTTCCTCGGTTACGCACAGGTATGGCGTGGCAAGTACCGCGACGAGACCTTGCGACTGCAGATCAGCACGGACCCGCACTCACCGGCGATGTATCGCGCCAATGGCGCAGTACGCAACGTGCCGGAGTGGTACCAGGCATTCAATGTGCAGGAAGAAGATGCGCTGTACCTGCCGCCCGAAGAGCGGGTGAAGATCTGGTAAGACGATGACCGACAAGCGCACAACGATCTTCGCGGCCCTGTTATTCATCGCACCGATCGTTGTTGCGTGGTACGGATTTTCTGTCGCAGCAGCAGCAGGGCTTGTCGTCCTGCTGCTGTTGTTGCGATGGATGATTACGCTCAGCGGCTTCGTTGCGCCCGAAAAGACACCCGAGCTCGTTCTCGGGACGATTTCCGCAAGCCACTTCGTCGAGAAGGTGCGCTGGTGCATGGACCGGCTCGGCGTTGACTATGTCGAGAAAGCTGCCGCCGGCACGCTTGGCGCTTTCTATCGCGGCCGCACCGTGCCGCAGCTCAAGGTTCGAACCGGCGGCGTGCGCTCGGTGATTGGCAACTCGCCGGATATTCTGCGCTACCTGTACGGACGGTATCTCGCCGAGCGCCCCGAACGCGCCGCATTTCTCGAGCCGACAACCGAGCGGCTCGATTTCGAGAAAAAGCTCGATGCCTACGGGCGCTCGCTGCAGGTGTGGGTTTACTATCACCTGCTACCCGATCGTGACCTGACGTTGCACGCCTGGGGGGTTAACAGTCCGGAAACGCCCTCATGGCAACGCCCGCTATTGCGGCTGTTATTCCCGGTGCAGGCAGCGCTGATTCGATTCTCGTTTCGGATCAACGATGCGCACTATGCCAGCGGCGTGGCGCGCATCGAGGAGTTGTTGGGCAACGTAAACGCGGACCTCGCGGACGGGCGAGCTTCGGTGCTCGGCGGCGAAGAGCGCAATTACACGGACTATGCGTTTGCTGCGTTCACGGGCCTGTGGCTGATGCCGCAGGGCTACGGCGGTGGCAGGGCCGACGCAACGCGCATCGAGCGTGATCAGACCCCCGCCGGCATGCGCGCTGATATTGAACGCTGGGTCGAGGCGTATCCCGCCGCGGTAAACTATGTAGAGGCGCTCTACACGCGCCGCAAGGAGGGTTTATGAGAATTTTCCTGTTGCTTTCTGTTCTGGTTCTGATCGCAGGGTGCGCCAGTGGCTCGCAGAGACTGGAAGCTCAGAACACGGCGATTCGTGACCTGATAGAGGTTAATGAGCTCGAGGCGGTCGATGTTGTGCGCTTCGTTCGACAGCTCGACGGCTACGTGATCAATGACTATTACGTAATCCTCAGCGAGCGGAAGAAGCGATACCTGCTCGAGTACGCTCAGCGCTGCATGACGGATTTTTACGGTCGCGTCGAGCCCGACTATCGCACTGACCCGAAAGCGATTCGTCCGAGGATAGACACCTTCCGTGGCTGCCGCATCAAGGCTATTTACGCGATCGATGAGGCGCTCGAGGGCGAGCTCAAGCAGATCGGCAAGGCGCCCGGAGAGAAATAGACTCAGGGCGGCGCGAAGCGCTCGCCGAGAAAGCTGCCCCTGTCCCAGGTGGGCCGCTGGCGGTCGCTGGCGACGGCATAACCGAGTCGTGCATGCGCTCGCGCGAATCGTAACGCAGAGCCCCAATGAACGGGCTGTTGCAGGTCGTCCGTCGCTTCATGATAGTGCCTGTCAAGAAACGCGCGATACAAAGACGCGCCATCGATTTCCTCGTCCTTCGATTTAAAACCCGGCACGAGATAGATTGCCGGAACACCGGCGCGAATGAATGAATACTGGTCGCTGCGAATGAATCGGGTTTCTTCGGGAAGCGGATCTTGCGAAAACACGAAGCCCTCAACCGCGGCCGCTTTGGCCGCAACGGCCTGCAAGCTGGAGCCCTCTGAGCCGAAGGTGACAAGATCAGCAACCGGATAGAGAAACAGCGGCATATCGAGATTGATGTTCGCAACAATGGAGTCGATGGGCACGACCGGATTGTTGACGAAATAGTCGGAGCCAAGCAGGCCGCGCTCCTCGCCGGTGACAGCGACAAAAAGCACGGAGCGTCGCGGCGGCAGGGCGGCGAACACGCGCGCGGTCTCGAGCATCAGCGCGACGCCCATAGCGTTGTCGTAAGCCCCGTTATAGATTTTCCTTACGCCGTCGACTTCGCGCGCGCCCAAGTGGTCGAGGTGCGCCGTGTAGATGACGTACTCGTCCGCGAGTTCGGGGTCTGTACCGCGAACCAGGCCAACGATATTTGGGCTGCTTAGATCGCGGTGTACGGATTCACGCGCAATCGAGACCTCGACACCGAGCGGCGCGGAGCGCACCTCTGCAGCCTCCATCGCGGTCAGCGTGTCTTCGTATGACAGTGGGGTGTCTGTGAAGAGTATTTCGGCCGCCCTTGGGCTCAGCGATACGCCGCCACGAAGCTCCGGAAAGTGACGCGCCGCCTCGCCCGCGAAATCGACCCAGGTCATCAAGGCGCGCCTGCCGATGCGGCCCTTGATCTCATCCCAGGACGAGCGCTGTTCAGCCTTTCTTGACCGTAAGGTAATCGTGCCGACCGCGCCACGTGCCACGGCTTCCCGCCGTTTGTTTGTCGACGATCTGTAATAAGCGCGTTGCACGCCTTCAAAATGTTCGGGTGTGCCGCTGTATACAGCGATGATCTTTCCCCTGACGTCAATACCCTCGTAGTCGGAATACCCGAGCTCCGGGGCATGAACGCCGTAGCCGACGTAAACGACCTCGGCGCGCACACGCGTTGACAGCGCCACCGGGTCGCCAAAGACGCCGAAGTCGTCACGGTACGTAAACGCGATGTCGCCATCCGCCCCGTGAATAATGAATTCGGCCGTGTCGCCGATAGCCTCGTAGCTTCTCAATGGAACATGCTGGAACCAACCATCCGTGCCCGCCGGCTGGAGTCCCATCAGCGCGAACTGCTCGATAACGTACTCAGCCGATACGTCATAACCCGGCTCACCGGGCGCGCGGCCGTCGCGCTCATCATCGGCCAGCCAGCGGTAGTGGCTGCGCAAGGGTTGCTCGCGGATCAGGTCAAGAGCCTCATCGAGGGTTGTTGGCGGCGTGTTCGCGCAGGAGCCAAAAGTGCCAATCGCCAAAAGCGCGAACAGCAGGAGAGCCGCTCGAGAGGTTGCTGCGATCATTCCTTGTCCTGGTAGGCAGTGCTGATCTCTTTCATCTTGTTTTCGATCCACTCCTGCACCAGAAGGTTCGTTTCTTTTGGCGGGCGGCCCGCGGCGCTGATTGGCGGACCAATACAGAATCGCACGATGCCCGGGCGCTTCGTGAACTCAAGCCGCTTCCACAGATCGCCGGCGTTGTGGGCCACCGGCACGATCGGCACGCCCGCCTCTTTGGCGAGCGCGGCGCCTGAAATGCCGTACTTTTTCGTTTCGCCCGGCGGCATGCGCGTGCCCTCGGGATAGACCGTCACCCAGATGCCATTGGCGAGCTTTTCCTTACCCTGCTCGATAACCTGCATCACGGCGGTACGGCCCGCGCTGCGCTTGATCGCGATCGGTCGGAAGATGAGGCCAATCACCCAACCGAAAATCGGCATCCAGGTGATTTCGCGCTTGAGCACCCAGGCGGTTCGCGGGAAATACGGCACGTGGCCGTAGGTCTCCAGCGTGGACGTGTGCTTGATCATGATGACGCTGGGTTCGTCTGGCAGGTTTTCCTGACCCTCCACCACCATCTTCATGCCACAGATGAAGTCGCCGGCCCACAGAGCCAGCTTGCAGTAGTTAACGACGATGCCCCAGAGAAAGCGCTGGGGCGCCCAAAACACCAGTAAAGCAAACGTCGCGTAGACAATAATGCTGACGAAGCCAAACACAATGAACAGAGCAGATCGCAACCAGCGCATGCTTACCGTCCCACGAGTGCAGCAGCAGCTGTGGCGAGATCGTCGTAGACCGCGACATCCGATAACGCATCCGGCAGCGACGCCTCGGTCCGGGTGCCGTTACCGGTTCGGACCAGTATTGGCGCCGCCCCGGCGGCCTTCGCCGCCTCAAGGTCGCGAGTCGAGTCACCAATGACCGGCACGCCATCGAGCGCGGTCTCATAGTGCTTCGCCAGGCGTAACAGCAGGCCGGGAAGCGGCTTCCGACAGCTGCAGCCATCGTTGGGGCCGTGCGGACAGACCACGATCCGGTCAACATGGCCACCTGCTGCGTTCACGAGCCGCCGGAATTTACGGTGCATCGCACGGAGCGCCGCCCGATCGAACAGCCCTCGTGCAAGGCCGGACTGGTTACTTGCCACAGTTACCGTGAAGCCCGCGTTCGAAAGCGCCGCGATCGCATCGATACTGCCGGGCAGCGGCAGCCACTCGGCGGGCGATTTCACGAAGGCGTCCGAGTCGCGGTTGATGACACCGTCCCGGTCCAGAATGACGAGCCCCCTCGGGGCGAGTGCGGCGGCCATCTTATCCTATGGAAAGGCGCGAAATGTCGGCAACATCGAGGAAAAGGGCCCGAAGTTCGCCCAAAAGCGCCAACCGGTTATCACGAACGTCCTCTTCGTCAACCATGACCATGACATCGTCGAAGAAGCGATCCACCGGCTCGCGCAAATCTGCGAGTTCGTTCAGGATCTCAGCATATCGGCGCTGTTCGAGCATTGGCGAGACCTTTTCGCGGGAGTTCTCGAGCGCGTTGTAGAGCGCCTGCTCCGCCTCGAGGGCGAGCAGTTTCCTGTTGACCGTTAACCCGGTCGGCTCGCCAGCCTGGCGCAGGATATTCGCGATCCGCTTGTTGGCGGCGGCCAGGCTCTCGGCCTGCTCGAGCCGTGCAAATGTCTGCACGGCCGCAAGGCGGCGGTCAAAGTCAACGAGTGACTCCGGTCGCCTGAGCATAACTGCTTCAAATGTCTCGGGTTTTAGTCCTTTGTCACGATCCAGGCAGTAGTTGCGCAGGCGCTCGCAAATGAAGGTATGCAGCTCGCGCGCCAGCTCGTCCCGGTCCAGCTTGCTCTTCGGCTGCGCCTTGAGCGCCTTCTCGATCAGCTTCTCGAGATCGATGTCCAGGCCGCATTCGACGAGAATGCGCACGATTCCCAGGGCGGCTCGGCGCAGCTTGAATGGGTCACGATTTCCGCTCGGCTTCTTGCCGATCGAGAAAATGCCGGCAAGTGTGTCGATCTTGTCGGCAACTGCGACGATCTGCCCCGTTTCTGTCACGGGCAATGCGTCCCCGGCAAAGGCCGGAAGATAGTGCTCGGCGATCGCATCGGCGACGTTGTCGGGCTCGCCGTCGGCGATCGCGTAGTAACGCCCCATTGTGCCCTGCAAGTCCGGGAATTCGCCGACCATGCCCGTCACGAGGTCGCACTTGCAGAGCATCGCGGCCCGGTCGACAGCCTCGGCGTCTGCTTTGAGCTTCTTGGCGACCCATCTGCCGAGCTTCGCGATGCGCGTGCTGCGGTCGAATTCGGTGCCCAGTCCGCGCTGGTAGACGACCTCGCGCAGCGTTTCCTGGCGACTTGCCAGGGTGCGCTTGCGGTCGCTGTCCCAGAAGAACGCGGCGTCAGCGAGGCGCGGCCGAATGACACGCTCATTACCTTCGATGACCTGCTCCGGGTCGGCGCTCTCCAGGTTCGCGACCGTGACGAAGTGCGGCAAAAGCTTGTTGTTGTCGTCTGCAACCGGGAAGTAACGCTGGTGTCCGGTCAGCGTCGAAACGACCACTTCACGCGGCAGTTCGAGATAGATCTCGTCGAAGGCGCCGACAATGGGTACCGGCCATTCAACAAGTGCCGCGACCTCGTCGAATAGCGACTCGCCGTCGACAATGGTACCGCCGGCCTGTTCGGCCGCAGCGTCGACACCTTCCGATACCATGGCGCGCCGCCGCATGAAGTCAGCAATGACATAACCATCGGCCTCGAGCTTCTCGAGGTATTCGCCGGGCGAGGCGATTTCGATCGGGCCCGACGAGTGGTATCGGTGTCCGCGTGACTCGCGACCGGTTTTGAGGCCCATGATCGTCGCATCGATAACGTCGTCACCGTGGAGCATCAAAACCCAGTGCACCGGGCGAACAAACTCTGCGTCACCTGCGCCCCAGCGCATGCGACGCGGAATCGGCAGCGCCGCGAGGGCGCGCTCGATGATATCTGGCAGAAGCTCGCTCGCCGTGCGCCCTTTCTCGAGCAACCTAAACATCAGCCACTCGCCTTTCTCCGTTTCGACGCGATCGAGCCCCTCGACGCTGACACCACACTTCGTTGCGAACGCGGTAGCTGCGGGCGTTGGGTTGCCATCGTCGTCAAAAGCAACACGCACCGGCGGCCCCTTTTGCTCGACCTCCCGGTCATCCTGTTGCTGCGCCAGCTTTTCCACGTGCACCGTCAAGCGTCGCGGGCTGGCGTAGGCGCGTACGTCACCGTGCGCGAGTCGCGCGTCGTCAATGCCCGCAGTGAGGTTCTCGCCGAATGCCTCCATGAGCGGGCGCAGAGCTTTGGGTGGCAGTTCTTCCGTACCGATCTCTATGAGGAAGTCATTGCTCATGACGACCCACCTTTTACGACGGACTCGACCATCGGGAAGCCGAGCGCTTCGCGACTCGCGTAATACGCTTCGCAGATTGACCGGGACATTGTGCGGACACGAAGAATGAAGCGCTGCCGCTCGGTGACGGATATCGCCTGGCGTGCATCGAGCAGGTTGAACGTGTGCGATGCGGTGAGCATCTGCTCATAGGCCGGCAATGCGAGACCGAGCTCAATCAGACGTTCGCATTCGTGCTCGCACTGGTCGAACGCTACAAACAAGGCGTCAACGTCGGCCTCTTCGAAGTTGTACTTCGATTGCTCGACTTCGTTCTGGTGATAAACGTCGCCATAGGTAATGCGACCCAGCGGTCCGTCGGTCCAGACGAGATCAAAAATGCTCTGCACGTTTTGCAGGTACATCGCGAGGCGCTCGATGCCATAGGTGATCTCGCCGGTCACGGGCCGGCACTCGAGGCCGCCAACCTGCTGGAAGTATGTGAACTGTGTTACCTCCATACCGTTCAGCCACACTTCCCAGCCAAGACCCCACGCGCCGAGCGTCGGCGACTCCCAGTTGTCTTCGACAAAACGGATGTCGTGCACGGTCGGGTCGATGCCAATGGCCTCGAGCGAGCCCAGGTACATCTCCTGAATGTCGTCGGGTGACGGCTTCAGGACAACCTGGTACTGGTAGTAATGCTGCAGGCGAAACGGATTGTCGCCATAGCGACCGTCTGTCGGGCGTCGGCTTGGCTGCACGTAAGCCGCGGACCACGGCTCGGGCCCGACCGCGCGCAGAAAAGTCGCCGGGTGAAACGTGCCGGCGCCCATCTCCATGTCGTAGGGCTGCATAATGACGCAGCCGCGTTCAGCCCAGTATTGCTGCAACTTCAGAATCAGGTCCTGGAAGCTCAGCGCCAGGGGCGTTGTATCCGTGCTCATTCAGGCGTCTTGGGAGGCTTCAAAGGCGCGAAGTATAACGAGTTTTCGGTCTTCTTAGGGCTTTCTCACAGGGAAATTCGCCGTCGCGGAATAACGTTTCCGCACACGCCTCGCGTAGCCGCTCGGCTATGGATGCGAAAACGTTTTCCGCGCCGCCCAGCGACGCACCGATGTGGTGCACAAAGAAGGGATTTTGCACTATAATGGTGCGACCCGACGATTTAGTCGAATAGTAACTTCAGCTAAAACAGATGGTTACACGATGCCCCATTTTGGCACACTTCATGCAATCACCTATGCCAACGGGCCGCACTGGCGGCCGATTTTTGACTGCATGAGAACCGGAGGAAACCCATGACAGCCGCAGAGGTAATGGCCAAACTGAAAGAGGCCGAAGTCAAGTTTGTCGATTTTCGTTTCACGGACACGAAAGGCAAAGAACAACACGTAACCGTGCCCGCCCACACGATCGACGACGACGTCTTTGAAGACGGCAAGATGTTCGACGGGTCGTCGATTTCCGGCTGGAAGGGTATTAATGAGTCCGACATGATCCTCATGCCGGATCCCGCTTCGGCCGTGCTCGACGTCTTCACGGACGAGCCGACCATGAATATTCGTTGTAACGTCGTCGAGCCTTCGACGATGAAGGGCTACGATCGCTGCCCGCGTTCGCTGGCTGAGCGTGCGCAGGCTTATCTCGAGTCGACCGGCGTTGCAGACGCCGCTTACTTCGGCCCCGAGAACGAGTTCTTTGTATTCGATAGCGTCGCGTGGGATGACAACATGCAGGGTGCGTTCTACAAGATCGACTCTGACGAAGGCGCCTGGAACACCGACCGTAGCCTCGAGGAAGGCAACACGGGTCACCGCCCGACGGTCAAGGGCGGCTACTTCCCGGTCCCGCCTGTCGATTCGCTGCACGACATTCGCTCGTCGATGTGTCTCGCGCTCGAGGAAATGGGCCTCACGACCGAAGTGCATCACCACGAGGTTGCGACGGCTGGCCAGTGCGAAATTGGTGTTAAATTCAACACCTTGGTGAGCAAGGCCGACGAAGTTCAGGTCCTCAAGTATGTCGTACACAACGTGGCGCATGCTTACGGCAAGACAGCGACGTTCATGCCCAAGCCGCTCGTCAACGATAACGGTAACGGCATGCACGTGCACCAGTCACTGTTCAAGGACGGAGAAAACCTGTTCTCGGGTGACGGCTACGGTGGCCTGTCAGAAACCGCCCTCTATTACATTGGCGGCATCATCAAGCACGCGAAAGCGCTCAACGCCTTTGCCAACCCGTCGACGAACAGCTACAAGCGCCTCGTACCGGGCTTCGAAGCGCCGACGATTCTGGCCTATTCGGCCCGCAACCGATCGGCGTCGATTCGTATTCCGTACATCGCGAACCCGAAAGGACGTCGTATCGAGGTGCGCTTCGGTGACTCGATGGCCAACCCGTATCTCTGCTTCGCCGCAATGATGATGGCCGGCCTCGACGGCATCCAGAACAAGATCCATCCGGGCGATGCTGCCGACAAGGATCTCTACGATCTTCCGCCAGAGGAAGAGAAGAAGCTCGACCTCGTCGCGTTCTCGCTCGAAGAGGCGCTGACGGCACTGGACGAAGATCGTGCCTTCCTGACGGCCGGTGGGGTGTTCTCGGATGACCTGATCGACGCCTACATCGACCTCAAGATGGAAAACGTCACGCGCCTGCGCATGACGACGCATCCGGTCGAATTTGACATGTATTACAGCCTCTAAAGGCCAAAACTGTGAACCGGGCGGCATTTTTTGCCGCCCGGTCACTAGCCCGAAAGTCGTCCTCGCTGCTATGCTAACTGTATGGAAACACGAACGATTCTCGTCCTGCTGGGCCTTCTCGCCATGCCATTCGCATTGGCGGACGAAGCCTATGTCTGGACCGATGAGGAGGGTGTGGTTCACTACTCCGATCGCCCGCACCCGGGCGCAAAGCGCGTCGAACTCGAGGCCCCGAACGCGAGCCGCTCGCCGAGCCTGCGCGGAGCAGAGGACTCTGCCGAAGACGATGAAGCAGCGGAGCCTGCGGCACCGTTCCGCTATGAATCTCTCGAAGTTGCCAACCCCGGCCCGGAAGAAACCCTGTGGAACATCGAAGGCACGCTGAGCGTCACCCTGGCGCTGAGCCCGGCCCTTCAGCCGGGACACCGGATCCGGGTGTATTTCGATGGCAATCCCAGGATGGTGAACAGCACGACCTTCCAGATCGACGAAGTCTGGCGGGGAGTTCACAACCTCCAGGCCGAGGTGCTGGACGAGACGGGCAACATGATGATTCGCAGTCGGACGAATCGCTTCTACGTTCAGCAGAACACCGTACTCTAGACGGCGACGGTTCCGGCAAGGGACCGCTGCAGCAAGACCCCGGCCGCATTCTCGATAGTCTTTCTTCGGGCATTGTCCTGCTCGACGACAACCTGTTGATCGTCGATCTGAACCCGGCTGGCGAGAACGTCCTTGGCATCAGTCGGCAACGTGCCCGCGGACAGTCATTGCTGCAGCTCGTCGACGACGAACCCGAGATGCGCGAAATACTCGCCCGCGTTGCGGCGAGCGGAGAACACTACGCCAACGAAATGCGGCTTGCCCCGACTGAGGTGCATCCCGACGAACGCGTAGTCGACTGCCATGCATCCCCGGTACAAATCGACAATGCGTCGGTACTCGTCGAGATCAACGACGTTACGCGCCGCTCGCAGATCAGCCGCGAGAATGCGCTGCTTATCCAGCACGGTGCGGGCCGCCAGATGATTCGACAGCTTGCCCACGAGATCAAGAATCCGCTCGGCGGCATACGTGGAGCGGCGCAATTGCTTGAGCGCCAGCTGGGCGAACAAGAGCTGCGCGAATACACCGACGTCGTGATCAGCGAAACCGATCGACTTGCGGGCCTCGTTGATACCCTGCTTGGTCCTGGAGGGCCGCCAAACAAACGAGCCGTGAACATTCACGAATTAGTCGAGTACGTCATCCGCATTATCGAAGCAGAGGATCTCCCCTACCTGACGATCCGGCGTGACTATGACCCCGGCCTTCCCGAGATCAACCTCGATCGCGACCAGATGGTCCAGGCGTTCCTGAACCTCGTGCGCAACGCTGCAACGGCACTCGAAGGACACGGCACGATCACACTGCGCAGCCGCGCCGTCACAAATTTCACGATCGGCGACGTCCGCCATCGCGTTATCGCGTCCATCGAGGTCGAGGACGACGGTCCAGGCATCCCGTTCGATCTGCAGGACTCGGTGTTCTATCCGCTTGTTACGAGCCGTCCGGAGGGAACGGGTCTTGGCCTGCCAGCAGCGCAGGAAATGATCAGTCGACACAACGGACTTATCGAGTTCGAGAGCCGCCCGGGCAGGACCGTATTTTTCGTACGTATCCCGCTTGAACAGGAGACGTCGGGTGACTGACAACGACCTCAACGTCTGGATCGTCGACGACGATCAGTCCGTGCGCTGGGTGCTTGAGAAAGCGCTGAAGCACGCCGACATGGAGACGCGTAGTTTCGAGCGTGCGGAGCACCTGCTCGACGCCCTTGATGATGACAAACCAGACGTGCTGATCACCGACGTGCGCATGCCGGGAATGAGCGGCATTGCGTTGCTCGAACGCCTTCAGGACACGTCGCCCGAGCTGCCAATTATCGTAATTACTGCTCACTCCGATCTCGAGAGCGCGGTCGCGGCGTACAAGGGCGGTGCGTTCGAGTACCTGCCCAAGCCGTTCGATATCGACGAAGCGGTGGAACTTGTCCACAAGGCGGCGCGCAAGAACGGGGGCGCCGGGCCGGAGACCAGGCCGGATGTCATTGCCTCGATGATCGGCCAGGCGCCCGCCATGCAGGAGGTCTTCCGCTCGATTGGCCGGCTGTCCGGGTCGAGCATGACCGTCCTGATCACGGGGGAGTCGGGCACTGGCAAGGAGCTGGTTGCGCGTGCGTTGCACGATCATAGCCCGCGGGCCGACAAGCCGTTCGTTGCACTAAACACATCGGCCATTGCTTCCGAGCTGCTGGAGTCCGAGCTGTTCGGCCATGAGAAGGGCGCGTTTACGGGCGCCGATTCTCGTCGCATTGGTCGGTTTGAGCAGGCTAACGGCGGTACGCTGTTTCTGGACGAAATCGGTGATATGTCCCCGGGCCTGCAGACGCGCCTGCTGCGCGTACTGGCAGAGAGCGAGTTCTATCGTGTTGGCGGTCAGACGCCGATAAAGGTCGATGTGCGAGTCATCGCGGCGACCAACCAGGATCTCGCCCGGGCAGTCAAAGAAGCGCGATTCCGCGAAGATCTGTATCACCGCCTCAACGTCATACGCATCAACACTCCCCCGTTGCGCCAGCGCCGCGAAGATATCCCGCTATTGCTCAACCATTATCTTGCAGAGGCCGGTAAGGAGCTTGGCGCGGCACCAAAAAGCATCGATTCCGGAGCCATGGAAGCGCTCGAAGGATTCGACTGGCCGGGCAACGTGCGCCAACTCGTCAATGCCGCGCGCCGACTGACTGTAACGGCGCCGGGCAGCGTGATTACTGCGCAGGACATACCGGGCGATCTCGGCGGCGCCGAGTCGTCACAGCAGGGGGCGAAAGAATGGACCCGCGTTCTGGCCGCCTGGGCGGACCGGCAGCTGCGCAAGGACGAGACGCCTCTGCTCGATACGGCCATGCCTGCATTCGAAAAGACGCTGATCGAGATCGCGATGGCTCGCACAAACGGCCATCGACAAGAGGCCGCCAAGCTGCTTGGCTGGGGCCGCAACACGCTCGCGCGCAAGATGAAGGCGCTGCATCTCGATTGAATATCCGCGTTGACGATCTAAGCGGCGCCAAGGTGCAGGCGCTTCTCGCCGCACATCTTCGCGGCATGCATGATCACTCCCCACCGGAAAGCGTTCATGCGCTCGACCTTGATGGGCTGCGCGCAAACGACATCACGTTCTGGTCTGCCTGGGAGGGCAAGGCGCTACTTGGTTGCGGCGCACTCAAAGAGCTCGATACGACGCACGGCGAGATCAAGTCGATGCGCACGGCCGAGGCTCATCTCGGCAAAGGTGTCGCAAGCGCGCTCGTCGAATACATCCTTGGTGTCGCGCGCGAGCGCGGCTATACGCGGCTGAGTCTCGAAACCGGATCCGGTGACGCGTTCGAACCGGCGCACGCGCTGTACCTCAAGCATGGATTCGAGTTCTGTGGACCGTTCGGCGACTACACCAACGACCCTTTCAACCGCTTTATGACTCGTCAGATGGAATCTCGGCCGGCGGCTGACTGACGCTTGTCGGGGCCGCATCCCGTTCCTCACGTTCCGGCAACTTGAAGCGCACAGTGATAGCTCGAGCGCCATCGGGGCCGCCGCGTGGGCGATGCACGGTCTCGGGAGGAATAACGGCCATGTCGCCAGGACGCAGCGTGCGCTCTGGCAGGCCCTCTTCAACGTGGATCGCTAAACCTTCGATGACGTAGACGAGTTCTTCTGCGGCGTGGCTGTGGCCGGGCACCTCGGCACCCGGCGCGATGTGCACGTCCGAGACAATAATCTCGACGTCTTCGGCAAACGATGCCGGGGTGCGGATTACTTCGACCGGCCCGTAGCGTGCCGTCGCCTCAGGCTCGTCGGCGCAGGCGACAAGAAAGACAGCGATAAGGCTTGTGACGATGCTTCGCATAAGAGTGCCTCCGGCGAGGTCAGGTCTGCAG
Source organism: Woeseiaceae bacterium (assembly GCA_030065985.1). Lineage (GTDB taxonomy): Bacteria > Pseudomonadota > Gammaproteobacteria > Steroidobacterales > Woeseiaceae > UBA1847. The sequence continues at coordinate 58,525 of JASJCM010000004.1, read as the reverse complement.
CGTGCCAACCAGCTCCGAAACGCTGCTCATGTCGTGTTGTTCAAGATAGGACGCAATGCCTGTGTTGATCTTCCCGCAAACGAGCGGGTCGTAGAATAACGCAGTGCCGATGCCGACCGCGGTCGCGCCCGCGATGAGGAACTCGAGTGCGTCGTTCGCCGTCGTGATGCCACCCTGGCCGATGATGGGAACATCATGAGGTTTTGCCACTTCGTAAACCTGGTTCACCTTGAGCAGCGCGATCGGCTTGATGGCCGGGCCCGAGAGACCGCCTCGCACGTTGCCGATGACCGGTGTGCGCGTGGCCGTATCGATCGCCATACCCATGAGCGTGTTGATCACAGCGAAACCGTCGGTCCCCGACTCGATGCACAGTCGCGCGTTCTCCTGGATGTCGGTCTGGTTCGGCGAGAGCTTGGTGATTATCGGTTTCTTCGTATGTTTGCGACAGGCGGCAACGACCTGCGCGGACATGACCGGGTCGTTGCCGAATGCGACGCCGCCTTCCTTGACGTTCGGGCAGGAGATGTTGATCTCGATCGCGTCGATGTCGGAATCGTCGAAGCGCTGCGTAACGCGCTCGTACTCCTCAACTGTCGAGCCGGATACGTTCGCGATAAAGCGCGTTTCCGAAAAATCGAGCCCCGGCAGGATGTCGTCGACAACCGCGTCGACACCCGGGTTCTGCAATCCGATTGCATTGAGCATGCCGTCCGGCGTCTCGTAGATGCGGTGCGGCGGGTTACCGAGACGGGCATCACCGGTTGTGCCTTTCAGGCAGACCGCGCCGACGTCGGCATTTGAAAAGCCTTCGACGCGCGTGTACTCCTCACCAAAACCGACGCATCCTGACAGCAGGACGATCGGCGAATTCATGCTCAGACCGCAAAGCTCGGTGTGTAGTGGATTGTTCGCCATCGCGGCGGCATTCTACCGGAATGTTCTCCGTCATTCTGTACGAACCCGAGATACCGCCGAACACGGGCAACATTATCCGTCTCTGCGCAAATACCGGGGCAGCGCTGCACCTGATCGAACCGCTGGGATTCGAGCTCGACGAGCCTCGGCTGAAGCGCGCGGGTCTCGACTACCGGGAGTTTGCGACCGTCCAAACGCACGCGTCCCTGGAGGACTGCGTCGCGGCGCTCGGGCAGCCGCGCTTGTTCGCCATGTCGACACGCAACTCGACGCGTTATGACGAGGTGGCGTTCCGCGCGGGAGATGCGCTGCTGTTCGGGCCTGAAACCCGCGGACTGCCGCAAGAAGTTCTCGACGCGCTTCCCGGCAGCCAGCGCCTGAGGCTGCCTATGCGGGCAGGCAACCGCAGCCTGAACCTGTCGAATTCGGCTGCGGTGGTTGTCTACGAGGCCTGGCGCCAGCTCGGCTTCGAGGGTGGTCGCTAGAACCGCAGACCAGCTCGCCTAGTGGTCGGCCTCGGCCTTGATGGCCCGGGTCATGAGCGCCATGACCGCATCACGAGGTTCCACGCCTTTGTAGATGATGCTGTAGACCTGGTTGACGATTGGCATCTCGATGCCGAGATGCTCGGCGACTTCGTGCACGGCCTTTGCCGCTTTGACGCCCTCGACGACCTGCTGGATCTCTTCCTGCGCTTCCTCAACGGTCTTGCCGGCGGCCAGCGCCAGTCCCATGCGACGGTTTCGCGACAGATTGTCGGTGCAGGTCAGCACGAGATCGCCCATGCCGGCGAGCCCCATAAAGGTCTCTTTCTTTGCGCCGAGCGCGACGCCGAGGCGCATTAGCTCGACGAGTCCGCGGTTGATTAGCGCGATGCGCGTGTTTGCGCCGAAGCCGAGGCCGTCAGACATGCCGGCACCGATGGCGAGCGCGTTTTTCACGGCGCCGCCGACCTCCACGCCAATGATGTCGTCCGAGGTATACGCTCTGAACTTGTCGCTCGAGATTGTCTCCGCAAGCGCCCTGGCGTAGTCGTGATCGTGGGATGCGATCGTCATCGCAGTCGGCAGTCCGGCGCCGACCTCCTGGGCAAACGTCGGGCCTGATAGCACAGCGACGGGAATATCGGGCCCGAGGACTTCGGCGGCAACCTGGTGTGGCAGCTTGCCGGTACTTAGCTCAAAGCCCTTGGTCGCCCAGCAGATGCGCGAGTCCTGGGCTAGTCGCGGTTTGATTTTCTCGAGAGTATCGCGCAGGCCGTGACTCGGAACGACGACGAGGATGTCGCGAACGCCATCGAGACATTCATCCAGATCCGGGTAGGCATTCAGGTTCGACGGAAAAGGGATGTCCGGCAGGTAGCGCTTGTTTTCGCGGTCCTCGACCATCGACTCGAGGAGGTCGAACTCGACAACGCCGCCAAGCCGGACCTCGCAACCGACGCGTGCGAACTGCAATGCCAGAGCCGTACCCCACGAGCCGGCCCCGATGACCGCAATGCGTTTAGGCACGTCGGCGCCCGTCAGTGAGCTTCCGCGGTGGCGCCGTCGCCCTGCTGCTGTTGCTGCTGCTTCGCCTGCAGGTACAGCGCGTCGAAATTGATCGGCTGCAGGATGAACTCGGGGAAACCGCCCTTCTGGATCATCGACGCGATCGACTCACGCGCATACGGGAACAGGATGTTCGGGCAGAAGCTGCCGACAACGGCGGCGAGTTCTTCACCGTCATACCCGGAGATTTCGAAAATGCCGGCCTGCTGCAGCTCGACCAGGAACAGCGTCTTGTCGTCCTCCTTTGCCTCGACCGTGATCGTCAAAACGATCTCATGGGAAGTATCGTCGAGTGCCGAGTGCGCGCTGCGCAGATTTAGATTGGTCTGCGGGTTCCATTCGCCTTTCTTGAATACCGCGGGTGACTGCGGTGACTCGAACGAACAATCCTTCAAATATATCTTGGTGACGGCCAGCTGCTTCTGTGCCTGTTCCTGCTCTGCCATGACGTTTCCTGTTTTTCCAATTACCAGCCCGCAAACCGCAGGCGATCAACTATAACTCAAGCGGCGCTTAGCCCTTTTTCTTGTTCTTGCCGGACTTGCTCTTGGTCTTCTTACCGGTGACGACAGGCAGGCCGGCCTGCGACCAGCCGCTCATGCCGCCCTTGAGACCGTATGCGCTCTCAAAGCCGCTCTGGCGCAATTTGTTGACGACACGCGTCGAGCTAATGCCGGCATCACATACGGCAACGACGGGTTTCGACTTGTGCTGGTCGAGGGAGGCCATTTTGTTGTCGAGCTCATCCGACGGGATGTTCCGGGCGTTGACGATATGGCCGCGGCCGAAAGCGTCGGCACTACGGATATCAATAACGAGGGCGTCGTTATTGATCAGCTTGACCGCATCGCTGGGCTCGATGTTGATCAGCCCGGTTGCCTTGCGGCGCAACTCGGAGAAGATGACCAGGAAAAAGCTGACCACCAGCGCCGACGACAGCAACAGGTGGTTGCCGACGAATTCGATAATTCTGTCCATGAATCAACAATTTCGGCGCAGGGATTGCGCCTCGAACGTGCCAAAAGCCGGGATTATACCCGTTTGGGCGAGAGGGAATAGCCTCGAAGCGCTACACTCGCGCCCATGCTGTCCCGTTACCTGATCCTCGCCCTGCTGCTGCCGGCCCTGGGCGCTTTTGCCCAGGACGAACACGGCGAGCTCGCGCGGGTCAAGGAGCGCGAACTCGAGGAGGTCCGCGAGCGCATTTCGGACCTGAAGCGCAGCATGGACCGGGCGGCCGAGGAGCGGGATCGCCTGACGGCCGAGCTCCAGGACCTCGACGTTGCAATCGCCGAGCAGCGTTCCCGACTCAAGGTGATCGAGCGCGAGCATCAGTACACGACCAGGAAGAAGGCCGGTCTCGAAACGGAGCTCGCTGAGAGACAGGCCCATCTCGACAGCGAATCCGAGGCGTTGGCCGCACAGGTGCGTACCGCGTACATGAGCGGCAACCAGGAGCGCGTCAAGCTCCTGCTTAATCAGCGAGACCCGGCAACGCTGGGGCGCCTCATGGCGTACTACCGGTATCTGAACGACTATCGCGCCGAGAACATCGAAGCGGTCATCGAGCAAATCCGCAAGCTCGACGAACTCGTGTCGCAGATCGCTGCCGAGGAGGCGCGCCTGGCCGCGCTCGTGCAGGAGCGTTATGACGAACTAAGCAAGCTCAACACAACGCAGGAAAACCGCAAGTCGCTGCTTGCGGAGCTGCGCCGTAAGATTGCCGACGAAGGCAAGGAAGTGGAACGGCTTGCTGCACAGGAGCAGGACCTGACGAGACTGATCGCCGAACTGACGAGCATCCTGTCTGACTACCCGATTACCTCCGAGCAGCCCTTTAGTTCGCACCGCGGCAAGCTGACATGGCCCGTCGCCGGCACGCTCGTGCACGACTTCGGTCAGCCGCGTTTCGGTACTCGCATCAAGTGGAATGGCGTTGTGCTCGCGGCGCCCCGAGGCCGAGAGGTTCGCGCCGTCTATCATGGTCGCGTGGCGTTTGCAGACTGGCTTGCCGGCATGGGGCTGCTCGTGATCGTCGATCACGGCGAGGGCTACATGACGCTGTACGGCTACAACGAAACGATTCTCAAGACTACCGGTGACTGGGTCGCGCCAGGCGATGTCATCGCGACCGTCGGCGATAGCGGCGGCCAGTCTCAGGCCTCGCTGTACTTCGAGCTCAGGCGGGGTACCAAACCCGAGAACCCGCGGAGGTGGGTGACAAAGCGGCCTGGTAGCTAAATTGCGGTGAGTAAATATGCTGTTATTGACCTGTTGCTCACAATATTGCCGCTCGCTGTGCTAAGGTCGTCGATCGCAATTCGGAAGACCGTATGTCGTTGAAAGTTCGTGCAGTTTTGGTCGTCGTGATCGGCGTCGTGATGGGCTTGAGCCTGTCCTTCGCCGGCGGCCTGATCCAGGCTGGCAGCGCGCCCACCAAGGAAGAGATGGCCTGGGAGCAGGCGCGGCTGTTTGCCGAGGTGCTGGAGCGGGTTAAACGTGACTACGTCGAACCGCTCGACGATGCGGAGCTGCTCGAAAGCGCCATTCGCGGCATGGTCAGCGATCTCGACGCGCACTCGCAGTATCTTGACGCGGGTGAATACCGCGACATCCGCATCAGCACGACAGGCAGCTACACGGGCATCGGCATCGAGGTCGACGAGGTCGATGGCAACGTCACTGTCGTAACGCCGATTGCCGGCTCCCCCGCGGCTCGTTCCGGTTTGAGGGCCGGCGACCGCATCATCCAGGTCGATGGTGTTTCAGTCGAAGCCGACAATCTCCAGGAAACGATTGGTCGCCTGCGTGGGTACGCCGGTTCCAAAGTAACCGTAACCGTGCTGCGCGGCGAAGAAGTTATCGATCACACGATGCGACGGCAGATTATTCGCATGGCGAGCGTGCATAAGGAGATACTCGCGCCGGCCTACGGATATATCCGTGTCAGCCAGTTCAGCGAGAACACGGCGCGAGAGCTTGGCCGCGCGGTCGACGACCTGCAGGAAGCGAACGGCGGTATGCTCGAGGGCCTCGTGCTCGATCTGCGCAATAACCCGGGCGGCGTGCTCGACTCGGCTGTCGACGTTTCCGACCTGTTCCTCGACTCGGGCGTTATCGTCTCGGCTGATGGCCGTTCGCTCGATTCACGCTTCACACGGTCGGCGCACCGCGGCGACATCCTTGATGGCGCTGCGATGGTTGTCATTGTCAATGGTGGCTCGGCATCCGCATCCGAAATCGTCGCCGGCGCGCTCCAGGACCATAATCGAGCGCTCGTCGTCGGCACCGAAACCTTCGGCAAGGGCCTCGTGCAGACCGTCGTCCCCTTGTCCAAGGGCCGCGCCATCAAGCTGACGACCTCTCGCTACTTCACGCCATCTGGCGACTCGATCCAGGATGTGGGTATCACACCCGACGTCTACGTCGACGATACGCCGGGCTTTCCGGATCTCAGCCTGACCGGCATGCTCGATCGCGAGTCAGACATGCAGCTAGCCGAAGCCATCGAGCACCTCGACGCCCGTCCGGTGATGCACAGCGACGCGCGTTAATGCTCCGCCGTCTGTCGGCACTGATCCTGCTGTTTTTCTCGGCGACCGCGCTCGCTGAAGTGCCGCGTGTTGCGATCATCATCGACGATCTCGGTTACCACCTTGCCAATGGCAAGCGCGCGATCAGTCTCCCGGGCCCCGTCGCGATGTCGGTCCTGCCAAGCGCGCCCCGCGCTCGTACGCTCGCCCAACAGGCCCACGCCAATGGCAAGGAAGTGCTCTTGCATCTGCCGCTGCAGGCCTACGATGACGACGACCGGGCCGAGCCGGCCGAGATTGTGCTGGACATGAGCCGCGCCCGCGTCGGCGACACGTTTCAGCAGGCACTGGAGGCCGTTCCGCATGTGGTTGGCATCAACAGTCACCGGGGTTCGTTGCTCACACGGCACCCGGGGCACATGGCCTGGCTGATGCAGGAGATCGCGGCACGCGAACAGCTGTTCTTTATCGATAGTTTCACGACGCACCAGAGTGTCGCGATGCAGATCGCCGAGGAAAACGGCGTCGATGCTGTCAGGCGGGACATATTCCTGGACCCGGACAAGGACCCGGGGGCGATTGCGCGCGAGTTCGAGCGCCTCAAGGAGATTGCGCGCAAACGCGGCTACGCGATCGGCATCGGACATCCGTACCCGGCGACGCTCGAGCTGCTGGAGAAAGAGCTACCGCGCCTGGCTGAAGAGGGATTCAAGCTGGTTCGCGTCAGCGAACTCGTGAAATGAGCTTCTACGAAGAGCGTATTCTGCCCGGCCTCATCAATGTGGCTTGCAGCGGGAAGGCCGCACGCAAGCAGCACGAGAAGATTGTGCCACGCGCGTACGGCGACGTTCTTGAGATCGGTTTCGGCAGCGGTCTGAACCTGCCGCACTGCAAGGCATGCGACGCGTTCTGAAGCCGGGCGGATTTACCATCGAAGACGATAACCGCATGTATATTCCCGGCATCAAGGCACTGTGTTACAACTTCTGGGGCGCCGCCCGTTGAACCCGCCGCCGGTTGTGCGCTCTAAGCTTAAAGAAGATATGTCGCAGCTCATGAAACCGAAACACACCCTGGTCGCCTTGTTCGCGTCGATCCTGTTCGCACCGGCAGCGTTTGCCGCTGAGGTTGATTTGCAGTCAATCTTCCCCGCGAGCGCTGTGCCCATACAGCTTGCCCAGGCAGATGAGATCGCCTGCACTCAGGAATACGCCCCGGTGTGCGGTGAGGACGGGAACACCTATAGCAACGAATGCGTGGCGCGCGCCGCAGGCACAACAGCGGCTTCCGAAGGTCGTTGCCCCGGAGACGAGGTGGATTGTCCAGAGACCTTCGACCCGGTTTGCGGCATGGATCGCAACACGTATATCAACGAGTGTTTCGCCACCAAGTCGAATGTCGAGATCGCCGGACTCGGCGCCTGTACTCCCAACGGTTGCCCAAGCGTTTATGACCCGGTTTGTGGCATGAACGGCCGTACCTTCATCAATCGTTGCGAGGCTGCCGTCGATCGCGTGCCCGTACAGCGCAAAGGCACCTGCGACTTCGACAACTGCCCGAAGGTCTATGCACCGGTCTGCGGCGACGACGGCACGACCTACGATAACGCCTGCTTCGCCGACAAAGCTGAAGTGCAGACCTTCACCGAGGGCGCCTGTAACCTTCGCCCCTGCCCGATCCTGTTTGTACCCGTCTGCGGTTCGGACGGCATGACCTATTCCAACGCCTGCCATGCCGAACGCCGCGGGATCCGCATTGATTACGCAGGCGTGTGTGAGAACCTCGGCCGCAACTGCCCGGACGATTACTCACCTGTCTGCGGCATGGACGGAGTCACTTACGATAACGAGTGCCAGCTCGAGAACGCGAGCGTGACGAAGGCCTACGCAGGCGCCTGTATCGGGGATTAGACGGACTTTGCCGGAAGCTCAGGCAAACCGCAGCGTGCGTTTCGTGAACTCGTCGCTACCGAACAGCTTCGGCAACGGTTGACGAAACAGCCGAATCAGGATGTAACGCTCGCCGAGGCACGAGTGCGCGAGCGCGATAACAGAAATAAGAAATGCCGCAAGCGCCAACATGATTTAGCTAGCGCGGGCAGTCCCACAGCTTCTCGTCGAGGAGCTTCTTCTCGTAGTTGAAGACGATGCGGTCTCTTATACCTTGGACTTCGACAGGCTTACCGTTTTCCTCGCGTGGCTTGTACTTGAACATCTTCAGCGCACGCATTGCGTTCTTTACGAATATGTCATTCGTGCTTTCGACGACAACCGGCTCCTTGATTTCACCCTTTTTCGTCACCGTGAACTCAAAGACAACCTCACCGCTCAGCCCCTCTTTAAGCGCTTTGCCTGGCCAGCGAGGTGACACACGCACTATGGGAAGGAGCGGATCTTCGCCGTAAACCTGCTTGCGTTTTTCGCGTCGTTGCGCAACGTCGTCGACAGTGCCTTCAGGACAGCCGGCTAGGCTGGCCGCTTTTTCCTCGACGAGGCCCTCGACAAGAAGTACCTCTGCGATGTCGTCGCAGGCGCGCTGGAACGCAAATCGATCTTCTGGCCGATTCGCTCTGGACGCCAGATCCAGCAGAGCATCGATGGCCAGATCGACTGACGCCCTGTCTCCGGACTCGTAATCGATCTTCCAGCGCTCCCGGTCAAGCGCCTTGGACTGGTCGTCGGGACAAACAAAGTCTTCCGCATTTGCTGCGCTAAACATCAGGCAGCTCAACACCGCCAATAGCTTTGTGCCTTGCATTACCTGCTCCTACGAAACTCGTACCAGACCGCCGCGACGAAAGTAATCGCGTGCACAATCTGACCGAGGACAGCAATGTTGATTGCCATCGTGTCTCCCGTCACCAGGCCGGGCGCAACCTGCCTTTTTCGTCGGCCGTGTACGGTAGCCATGCCAGGCCCGTGACCGCAACGTGAATATCCGTGCTCTTGGCGCGCACGACAATCTCATCGAGTTCTTCGGCCTGGGCATCGAACGACGTATCCAGCTTCGCTACATCTTCCTCCAGCTGCTTGTTCAGCGCGGCCATATCCGCGCGGACCTTGTCGGCTGTCTGTTTCGCGCGTTCGACATCCTGCGCTTCTTTGCGGGCGCTGCCGGCGGTCTTGATTGCCGTGCCCATTTTGCTGGCTGTGCTGCTCGAAAGCTTTTTGCGCCCGAGCACCGCGCCGAGAATAGCGGTGCCGAATGAAATGGCCGTGTCTAGCTTACGTTTGCTCGACTGCTCTTTCTGCACCGCGATCGACTGTTCTGCACGCATCAGCCGGTTTTCAAGCGTCGTTACCTTGGTCGCATAGCGCTTGCGTATCTTTGCGATCTCGACATCACGCTTTTCACTGGCGGCGTCCTGCAGGCGGGCACGGAAGTCGCCTTCCGATTCCGTCGGCGCTGACGTGAGTCTGAACTTCTTGCTGCGATACAGCGTGACGGTCTCGTTTTGGCGAAGCCATCGTTTGTAGTCGCGGCCCCATCCCGCATAAGCCTTGGTATTGTCCGCCGCGGCCGGGCAGTCGGCGAACGTCGCTCCCTCTTCGGGTTTGTCGTCGAGGTCGTCCAGCGACAGCTCCAGCGGCTCGCTGTTGTCCCAATCGATGTCGACGGGGCCGTCTTCGAACTCAACGGTATGCACAACGCCGCGCTCGTCCTCGACTTTGTAGCGCGCGCTCGTGAACACGATATCGCCGCCCGCAATCAATCGCGGGTGGTAGACAAGGTCCTCGCCGGACCCCGGCACATAGAACTGGTCGATGGATGGCGGCAATGCCGGCGCCACTTCCCCAGCTTTCCGCTTCGGCTTGGAAACAGCCCTGGCCGCAGCCGCGAGCTTGTTCTTGGCCGTTTTCATCAGCGTGCGAATGTGATCGCGCGTCAGCGGTCCCGCGAGATACGACAGCACCCAGCGTGTGTTGAATACGACCGGCTCATCTTCATGGACGTTGTGCAGCAGAAAGCGACGCTTGCCGAGACCGGCGATCGTACGCTCCATCGCCTGCTTGTCGAAGCTGCCGGCGCTCGCGCCTTCGAGCCCTTCCATGACGCGCATCTTGTCGCGCTCCGTCTGCAGGCGCCCGATGAACCACGTACCCGTGTTCGACAGGCCCTTGTAGTCGAGGTCGACCGGGTTCTGCGTCGCGAGCACGAGACCGACGCCGTAAGCGCGGGCCTGCTTGAGGAGCGTCAGGAACAGCTTCTTCGAAGGCGGGTTCGCGATCGGCGGCATGTAGCCGAAGATCTCGTCCATGTAAATGATCGCGCGCAGGCTCGACGTGCCAGGCTGTGCGCGCATCCACCCGATGATCTCGTTGAGCAACATTGACACAAAGAACATGCGTTGCGCTTCGTCGAGGTGCGAAATCGCCATCACGGAGATGCGCGGCTTGCCTTCCTCCGTGTACAGGAGGTTTTTCGCATTCAGCGGCGTGCCCTGCATCCAGGCCTCGAAGCCAGGCGCGGCAAGCAGGTTGTTGAGCGCCATCGCGAGCTTGAAGCGTTCGTTGGCCGGGAAGAATGAATCGATGTTCATGACGCCGATCTTCGTGATCGGCGGGTTCTGGATTTCCCCGATCAGCGCAGGCACGTCGAGGCTTCTGCCTTCCTTCCACGCATTATCGAGCAGGCGCGAGATCAGGATGTGCTCGCGGCTAGAGACCGGGTCGGCATCCATGTCGAGCAGAGTCAGGATGCCCGTTGCCGTTGCCTGCACACGCTCGCGATAGAGATCGATGTCGTCGACCAGTTCCTGGTCGGGCGCGTCGAAGGAATGCAGAACTGATACCGGTAGCCCGGAATTGCTGCCCGGCGTGTAGATCGCGAGATCGGCATTCTTACGCAGCTGAGAAATGCGTTTGCCGGTCTGGCCCCACTGGCCGAGTCCCTTCTTCCAAAGCGCAGCTTGTGCGGCGGCGAACTCGTCCGGCGTCTGGCCCTTGTCCATCGCCGTGCGCTCGTTGATCCATGGGCGAAAGTTTTCGGCCTTGAGCTGCGGGAACGTCAGCAGCAGGTTGCCCATGTCGCCCTTCGGGTCGATCGCGATCACGGGTATGTGATCGAGCGCTGCCTCTTCGAGAAGGCCAATGCCAAGACCTGTTTTGCCGGACCCGGTCATGCCGATGATCGCGGCGTGGGTGGTCAGGTCCTTGGAGTCATAGAGAACAAACTCGTCCGTGAGTTTGTCCGCGTCCATGTCATAGCGCTTGCCGAGGTAGAAAGCGCCTAGCTTCTCGAAGTCGTGCATGTGTTGCCCTTAGGTTGGCGGATACGTGTAGCTCGCGGCGAACCCGAGCGGAATACCGGCTGCGTAGTAGAGCAGCAGGAAGATCGTCCAGGACACGAGGAACCATATCGAGTACGGCAGCATCATAGCCGCGAGCGTGCCAATGCCGGTCGACTTCACGTAGCGCTGGCAGTAGATCACAACGAGCGGGAAGTACGGCATCAGCGGCGTGATGATGTTCGTGCTCGAGTCGCCAACTCGGTAAGCGGCCTGCGTCAGGTCCGGCGAAATACCCAGCGACATGAGCATCGGCACGAAGATCGGCGCAAGCAGGCCCCACTTGCCGCTCGCCGAGCCGACGAACAGATTGACGAAGCCTGTCAGCAGGACGATGCCGACGATCGTGATGGCCGTCGGCAGGCCCAGCGCCTTGAGCACCGCCGCACCCGAGAGCGCGAGCAGCGTGCCGAGGTTGGAGACGGAAAACGCGATAACGAACTGCGCGATGAAGAACATGATGACGATGTAGTACGCCATGTTGTGCATCGCGTGGGTCATGCCCTCGATCATGTCCTTCATGCCCTTCATCGAGCCGGACACCTTGCCGAACACGATGCCGGGAATGATGAACAGCAGAAAGATCAGCGAGACGATCGACTGCATGATCGGCGCGCCAAACGTGGCGAGGTTGCCGTCGGGATCACGCCATGCCGAGCTCTCAGGTATCAGCGAAACGCCAAGAAGCACCAGGCCGAACACCATTGAGAAGAGCGCCCAGCGCAGTCCGCGGCGCTCTTCGGGCGTCAGGTCGTGCATCTCGGGAAGGTCTTCGGCATCGCCGTCAATCTCAACACCGGAAACCCGTGGCTCAACCACCTTGTCCGTGATGTACCAGCCAAGGCCGACGATCAGAACCGACGACGCCGTCGTGAAGAAGTAGTTGTTGAGCGTGTTAACCGCAATTTCCGGATCCAGGAGGCGCGCGCCTTCAAGGGTCAGGCCCTGCAGCAACGGATCGAGCGAACTCGGCACGAAGTTGGCCGAAAAGCCGCCCGAGACGCCGGCAAAGGCTGCGGCAATACCCGCGAGCGGGTGACGCCCTGCCGCATAGAAGATGACACCACCGAGCGGAATGACGAGTACATAGCCTGCGTCGACGGCCGAGTGACTGACGATGCCCACGAGAATGACCATCGGTGTCAGCAGCCACTTCGCGGTGACATTCAGCAGCGCGCGGATGGCGACATTGATGAATCCGGTGTGTTCAGCGACGCCGATACCGAGCATCGCGACAAGGACCACGCCGACCGGACCGAAGGTCATGAAGCGATTCACCATCGTCGCCAGAAACTGGACAAAATTATCCGCCGCTAGCTGGTTGACGATGACGATGCGCTCGCCGGTGGCCGGGTGAAAGACGTCGAACGTTACGTACGACAGCAGCCACGACAGGATCCAGACGATAAACAGCAGCGCGATAAAGAGTACGGCAGGGTCGGGCAGCTTGTTGCCGACGCGTTCCACAGTACCGAGGAAGCCGCCATTGGTCGTGGCGGGCTGGGCTTGATCTGACATGAGGTCCCCCTCTTATTGTTTGGGGGCCAGTTTACTGAAATTCGCAACAAAAAGGGCACGACGCTGCAGCGCCGTGCCCTCGATCAAAAGAGAGGTAAAGCTACCAGCCGCAGCTGCGTTCGGCGTTCTGCTCCTTGAGGTACCCCATCAGGGGCGCGAAGTAATCAATGATTGCGGTCGCGTCCATCTCACGCGTGCCGGTCATGACCTCGAGCGTGTCCTGCCAGGGCTGGCTCGCACCGGCCTCCATCATCGCGTAGAACTTGTCACCCGCATCCTTGCTGCCGAAGACGGAACAGGCGTGCAGGTCACCTTCATATCCTGCGATGTCACACAACGTGCGCTGGAACTGGAACATCAGCACGTGGGCAAGGAAGTAGCGCGTATACGAGACGTTCGCCGGAACGTGGTACTTCGCGCCCGGATCGAAATGCGCCTCGGTGCGCTCGACCGCAGGTGTGATGCCCTGGTACTTCTGGCGCATGTCCCACCAGGACTGGTTATAGCTCTCCGGCGTGATTGCGCCCGAGTAGACGCCCCAGCGCCACTCGTCGACAAGCTTGCCGAACGGCAGGAACGCAATCTTGTCGAGCGCCATCTGCATCTGACGATTGATGATCGCGCGTTCATCGTCCTCGGCCGTATTCACGAGCCCAACTTCTGCGAGGTAGCCCGGCGTCATCGACAGCGTCACGGTGTCGCCGATGGCCTCATGGAAGCCACCGTGGGCGCCACTCTGGAACAGTGGCGGCTGATCCTTGTACGCGCCCTGGTAATAGTTATGACCAAGCTCGTGGTAGATGACGCGCAGGTCATCGTAAGTCTGGTTGATGCACATCTTGATGCGCAGGTCGTTGCCGCCATCGAGGCCCCACGCGCTGGCGTGACAAACGACTTCGCGGTCCTGTGGCTTCGTGAACTGTGAGCGCTCCCAGAATGTATCCGGCAGACGCGGCATCCCGAGAGAGACGTAGAAGTTCTCAGCCGAGCGCGTCATCTCCTGTGGCGAGAAGTTCTTGGTCTTGAGCGTCGAGTCGACGTCGATGTCGCCAATGCCGGGGTATGGCTCCAGGAGATCGTACAGCGCGCTCCACTGCTGCGCCCACATGTTGCCCAGCAGGTGTGCGGGGATCGGGCCGTCCTGCGGCACCTTGTCCTCGCCGTAAACGTCACCGAGCTTTGCGCGCACGTGGCAGTGCAGCTCGTCATAAAGCGGCTTGACCTGCTTCCAGAGTTTCGCGGACTCGGCTTCAAATTCAGCCGGGCTCATGTCGTAATTCGACTTCCACATCTCGCCGAGATCGGAGTAGCCAAGCTCGTTCGCGCCTTCATTAGCAAGTTCGACAAAGCGCGCGTACTGTTCACGCATCGGCACGGCAACTTCGCGCCAGCCGACCCAGTACTCGAGCAGCTCGTCGTAGTCACGCGCATCGCGCATCGCCTGTTCGAGCTCAGAGCCGGACATGCAATCATCGTCGGTACGACAGTATTTGCCAGCACCGTACTTTCCGGTCATGTCCGTGCGGATCTCGGCAAGCTCCTTGCGTTTTGCCGCGTCATTCGGTGCCGGTGCCGACGTGCCGAGCTTCAGCAGCTCAAGCGCACGGCGCGTGCTCGGATCGAGCTCCTGCCCCTCGTACTGCAGCGCCTGTGCGACCATCTCGCCGTGCCATGCGCTGTACTTCTCCGAGGCGGCTGACGCGAGGATAGCTGTGTCTTCGGTGATGTAGGTCGCGCGTACCCAGTTGGTTGCGCCGATTTCCCGGCCGAGCTCCTTGAGCTCTGCGTTAGCACGGGCGACAAACTCGTCGGCCGTTTCGGTCGGGCCCCCTTCTGCTCCTGTGGCGGGCTCCTGGCTGACGTCCTGCGAGCAGGCGGCCAGGAAGACAGCGAGCGTAACGCTCGCGAAGAGTTTCACGAAATGTTTCATAGGTGTTTCCGTTCTTAATGTATGCCGTGCATCCAGCGACGCAGGATCGGCGAAATAATGATCATGAACGCGCCGACGCCGATGCCGAGCCACATGAGAACCTCGTAGAGCTCCGTGTATCGGGCAAGTGCGGCTGCAACGTCAACAACCTCCCCTGTCGGCGTGTCAATGGCGGCCATGCGCCCAATGCGTGTCGCTACGGTTTCGGACAGCGCTGTTGCGAGGAACCAGGTGCCCATGCTGACGCCGACGACGCGACCGATCGACAGCTTGGTGACCGCCGACAAGCCCACTGGCGACAGGCAGAGCTCGCCCGTCGTGTGCAGCAGGTACGCAAGGACCAACCAGATCATCGCAACCTTGCCAGCTTCGTCCGGGAACTGTGCGCCGAGAATCAGGGCGCCGAAGCCGAGACCGGCCTGGATGATGCCGAGACCAAACTTGACGGGTGTCGATGGTTCGAGATTCTTCTTCGCCATCCAGGTCCAGAGCATCGCAAACGGGATCGCGAGCAGCATGATGAATCCCGCGTTAAGCGAACCGAACTGCGCCGCGGTGAACTCGATGTCACCGAGCTGACGATCCAGCACGCGGTCCGCATAGAACGTCATCGAGCCGGCGGACTGTTCGAATAGCGCCCAGAAGACGATCGTCGACAGAATCAGGATCATCAGGACAACCGTGCGTCCGAACTCCGGGGAGTTGTGCGTCAGGAAGCCATAGATGACAAAGCCAACAATCAGCAGAACCGAGCCATAGAGAACGTACTCGGCAATGTCCTCGCTGCCTGGCAGGAAGTGGAGGTTGACAAGCACGGCATAGGCGCCTGCGAGCACCGCCACGCCCGCGATGATGTATGCCGGTGTATTGTTGTGCCTGGTCTTGTCATAGAGCATCGAATAGAGAATCAGTCCGACGATCGCAACAATGAGCAGGATGTTCTGCGACCCGAGCACGACGTGCTCGTGCTGTACGAGCCACCAGATCACGCCAAGGGCCGGGATCGACAGCAGGTAGATTGACCACTCGACATTGATCGGGCCAAGGACTTTCTTGGTGAGCTTCTCAGGGTCGCTCGGCTCGGCGTGGCCCATCAGGTGCTTCTGGCCGCGCAGGAACGTGATCAGGCCGATCACCATGCCGATACCCGCAGCGCCGAAGCCGTATTTCCAGCCGTAGGTTTCGCCCAGCCAGCCGCAAAGCAAAGTCGCCGTGAACGAACCAATGTTGATGCCCATGTAGAAGATCGTGAAGCCCGAGTCACGCCGTGGATCTTCCGGCGCGTAGAGCTTGCCCACGATCGTCGAAATGTTCGGCTTCAGGTAACCAACACCCATGACGATGAGTGCCAACGCCATGTAGAAGACACTGAGTGCCGCCGTGTCCCTCATCGTAATGTCTTCAGCGAGAACGGTGCCGGCTGCCAGCACCTCCCCGGAGGCGAGCGTCAGGTTATCGACGAGTGTCGTGCCGGCGGGATAGAGCTTGGCCGCGTGGCCTTCGACCGCCATGAGCAGGTGGCCCAGGCAAAGAGAGATGCCGCCAAAGACGACCGACTTGCGCATGCCGAGGTAGCGATCGGCCAGCATGCCGCCAATCAATGGCAGTGCATAAACAAGTCCCGCGTACGCGCCGAGCACATCGAGACCCATCTGGTCCGTAAACAGGTGGTACTTCGTGAGATAGAGCACCAGCAGGAATTTCATTCCGTAGAACGAGAACCGCTCCCAGAGCTCAGTGGCAAAACAAACATACAGGCCTTTCGGATGGCCCAAGAACTCGGCGTCATGCGAGTAGTCTTCGGCCGGCGTGGCCACAGAGTCAGTCATCGTCCCCCCGATAGGCGCGCTACGCCATCGACTTATTCTAATGCGGAGAAAGGTTACAAATTAAACACTATCCCGCGGCATTAAGGTAGTCGGACCATTGGAATTATGTTTGGTTTCAGAATGTTAGCCGTCGGCCGGCGCCGCTTCTTCGGTCGATTCCTCGGTAGACGGGCGGAAAATCCGGGACATGAAGATACCCATCTCGTAGAGCAGATAAACGGGTACAGCGAGCATTGTCTGGCTGATGACGTCGGGTGGCGTGAGCAGCATGCCGATGACGAATGCACCGAGAAAAACATACGGGCGGGCACTGCCGAGCTTTTCGGGTGTCGTCAGACCTGTCATGACGAGCAGCACCGTCGCTATCGGCGTTTCGAACGCGAGACCAAAGACGAGTACGACCATCATGACGAAGCTGACGTACTCGGTCATGTCCGGCTGATAGTTCACGGCATCCGGTGTGAACGTCGAGACGAAACCGAAGATCAGTGGGAAGACGACGTAGTAGGCGAAGGCCATGCCAACGAAGAACAGCACGATGCTCGTCGCCAACAGCGGTATCGCGAAGCGCTTCTCTTTTTTGTACAGGCCCGGCGCAACGAATGCCCAGATCTGGTAAAGGACGACAGGCATCGCGATGAACAATGCCAGATAAAACGTTAGCGCAATGGTTGCGGTGAGCGGAGACACCGGGCTCAGCGCGATGAGCTGGCCATTGGGCACGACGCTGACAAGCGGCTCGGCCACGTAGTTGAAGATCATCTTCGAGAACGGCAACAACGCGAGAAATACGAGGAATACGGCGCCGAATACTTTGAACAGCCGGCTGCGCAACTCAATCAGGTGAGATAGCAGCGTACCTTCGCCGAGGTCTTCTTTTTGCTCGTCGGCCATTACGCGGTCTTTTCAGTCTTGTCCGACGGCGGTGCAGCCGGCGTCGTGTCGTCTTCCTCGACGTGCATTGGCGAAAACGTGTCGTCGTCGCGTGGCGTAATAAGCTGTTCGGGACTCAGGTTCTTGAGCTCCGACGGATCAAAACCGAGATTCTTCTCGGCGTCGATTTCTTCTTCGAGCTGGCGCTTCAGGGTGCGCGTCATCTGTCGCGCCTTGCCAACCCAGCCGCCCAGCTTGCGGGCGACCTTGGGCAGCCGCTCCGGCCCCAGTATCATGAGGCCGATCAGGCATAGCAGGATGAATTCCGTACCGCCGATACCGGACATGTTGCGCCCCTCGGCTTAAGCGTCTTTCTCTTTGCTGGGCTCTTCGGCCGGCGTATTGTCAAAATCAGCGTCGTTGGACGAGTCACTGATCTGCTCGGCCGTCTCGTCGGCTTCATTCATTGCCGAGCGGAAGCCCTTCACCGCTCCACCGAGGTCAGAGCCCATATTGCGAAGCTTCTTGGTGCCGAAGATGGCCAGCACGATGAGCAGAATGATCAGCAGCTGCCACGGACCAATGTTGGAAAACATCTAGTTTCTCCTGGGGCTGGGCCCCGTCAGATAAGGCGCGAATTATGTTCATGATACCCGCCTCGGCGCAACAAAACCCGACAGACATCACACCCCATGTCAGTCACTGTGTCTGACACGGTGGGGCGGTGTCAGACACAGTGACTGACATGAACTTACGATGCCTTTTCAACGGGTTGAGAGCCAGAACGTCACGGGGCCGTCATTCGTCAGGCTGACCTGCATATTGGCGCCGAACCGCCCCGTCTCAACCGTCGCCAGCTTCGCCCGGCAGGCATCGGCCAGTTGGTCGAAATAGTCCGAGGCCATCTCGGGCGGCGCGCCCTTCGTAAAGCTCGCCCGTGTGCCCTTCTTCGTATCGGCCGTCAGTGTGAACTGCGGCACGAGGAGCAACCCGCCGCCGATGTCCTGAACGCTAAGGTTCATGCGGCCTTCGTCATCCGGAAAGACCCTGTACGTCAGCAGGCGCTCGGCAAGGCGGCCAATATCCTGCTCGGTATCCTCGCGGTGCACGGCGACCAGCACCAGAAGACCCCGCCCGATCCGGCCAACGGTCTCACCCCCAACCGCAACATCGGCATGAGTCACACGCTGCAGCAATCCGATCATTTTCTCCAGATACCCCGTTAGTGGACGCAAGGCGCAGAATAATATGACACCACAAAGAGGGCTGCGTGCGAGACTGTTTTTCCCGGCGGGTGGGAGACGTCATCCGGTTTTATCCCACCTCGAGAGCCACGGACGGCAAATTTCGGGGCTAATGGCCTGTCGGAGCATAACAAAGAGCCCCTGATCCCAAATCAGGGGCTCTTTTCGTTTTCGAATGGGAAGATAATCTACTTAATAGCCATTAATAGACAAAAAGTGGGTTTGAAAGACACGCATCAGGGCCCACCGATTCGTGCCCAGTACCCCAGGAACCTCGACCATCGTCGGTTGGCATTGCGTCAGAGCGAACAATAGACTTAGCCGCATAACGACAACATGGACGACATCATGAAAAGAAGAGAGTTTGTAGGGGGCCTGGCGGCGGCGGCCGGCCTGGCAGCATGCACGTCCGAGCAAGCGGATTGCACGAGTACCGCCGCGGCAGGCGGCGAGACCTTCGAGTGGTCCTGTGTCACGTCCTGGCCACCGAAGTTTCCCGGTCTCGGCATGGCGCCGGAAAACCTTGCAACCCGCGTCGAAGCGGCGAGCGGTGGCCGATTGAAGATCAAGGTATACGGGGGCGGCGAACTGGTACCCCCGTTCGAGGTGTTCGACGCGGTCTCACGTGGCACCGTCGAGATGGGCCACGGCGCGTCCTATTACCACAAGGGCAAGGTGGACGCGGCACAGTTCTTTACGGCCATCCCTTTCGGGTTGACGAACACCGAGCTCAACGGCTGGCTCTACTACGGCGGTGGCATGGACCTCTATCGCGAACTCTACGAGCCGTTTGACCTTGTGCCGCTGCCGTGCGGCAACACCGGCGTGCAGATGGGTGGCTGGTTCAACAAGGAGATCAACTCAATCGACGACATCAAGGGACTGAAGATGCGCATCCCCGGCCTGGGCGGCGAAGTGCTGCGACGCGCGGGCGGCACCCCCGTCACGTTACCCGGTGCTGAAATTTTCACGGCGCTGCAGACGGGCGCAATCGACGCAACTGAATGGGTCGGTCCTTACAATGACGCATCGTTCGGTCTGCACAAGGCGGCGAAGTACTACTACTACCCAGGGTGGCAGGAACCTGGCCCGGGACTGGAAACGATCGTCAACAAAGCCGCCTGGGATTCACTGCCGCCCGACCTGAAGGAAATTGTGAGCATCACCTGCCAGGCGCTGACAACCGATATGGCGGCGGAATACACTCATGGCAACGCCATGTCACTCGCCACGCTCAAGGCGGACCCGAATATTGAGATACGGCCGTTCCCTGACGAGGTCGTCGCACTGCTGAAATCGATAACGGAGGAGGTGGTCGCTGAGCTCATGGCCAACGATCCCGCATCGGCGAAGATTGGCAAGGCGTACTTCGAGTATCTCGAGAAGACGGCGGCCTACTCCGACATTTCGGAACGCGCCTACCTCACCGCTCGTCATCTCTAAAGCAACCGCAGATATAGCGGTCATCGGTGCCGGTATTGCCGGCATCGCGACCGCTTATTATCTCGCCGTCGCGCATCGCCGAGAGTCGGTCATCCTGATCGACCCGCGGCAACCCATGAGTTACACGAGCGCCCAGTCCGGCGACAACTACCGCAACTGGTGGCCGCACCCGGTGATGACCGCGTTCACCAACGACAGCATCGATGAGCTTGATCGCTTTGCGCACGACAGTGGCGACGTGTTTCGCATGACCCGCGGCGGTTACGTGCTCGCAACGCGCCGCACCAACATCGGCGAATTCACAGCGTCCCTGCAACCGGGCATCGATATTGTGTTCCATGAAGGCAAGGCGATACGTGAGCGCTTTCCGGCGCTATCAACCGACATACAGAATGTCGTTCATATTCGGCGCGGCGGCGACATCAGCGGACAGCAGCTCGGCACATGGATGCTCGAGCAAGTGCGGGCAAAAGGCGGTCGACTTCTGCGCGGCGCGGTCACGGAGATCGACCCGCGTGACGGCTTCGTCCTGAGCATCGCCGCTAACGACGTTACGACAGTGGCGGCAGGGGCCATCGTTAATGCAGCCGGCCCATTCGTCAACCACATTGCAGCGATGCTTGGCGAGGAACTACCCGTTCACAACGTGTTCCAGCAAAAAGTCGCGTTCGAGGACCGGCTTGGCGCGATCGATCGGGATATGCCTTTCTCTATCGACCTCGACGAGAAGACGCTCGACTGGAGTGACGAGGAACGCGAACTGCTTGCCGACGATCCTGACCTTGCCTGGTTGACTGGCAGCCTGCCCGGCGGAACCCACTGCCGACCGGAGGGCGGCCCGAAGGGCAGGTGGGTCAAGCTCGGTTGGGCGTACAACGAGACGCTCAGCGACCCGCAAGAGGATCTCGCGAACGAGCCCGCTTCGGATCCTCAGTTCCCGGAGATTGTGATGCGCGGCGCCGCTGCATTCCTGCCGGCACTTGCGCCTTATGTGAGAGAGCCGCCGACGCGTTACTCCCATTACGGCGGTTACTACACAATGACGGACGAGAATTGGCCGTTGATCGGCCCGATGACAACGCCCGGCGCGTTCATGGTTGCGGCCTTGTCGGGATTCGGCAGCATGTCGGCCTGTGCCGCTGGCAAGCTCTGTGCCGCCCGGGTAACCGGTTCTGCGCTGCCGGACTATGCCGAGGCCCTCAGCAGAGGACGATATGACGACGAGTCATTGATGTCGGCGTTGCGCAGCGCCTCGAGCAAGGGACTTCTGTGAACGAAAAAGGCCGGTCGTTTTGCGACCGGCCTTCCTTGTTGCACATCAGGTTGTGCTTACGAGGAGATCGTTAGTCCCAGGAGTAAATTCCCTTCAGGTACCACGACCCGCCTTCGTAGTTCGCAACCGTGCGGCGCGGATACTGCAGGCCAACGCTGAGACGGTTGGCGTTTGGTGGACCAATCTCGTCGACATACTCGTCGAAGATGTTCGAGCCACCAAGCACAACGCGCCAGTTTTCGTTGACGTTCCATCCGGCCTCGAGATCGACGTAGTAGATTGCGTCGATCTGGGCACTCGGGTCCGTCGCGGCACCAATTGTGCCGCGCTCATCGTAGTGCTCGCCGTAGAAGTTGATGCGGCTCATGATGTTGAAGTCTTCACCGATCAGGAAATTACCCGTCAGCGTCCAGCGGTGCTCGGGGTAATTATTCTCGATGTCTTCTACGAGCGCATCGCTGACAGGCTGAATCAGGTCGCCGTCCACAACGAAGGTGCGTTGACCCGTTACATCGATCTGGCCATAGGAATACGCCAGCGCAAGGTCGAGGCTCGTCGTAGACCCGAGGTCGAACGATGAAGTCGCGACGATGTCTACGCCTTCGTGCTCTACATCAAGCGCATTCGTGTAGTAAGACAGCGAACGCTCAGGCAGATTCGGGTCGTCACCGGGCTGCGGCGGAACCGTAATGTTGCCGGTACGGTAGATGCGGTTGTCGACTTCGATCTTGTAGATATCCGCTGTTAATGAGATGGCCTCACCAATGTCCAGCGCAAAGCCGGCACTCACGTTGAGCGACTCTTCTTCCGTCAGCGTTCTCGCGCCAGCTGCCTGGGCAGAAGGATCGCTGACCGGGAACAGGCCTTCTTCAACCTGCAGACCCGTCGTACCATCGAACGTCGTAATGATCGTCGATACGTTCGATTGTCCCGGCGTAGGGGCATGGAAGCCTGTCGAGACTGCGCCGCGCAGGGCGAAGGTATCGGATACACGGTAGCGAGCCGCAATCTTGCCATTCAGCGTGCCGCCAAAGTCCGAGAAGTTCTCGTAGCGAGCCGCATACTGAACGAGGAAAGCGTCCGACACGTCATGCTCGACGTCTGCATAAAACGCAACGTTGTCGCGCTTGAACGCGCCCGCGTTCCTGGGCTCGATGCCGCGGAAGCCGCTCGAACCGGAACCGAAATACGAATTCGGTTCGCCCGAGAACGCCGTAAACGTCTCTTCGCGTGCTTCGAAGCCGAATGCGAGGTTAATGCTCTCACTCATCGGCAGCGAGAAGTCCGCGTTGATGTTGTTCTCTTCCTGGGCGTAGCCGCCAACGTCGAAGTCCATCTGCGGCAGGGACGTAAAGTCGCCCGGGCCGAGCGATGGGTTCGCCGTGTTGTTCAGGAAATAATCGAGCTCGTTCTTGCCGTAGCTGTAGCTGACGTCGTAGAGCATGCCGCTCTGGAATTCACCACTGACGCCAACGACAAAGCTCGAGTCTTCCTGGGCGCCGTCGAGGAACGGCGTGAAGCCCGCAGGTAGTCCTGTCCAGCCCTGCTCGATCAAGCTCTGCGAATTGGGAATAAGCGGATCGTCCAACACCGGGTCACCGGCATTCGGGTCGCACACCGGGCAGCCGTCGCCAAATGTGCGCTGGCTTGTGAACGTCGAGTGATCCGGCGGCCTGTAGAAGAAGCGATAGCGACCGTCGGTATCGGCGAGACTGAACCGGACATACAGCTCGGCGGAGCCGCTGAGCTCGAAGCCGGAGTTCAGGAAGAAGCGGGTGCCTTCAGTCTCCGGGCGGCCCCAGGTCTGTACGAGGGGCGCATCGCCGAACGGCGCGTCCGCACCCACGCCCTGCACACCGGAGTCGATCAGCGCCTGCGCGTTGGGTCGCTGAATGCCGCGTGACAGCGCGTCATTGTCGACATGTTCGATAGTGGCGTTGATGAAGCCGCTGTTGCCGATTGCCATGCCCATGTTGGCACCGAGGTGCATGCTCTGCTCGCCGTCGAAGTACTCACCGAACTGTACTTTGGCGCTGCCGCCTTCCGCGTCGTCCTTCAGGATGAAGTTCATCACACCGGCGATAGCATCGGAGCCGTACTGCGAAGCCGCGCCATCACGCAGGACTTCGACACGCTTGATGGCCATGCCCGGGATCATGCCGATGTCGACACCGTGGGCGCCGTTGCCGGCCGCGGGTGCAAAGAACTGCACCAGTGCTGAACGATGGCGACGCTTGCCGTTAATCAGCACGAGGGTCTGGTCCGGCGCAGTACCGCGCAGCGATGTCGGCCGAACGAAGGCCGAGCCGTCGCCTGTGGCTGGCGTGGCCGTGTAGGACGGCACCAGTGCCTTGATGTTGTCAGTCAGGTCTGCGGTGTTGCCCATTGCAGTGAAGTCATCGGCGCTGATGACGTCAACAGGAACTGGCGAATCCCCGGCCGAGCGCGGCTTGGCGCTGCGCGAGCCGGTCGTCACGATCTCTTCAATGAACTCACCCGAAGCACCGTCATCCTGTGCGACGGCGGTCTGGAACGACAGCCCGCCAGTTGCGAGCAACGCAGCCATCACGCCGAAGGAAACGGAATTTCTCTTCATGTGGATTTTCCCCCTCTCTTTTTTGCGAAAGATTGTCTTTTCTCGGACACGCCAAGTGTCCGTTAGTCTTATAACTATCGGCTCTAAACCTAGCCGAAACCCCTTGTTAATGCAACGGATGATTCAGTATAGTGACGTCATGATTCATCTGTTTCATTAGTACGATGCAACGCCCGTATCCAGAAACAATTCGCCTGCTCATCGAGTCATTTTCCGACCTGACTCCCGAGCTGCAGAAGGCCGCCAAGTTCATGGTCGAGCACCCCGAGGAGGTGGGGCTCAACTCGATGCGCAAGGTGGCCAAAGAGGCGGGGGTCAAGCCAGCCACTGTCAGCCGACTGTCGAAGACCCTCGGTTTCGAGGAATACGAGTCTCTCCGCGAGCCTTTTCGCCAGCGATTGCGAAAGATCGAACCAAAGTTCTCCTCGCGCGTTGAGGATCTGCAGCGACGAGGCGCCGACGACACGGGTTCACTGTTTATGGACCTGCGCCGGCAGGAGCTCGAGAATATCGAGCGGACGCTTTCTGACGAGAACCAGGCTGCAATCGAAGCTGCCGCGGAGGCACTGCACGGCAGTCGCCGAGTCTATGTGCTCGGCCTGCGTGGCGCGTACGCGCCGGCGTTCCTCTTCCACTACGCCTATCAGCTGTTCCAGGAAAATTGCAGGCTGATAGACACACACGCCGGCATTTTTGCGGACCAGCTTCGTGGGATTGGCGCGAACGACAGCCTGCTCGTCATCTCGTTTCCGCCATACACGCAGTTGACGATCGACGCCGTTGACTACGCGGCCGAGGCCGGCGCGAAGATCGTCGCGGTTACCGACAGCGTCGTGTCCCCGGCGGCGCATGCGGCCGGCCACACCATCATCACGCAGAACAAGTCGGCGTCTTTTTATCATTCGTTCACCGGCGCACTCGCCGTTACGCAAGCCCTGATAACACTGCTGGTCGCGAAGAAGGGCGGCGACGCCGTCAAGATTGCGAGGGAAGCCGAAAAGCAACTGTCCAAAGTCAGCGCGTACTGGTGAAGCAATGAGTCATGTTCTGCATCGAAGCCTCCTGCAAGCACCGTCCCGGGCAGCGCAGGGCGATGGCGTCTACGTTGTCGATGCCGACGGCAACCGCTACCTCGATGGCTGCGGCGGTGCTGCCGTGTCCTGCCTCGGCCACAGTCATCCCGCCGTTATCGAAGCGATTCGTTCGCAGGTTGGCACGCTGCCGTATGCGCACACGTCGTTCTTCACAACCGACGTCATGGAAGCGCTCGCCGACAAGATGGTCGCGGCCGCGCCGGGCATGAACAAAGTCCTGTTGCTAAGCGGTGGTTCCGAGGCCACCGAAGCGGCACTCAAGCTTTCTCGGCAGTATTTCGTCGAAGCCGGCCAGCCGGATCGCCACCTGTATATCGCCCGGCGCCAGAGTTATCACGGCAATACGCTCGGTGCACTGGCGACGGGCGGCAATGAATGGCGTCGTGAGAAATTCGGACCAATACTCGTCGATGGTCATCACATTGCGCCTTGCTACGAGTACCGCGAGCGAAGCGACGATGAAAGCGTTACTGATTACGGCCAGCGGGTTGCGAACGAACTTGAGGCCAAGGTCGAGGCACTGGGCCCGCATCGCGTTGCGGCCTTCGTCGCCGAAACCGTTGTCGGCGCTACGGCAGGAGCCGTCGTGGCCGTCCCTGGCTATTTCAAGCGCGTTAGAGAGATTTGCGATAAATACGGCATTCACCTGATCCTCGACGAGGTCATGTGCGGCACGGGTCGCACCGGCACCATGATGGCCTATGAGCAGGAAGATATCGTGCCGGACATCGTCTGCATGGCGAAAGGGCTCGCAGCCGGCTATCAGCCTGTTGGCGCGTTACTCTGCCGTGGCGAGATCACCGAAACCATTCGCAACGGCAGCGGCTTTTTCCAGCACGGTCACACGTTCATGGGACACGCCACCGCCGTGGCCGCATCCCTCGCAACGCTGTCGGTCATTGAAGAACAGAGCCTCCTGGAAAATGTCGGGGTCCGGGGCGCATCGCTGCTGGGCGGATTGCAGGATGCGTTTGCTTCACACCCGAATGTCGGGGACGTCCGTGGCCGCGGCCTGTTCATTGGCGTCGAGTTTGTTGCCGACCGTGAAACCAAAGCGCCTCTGGACCCCGACGGCAAATACCACAATCGGGTGCAGAAGGCGGCGATGCAGCGTGGTTTGATGGTCTATGGGATGGGCGGCACCGTCGATGGCCGCATTGGCGACCATGTTCTGCTGGCGCCGCCGTACATCATTGACGAGAACCACGAGCAGGAACTCGTCGGCAAACTCGCCGACGCAGTCAGTTCGGTTTACAGCGAATCGTAACCGTCCGGTCGAACACTTCACTGCGCGCTTCTTCAACGGCTCGAAAGCTCATAACTACAACTCTAGTTGCTGTAGATCTGTTCAGGTAGCCACGTGACGAGATCGGGGAATGCAGCAATCAGTAGCAGCGCAAATACCTGGATCGCCACGAAGGGTATCGCGCCCCTGTAGATCTGTGCCGTAGTGACTTCAGGGGGCGCCACACCGCGCAGATAGAACAGCGCGAAACCAAACGGTGGCGTCAGGAACGATGTCTGCAAATTGA
The DNA here is from genome assembly GCA_030065985.1 of Woeseiaceae bacterium. GTDB lineage: Bacteria > Pseudomonadota > Gammaproteobacteria > Steroidobacterales > Woeseiaceae > UBA1847. The sequence continues at coordinate 31,905 of JASJCM010000004.1, read as the reverse complement.
TCGCGATCATGATGCCGAGCCATACCGGGTCAAGGCCCATCGCGAGCAGCACAGGACCGACGATCGGCACGACGACGAACGTAATCTCGATGAAGTCGAGAACGAAGCCGAGCAGGAACATCACGAGCATTACGACAATGACTGCGCCCACGACGCCACCGGGCAGCGCGTCGAGCACTGCGTGTACACCATCGTCGCCGCCGTAGCCGCGGAATACGAGCGAGAAAATCGAGGCGCCGATCAGGATCATGAACACCATGCTGCTGATGCTCAGCGTCGATCGCATGATGTCCCGCAGCCGCTCGAGATCGAGTTCCCGTCGAGCGATTGCGAGCAACAGTGCGCCCATGCCGCCGACGCCTGCCGCCTCAGTGGGTGTAGCCAGCCCGGTCAGGATCGAACCGAGCACCGCGAAGATCAGGATCAACGGCGGCGCAATTGCTCGGAACACGCGGAGCAGCGTGACCGACTCGCCCTCGTCGGCCGTATGCGCCGGCATGGATACTGGCTTGAACAGCGCCATGCCGAGGATGTAGAGCACGTAGAGCGCGACAAGTAGCAATCCTGGAATAAGCGCGCCGGCAAACAAGTCTCCGACGGACACGGTCTTCGGCGAGAAGATACCCATCTCAAGCTGAGCCTGCTGATACGCCGTGGTCATCACATCGCCGAGCATGACCAGCACGATCGATGGCGGGATGATCTGTCCCAAGGTACCCGACGCGCAAATGGTGCCGGTAGCGACCTCCGGGGCATAACCCCGTTTCAGCATCGTTGGCAACGACAGCAGGCCCATCGTCACGACTGTCGCGCCGACAATGCCCGTGCTTGCCGCCAGCAACATGCCCACGAGCGTGACCGAAATGCCAAGCCCCCCGCGCAGAGAGCCGAACAGGCTGCTTAATGTCTCGAGCAGATCCTCCGCGATGCGCGCGCGTTCCAGCGTGACGCCCATAAAAACGAACAGTGGGACAGCGACGAGCGTCTCATTCGTCATGATGCCAAACACGCGGTTTGGCAGCCCGAGGAGCAAAGCCTCGCTGAACGTTCCGGACATGGTGCCGATGCCGGCAAAGATGAGCGCTGTGCCGCCAAGCGTAAAGGCGACCGGGAACCCGGCCAGCAAAACCAGGATCACGGTGACAAACAGTAAGGCGGCGATCCATTCCATGGCTAACGGCCCCGAATCGCGCGCAGTGAGCGCAGGAACAGGGACACACCCTGCAGCGCCACAGCAATCGGCATCAGGAGTATCACCGACTTGAGCATCGGGACAAGCGGGTAAGGCAGGCCACCGGACTCGCGTGATGCCTCGCGAATACTCCATGATTGAGTGACGAAATCAAACGATTTCCAACCGAGGAACAGGCAAACCGGCAACAGAAAGAGCACGACGCCGATAAGGTCGACCCAGGCGCGACGCTGCGGGCTCATCGTCCGGTAGAAGACATCGACGCGCACATGTTCTTCGTTGCGTAGCGTATAGGCCGCACCGAGCATGAACACGACCGCGTGCATCCATACGACGGATTCCTGCACCCAGATGAAGCCGATGTCGAACAGCTTGCGCATGACTACGACGACAAAGGTGACGACGACCATAAACAGCGTCAGCCATGCTGCCGCTCTGCCTGTAACGGCACTTATGCGATCTAACGCATTGGTGTCCTTGTCGCCACCCACTGATCAGGTACGCCAGAACGTCGGCGTGATCAAAACGAGCAGCGTAAAGATCTCGAGGCGACCGAGCAGCATGCCCGCCACCGAGATCCACTTGGCGGTATCACTCAACGACATGAAGCCAGATGCAACGTCGCCGAGTCCGGGACCGAGGTTGTTGAGCGTCGCAGCGACCGCCGAGAATGCGGTCACCTGGTCAAGGCCGGTCGACATCATGGCCAGCAACATCACGCCGAAGATAATGATGTACACCGAGAAGAAACCCCACACGGCGTCGACGACGCGATACGGTACTCCCTTGTTACCCAGCTTGACCGGAATTTCGGCGCTCGGGTGCACGAGGCGTACGATCTCGCGGACGCCCTGCTTGTAGACAAGCAACCAGCGGATGACCTTGATACCGCCTGCCGTCGACCCGGCGGACCCACCAATGAAACTCGAGAAGATCAGCAGTGCAGGTAGCGCCGCAGGCCACAGTGCGAAGTTCTCGGTCGTAAACCCGGTCGTCGTGCCGATCGACACAGACTGGAACAAACCGTCACGGAAGGTCCCGTAGGGGTCATCGAAACCGCGGTACAAGAACAGTGAGCCGATGACGACAGCAGATAGTGCTATGAGAATGAACGTGTAGGCGCGGAACTCCGGGTCCTGGAAATAGTGCTTGATGGATACGTAGCGCCACGCGAAGAAATGCAGCGAGAAGTTGATGCCCGCAACGAACATGAAGAATACAGCAATGAAATCGACTGCCGCGCTGTCGAAATACGCGATGCTTGCGTCATGCGTCGAGAAGCCGCCGATCGCAACCGTCGAAAAGGCGTGGCACAGCGCATCGAACCAGCCCATGCCCGCGATACGGTAACCGATCATGCAGGATATCGTGAACGCCAGGTAGACGTACCAGAGGGCCTTTGCGGTCTCGGTGATACGCGGCGTCAGCTTCGTGTCCTTGACGGGCCCTGGCGCCTCGGCGCGATACAGCTGCATACCGCCGACACCGAGCATCGGCAGGACGGCGACAGCGAGGACGATGATGCCCATGCCGCCGAGCCACTGCAGCTGCTGGCGGTAATAGAGGATTGATACAGGCAGATCGTCGAGGCCGGTCAGCACCGTGGCGCCCGTCGTCGTCAGCCCGGACATCGACTCGAAGACCGCGTCCGTGAAGGTCAGCGACAGCACCTCGTCTGCAAAGAAAAATGGCGCGGCGCCGGCCGTGCCGAGAACCGTCCAGAACGCGGCGACGACGAGGAAGCCGTCGCGCAGCCGCAGTTCCTTCCGAACCCGGTGTACCGGCAACCAGAGGAGCAGGCCCGCTGCCAGCGTGATACCAAACCCTTCGACGAAGGGCAGCCAGGAATGATCGTTGTAGTAAACGCTGAACAGGATCGGCGGCAGCATCGTCAGGCTGAACATCATCAGCAGCAGCCCGAGAATGCGTTGTACGACGGCCAGGTTCATCTAGACAAAGGAAACGTCGACCTGGAACAGGCTTTCGAGCCGCTCGATCTTGCGTCGATCGGTCATGAACATGATGACGTGGTCGTCGGCCTCGATGACCGTGTCATGATGCGCAATCATGACCTTGTCGTCACGGACGATCGCGACGATTGCCGTGCCCTTCGGCAACTCGATGTCTTCAATCGCACGCCCGACTACCTGGGAGTTTTCCTCGGTACCGTGCGCGATGGCTTCCATCGCCTCGGCGGCGCCGCGTCGCAGCGAATGCACCCTGACAACATCGCCACGTCGCACGTGCGCGAGTAGAGAGCCAATGGTCACCTGCTGCGGAGAGATAGCGATGTCGATTGTGCCCGCCTCGACGAGGTCGACGTACGCGGCACGATTGATCAGCGCCATGACCTTGTGAGCGCCAAGCCGCTTCGAGAGCATCGAGCTCAGGATGTTGGCCTCTTCGGAGTTTGTCAGCGCGCAGAAGACGTCGACATTGTCGATGTTCTCTTCGAGCAACAGCTCTTCATCGGCCGCATCGCCGACGAGCACAATCGCCTTGTTGAGCTGCTCGGAGATATAGCGGGCGCGCTGCTGGCTGTGTTCGATAATCTTGACCTGGTTGGTCTGTTCGAGCGCTTTCGCGAGGCGCATGCCGATGTTGCCGCCACCCGCGATGACGACGCGACGCACCGGATCCTCGAGTCGTCGCATCTCACTCATGAACACGCGGATGTCTTTGCGGTCGGCGATGAAGAACACCTCGTCGCCTTCCTGAATGACCGTATCGCCGTCGGGAAGCATCGCTTTACCCTGTCGGTAAATTGCCGCGATACGGGCCTCGGTATTCGGGATGTGGTCCTTTAGCGTCGCGATGCGCTGACCGACGAGCAGGCCGTCGCGGTCCGCCTTCACGCCGACAAGGCGGACGCGGCCGTTGGCAAAGTCGAGGACCTGCGTTGAGCCCGGATAGAGAATGAGTTGTTCGACGAAGCTGCAGACGAGCTGCTCGGGGCTGATGCGCACGTCAATTGGAATCGCGTCCTGCGTGAACAGCTTGTTCGCGTTCATGTACTCGGCGGAGCGAATACGCGCGATCTTCGTCGGCGTGCGGAACTGTGTGTACGCAACCTGGCAGGCCACCATGTTGGTCTCGTCAGAGTCGGTTAGCGCGACGACGATATCGGCATCGGAGGCGCCGGCGCGCTCGAGTACCTCGGGATACGCGGCGTGGCCGACGACGGTGCGAATATCGAGACGGTCCTGCAGCTCGCGAAGAACATCGGGCCGGCGATCGACGACAGTGACCTCGTTGGCTTCCTCACGTGACAGATGATAAGCGGCGGATGAGCCGACCTGACCTGCGCCGAGAATGAGAATTTTCATTGTTGTTGACGTGCCCTTTTAAAGGCGCCGCATACCCTGCTGCGTCAGGATCAGTAGTTTACATCAGTGTGGAGCTTGTCTCGTAGAAATTCGTGGCCGCGAAGCTGACTGGTCGAGCGATGTACGCGAAGCGAGGAGCGAAGCGTGGTCGTCCCACTCGAGCGACGAGCGACAAAGTAATGCGCTCGACCAGTCGCTTCCCGTGTGGGTTCTGCATCACTGCGCGTCCTCCTTTGTTGCGCCACTTGCCAATAACCACCGGTATTGAACGCGTGCCGCGCCTCGAAGGACGCGCAGTGACACAGAACGCGGCTCACGCAGTTCTACGAGACAAGCTCCAGATTCGCATAGCTCATAATGAGCATTTTCGTGCCTTCCGTTTCGAAGTTCACCTCGACCCGGGCATGCGCGCCCTCGCCCTCGAAATTGGTGATAACGCCGTCACCGTATTTGCGGTGACGCACCCTTTGTCCGAGGTGCGCACCATATTCGTTCTGCAGTGCACCGGTTCCGGAATGTCGTCGCGACGGGCCGGTTGAGCGCAACGGCCTGGCCACCTGCACGCGTGGCCTGATTTCCTCGACGTGCTCGTCGGGAATCTCGCGAATGAACCGTGAGGGCTGCGAGAAATTGTCCATCCCGTGCAGGCGACGCTGCTCGGCATGAGTGACGTACAGCGTCTGCATGGCGCGCGTGATGCCGACGTAGCAAAGACGACGTTCCTCCTCGAGCCCCTGCGGGTCCTTGATCGAGCGCTGATGCGGAAACAGCCCGTCCTCCATGCCAGACAGGAAGACGAGCGGAAACTCGAGACCCTTCGCCGAGTGCATGGTCATGAGCTGGACACAGTCTTCCCAGGCATCGGCCTGCGCTTCGCCTGCTTCGAGGGCAGCGTGTGACAGGAACTCGTCGAGCGGCGACATTTCGTTGGCCGGGTCAGGCTCGAAGCCCTTTGCGGCGCTGACGAGTTCGAACAGGTTCTCGACGCGGGTCTCGCCCTTCTCGCCTTTTTCCTTCTTGAAGAACTCGACGAGGCCGCTCTGGTGAATAACATGGTCGACCTTGTCCTGAAGATCCAGGCCATTAACCTCGCGCGCCATGCGTTCGATCATTGACATGAATGCGGCTACGGCGTTCGCGGCGCGACCGTTGAGATCGTCACTCGCAATCGCGCCCGCGGCTCGCCATAGCGAACAGGTGTTGGCGCGAGCATAAGACCGGATCATGTCCAGCGTCCGGGCGCCGATACCCCGCGTGGGTTTGTTAACGACGCGCTCGAACGACGAGTCGTCGTCACGATGAGCAATCAACCGCAGGTACGCGAGCGCGTCCTTGATTTCCATGCGCTCGAAAAAGCGCAGGCCGCCGTAGACACGATACGGAATGCCGGCGTTGATAAGGCCTTCCTCGAGCACACGGGACTGAGCATTCGAGCGGTACAGGATGGCCGCATCGGAGCGGAGATTGCCGTGGTCAATCCAGTCACGCAGTCGACCGATGACGAAGTCCGCCTCATCGCGCTCGTTATAGGCCGAATAGACTTTTATGGGTTCGCCTTCCGCGCCTTCGGTCCAGAGGTTCTTGCCAAGCCGCGACCCGTTATTGGCAATGACGGCGTTCGCGGCGTTCAGGATCGTCGACGTCGACCGGTAGTTCTGTTCGAGCTTGACGACGTTCGTGCCGGGGAAGTCCTTCTGGAACTGCAGGATGTGCTCAACGCGAGCGCCGCGCCAGCGATAGATTGACTGGTCGTCGTCGCCCACGACAAACGGCACGCCATCACCGCCGGCGAGCAGGCGCAGCCACGCGTACTGAATGGCGTTAGTGTCCTGGAACTCGTCAACGAGCAGGTGCCGGAAACGGCGCCGGTAATGGCCGAGCAGCTCCTCGTTGTCGCGCAGCAACTCATGCGCGCGCAGCAACAGCTCGGCAAAGTCCACGAGGCCGCCGCGCTCGCAGACCTCCTCGTAAGACTGGTACAGGGAGATCATCCTTTGCCGCTCTTCATCACCTTCGTTGTCGAGGTGCTGCGGCCTAAGGCCCTCGTCTTTCTGCGCATTGATGAACCATTGGACCGTCTTGGGTGGAACAAGCCCATCATCGATCTCGAGATTCTTGAGCAGACGTTTCAGCAGGCGCAGCTGATCGTCCGAGTCGATAATCTGAAAGTTCTGCGGCAGCCTGGCCTCGCGCCAGTGACGCCGCAGCATGCGATGCGCAAGGCCATGGAACGTGCCTATCCAGAGGTGCTGCACCGGCACATCAAGCAGACTCTCGATGCGAGACCGCATCTGGGCCGCAGCCTTGTTCGTGAACGTGACGGCCAGCAGGCCATGTGGAGAGACGCCCTCGACGTCGATGAGCCATGCGGCCCGGTGCACGAGCACGCGCGTCTTGCCGCTGCCGGCGCCCGCAATGACGAGCGTCGGTTCAGCGGGCGCGGTTACCGCCTGACGCTGAGCGTCATTGAGGTTTTCGAGGATCGGTGTGACGTCCATAGCGCGCTCGGGAAAGCGCGCAAGTGTACCAAGATCAGGACTCCCAGCGAATGCCCAGCATGTACTGGAGACGTTCGTACTGGATACGAAGATCGTTGGACACGGTTTCCCGGAGGCGGGCCTCCAGGATCAGGCTCAGGTTGCGGGTCATGCGGAACGATGCCTCGACCTTGCCGAGTAGCGATTCCTGCGTTTTGCCGCCCGCGACGGGCTCGTGGAAAGCGAAGGCATTCGGGAAGTCGTAGAGGTGATAAGCGCCTTCTGCCTCGAAGTCGAAACGTTCACCGGGCGACCAGTGGAACTCGACGCCGAAGCTGTCGCGCGTGTAGTCGTTGTAGCCAACGTACTGATCGGTCCGCTGCGTGCGTTCTACGTCAAAGCCGAACCACATGGAATCGGTAATGCGTTGCCTGGCCCGCAGGCCCAGCGCAACGTAGTCGTAACGGATGTTCGGATTGCCGACACGCTGCTGCCCGTCGAGATCGAAGGCCGGGCGATCGCCAAAGCGCCGGCTGTAGTACTTACCGGTAATGCGGAGCAGCGACGTACGCGAGAACTTGTACTGAGCGAAAAGGCTGCCAGCAAAATACTCGTGGTCGTACTCCGGCAGAACTTCTGTCTCCTCGTAGTTCCAGAGCTGGCCCTTGAAGTCGAGACCAAGCCCGAGCCTGTTCCCGAACTGGCGTATTCTGATCTCAGGGCCGTAACGCAGGTAGTTCATGCGGTCGTCGACATCGACACCATTGAAGTCGCGCGACTGCCCATCATCGGGGTCGTAGTACACCTCATCATGCTGTGCGACCTTGAACGCACTGTGCACACGGCGGGTCCTGTTCTTTTCCTCGTTGCGGCGATCGTATTCGCTGCCAAAGCTGAGCTCGTGCGAGTATTCGTTCGCGTTCTCCAGTTCCTGGTCCTGGTAATAACGACCCGAGAGGCGATACGCTCCATAGAAGCCCTCGAACGGCAGGCTGTTGATCAGGTACTTGGCCGACAGGCTGACAGGCATGAACGCACCGCTTTGCACGACCGGGGTCACGATCGGCGTATTTGGGTTTGCCAGGTCGATGTACGGTTGATCCGGTGAGCGGAAGACATTGTCGTCGCTGCCAAAGCTGATGCGGGCGCGGAGCTCGAGGTCAGCGAACTCTCGTTTCTTCTTACGCTCTTCGGCGCGCACCTCGAACTCGGTCGGCACTTGCTCCGCATCCCGTATCCGGGAGATCGCAACAACGGCGTATTTCTGCAGTTTCTTGTCGATCTCCTGGTCGCGGGCAAGGCGGAACCAGCGCAGCGCTTCTTCATTCTCTCCAAGCTTGTATGCATTCAAACCCAGGTTGTATTGGGTGGCGATCCGCAGCTGTGGGTCGTCGAGCGCCCGCAGCAGAGCATCTCGAGCACGGATGTGCTGCCCGGCACGGTAGTGCGCAACGCCCATGTTGTAGTACAGGATCGGGCTGCGCATGCCTTCATCCTCGGCCTGGCTGTAGCGCAGCAGCGCCGCCCAGTAGAGGTCGTCGCGGAACAGCCGATTGCCGTCGGTAAAATACTGGTCCGCCGTCATTGCCGCGGCCGGGCGCACTGGCGCCAGGGCTGCGATCAGGGAAATCAGGACAACAATTAAGAACCGGTTGTGCATGCGTCAGAGATCAGAGCGTTATGTCAGATTGGAGATTATTGGCTTTGAGGCCGTAAAACTATGACGTGGCGCAAAAAAATCCCCCCGAATGCGTCACAAACGGGGGGATTGGGTGGTTTCGAGCTAATTATTCGACGTCGTCGCCGTCTTCGTCGCTGGAATCGTCATCGGACGGGTCGTCGTCATCCATCTCGTCCTCTTCGTCTTCCTCGTCGAACTCGTCTTCGTCGACATCTTCACCGTCTTCGAAGTCGTCCTCTTCGTCCATTTCGTCCTCTTCGAACGGCTCGTCGTCCTCGAATTCGTCTTCGTACTCATCTTCGTACTCATCCTCGTACTCGTCTTCGTACTCGCCGTCTTCGTACTCCTCTTCGTACTCAGACTCGCTCTCGGACTCGCCGTCTTCGTCTTCTTCTTCCTCGCGCTCTTCCCGCTCGCGCTCTTCTTCCTCTTCGCGGCGCTGCTCTTCAGCGTCATCCTCGGACTCGTCTTCCGACTCGCCGTCGTCGTCCCAGTCCTCGTCTTCGACGTCGTCGTCGGGGCCGCGCATCTCGGAGATCACTGTCTCAAGGTCTTTCGCGTCATTGACAATTTCCATCGTGACGTCGAGACCTTCCAGGTCGTCGTCGGCACGGGCGACCGCCGGCATGAACGCCATCAGCGTCAGCACCAGCGTTGCAATAAATACGTTCAACTGTTTCATAGCTCTACTCCCTTAGCTCACATTTACGCGCAGTCGGAAGGTCCGGCCACGATTGTCATGTTCGAGTCGCGCGAGCACTTCGCCGCCGGTTGGCGTTAACGCGATGAGCTCGAGCGGTAAATAATTCTTGCCTTCGACGAGGCTGGTCTGCCACGAGATCTCGCGCTGTCCGGGGAAGCCCGCCAGCTCAATGCCGTCCGGCAAAGTCACGGTCAGCGTCGCGTCGTCGAGCGCGTTGGCCGATGCAAACACGAGATTCACGGTGCGCGGCTCTTCCAGCGTCATCGCGACACCGGGGATGTTCGCCTTCGGCGCTGGCACGTCGGGTGCTGTCAGGAAGAAACCACCCAGCAGCCACAGGACCACGCCCGCGGCGATGGCTGAGCCGAAGCCTGTCATGATCCAGCGATTGCGCTGGCGGCGCGTACCCTCATGGGTTGCACGAGCCAGGGCCTGGTCATAATAGCCTGCGGAAGCCTCGGTCATCGGGTAGTCCTTTAATAGCTCAAGGATCTCCTGATCCTGCTGATTGATGTCCTGTTTTTGCATGATTTCGTCCTGCCTGACCCCTTACACGACCGGGCTCAGGAAAAGGTTCCGTTTTCGGAGAGGATTTCCCGGAGGCGCGCCCGGGCGCGGTGCAGGCGGGATTTGACCGTCCCGACCGGGATGTTCATAAGGCCATGAATTTCATCGAGTTTATAGCCCTCCGTATCGTGCAATAGCACGATAATACGGTGGTCGTCGGAGAGCTTCTGGAGAGCCGCATCGAGCTGCTTCATCTTCTCGAGGCGCTGTTGATCCCGTTCCGGGTCCTCGGTACCGGCGAACCCGGCCAGGCCCTCCCCAGACAGGAAACCTTCGTCAACGACATGCATGCGACGGCGCGCGAAACGCCGCTGCTCGTCGATGAACAGGTTGTACATGACGCGCGACAGCCACGAGCCCGGCTCGTCTATGGCTACGAGGTCGTCGAGCTTGCCGAAGGCCTTGATGAGCAGCTCCTGGAACAGGTCCTCGGCTTCGGCTTTGCGCCCCGTGAGCCGGAACGCGAGCCGATACAGCCGATCGAAATGCGGCCGTACAAGTTGCTCGAACGTCGCTTTGTGGCTTTCGCTGCTCATACCCTCCCGTAGTTTAGTACGAGCGATGTGTTTGAAGCGCCGACCGGGTTGGCAGTTTTAGCGTGATCCGCGAATGCGCGCGAGAGTCATCAGGATCAGCGGCGCGAAGAACAAGGCACCAATGATGATCATCGGAATCGCGAAGGGCCGCAGATCGATTGTCTCGGCGAATGGCAGCGGATCCCCGGCGACAAGCACATAGATGCCGACGGCGACGAGGAACATGCCGACGAAGTCGAGGATCAGCACCCAGGTCGGCCAGATGAGCTTCTTGGGCTGGTTCATGCCGCCCAGTCTACCTTAACCGTCTCGGTGTCAGTCACGGTGACTGACACCGGCTGCGCTAGAAGCCGACCTGGAACGGCAGGTAGTGATCGACAAGCAGGGCGGCAAACAGGATGCCCAGGTAGTTGATCGAGTACTTGAACGTCTTCATCGGCAGCTCCATGTCCTCCGGCACGCGGTACAACCGAATGGCGTAGTACAGGAAGAACGCGTCGAGGACGATAGTCGTCGCGAGATAGATGATGCCGGTCATGCCGATCAGGTACGGCAGGATCGTGACGAGCACAAGCAGGATCGTGTAGAGCAGAATATTGAGGCGCGTGAAGGCTTCGCCGTGCGTCACCGGCAGCATCGGGATGTCCACCTTGGCGTACTCTTCCTTGCGCGCGATCGCGAGCGCCCAGAAATGCGGCGGTGTCCAGACGAACACGATCAGGAACATCAATAGAGCGCCGGCTTCGATCTCATTGGTCACCGCGGTCCAGCCGAGGACCGGAGGAGCTGCACCCGCGGCGCCGCCAATGACGATGTTCTGCGGGGTAGCTCGCTTGAGCCACACGGTGTAGATGACGGCATAGCCAATCAGAGAGAAGAACGTCAGGACAGCGGTCAATGGATTGACCAGCAATCCCAGCACCAGCATCGAAATAATGCAGAGAATTGTCGCGAAGGTGAGCGCCGACTTTTCGGTCAGCTTGCCCTGCGGTAACGGCCGCCCGCGGGTCCGCATCATCTGGATGTCGATACGGGCGTCGAGAACGTGGTTGTACACGGCAGCCGAAGACGACGCGAGCCCGATCCCGAGCGTGCCAAACACAATCGGCATGAGACCGGGCCAGCCCGGCACGGATACAAACATGCCGACCACCGCCGTGAAGACGATCAGCATGACGACGCGCGGTTTGGTCAGCTCGTAATAGTCGCGCCAGTCCGTGTAGGAGTCGACCGTTGTGTCCACAGTGCTTCCCATCAGCCGATCCGCGACAGCTCGAGCAGGTGTTTGATGTCCTCAACCATGGCGGAAGGGTCTATGTCGGGTTCGAAATACATGACAAGGTTGCCGAGCGGATCCACGAGGAAATAGCCGCCAGCGGTGACGTCAGCGGGTTTCTTGTTGTCCAGGAGGACCAGCAAGGCACCATCCTGCAATGCCACCAGCCCTTCGTGTTCCTCAGCGAGAAAGAGGGTATCTGGCGGGGTCGCGCCGTGCAAGAAAACACGAATCAGCCGATCCATCTCCCGGCCCAGCATCAGGCGGGACTGGCGCAGCGTGTATAGAGACTGCCGGCACGGATCATCGCAGGCGGCATTGTTTGCATACAGCAGTATCCAATGGCCGTCACCGGTTGCGTGCAGCGGCGAATCGGCCACAACGTCGGGGAGGCTGACGATGGGCGCGAGTAGTACGCCGTGGTTGGTTCGCCCCTCCGGTTGCAGTTTCCCCGCGTGGTACATCCACGCGGCCAGCGCGAGCGGCCCCAGGAATACAGCGGCGAGCAGCAGGAATACCAGGCGGCCTCTAGTGGTTTTCGGTTCGTTCATTACTTGAATTTCTTCTTGCGGTGATTCCAGATCAGGAGAGCCGAGAGCACGACGCCCATAGCAAACCATTGCAGCGCATAGCCGAAGTGTTTGTCAGGCCCGAAGCCGCCCGGTTCCCATTTTCGATAGAAGCCGTTTGCTTCTGTCTCATCGAGGAGCAGGACGAATGGCTGGACCTCCCGGCCGAGGGCTGCCTCGACTTCTTCGGAGGACGGGTAGACTCCGATCTTTGGCCAGCCTTGCCCCGGCGCGAAACCGTCACCCATCTTCATGCCGGCACGCGGTAGCCACCCGGCCCTGCCGCGAACGGTAACGGGTTCGGATGGCACCTCAAGCTGCGAAGTGCCGACGGCCCGGTTTGGCCCTTTCTCAATCCAGCCGCGGTTGACGAGCAGCACGGGCTCGCCGTCGAGGCCGATGAGGGGTGTAATGACGTAAGCGCCATACCGACTATTGTTGGTGATGTTGTCGAGCAGCAACTGGTGATCGTTATCGAACCGCCCGGTTGCCTTCAATCGCTGATGCGGGCGCACCTCCATGCCGTTCTTCCAGCTTGCGTAGCCGGCTTCGCCGTGGAACAGGTTCTCGTTAGCGCGCTTGTCGAGGCCGCGGGAAATCTGCCAGCCACCAAGCGCCGTGAACAGCGCAACGAATACGGTACCGACAGCGAGCGGTAGCCATGACGGCAACTTACTTCGACGTTGCGTGTCCACGTATACTCGCTGTCCTGAGGTGATCCATGAAATACATCGTTTACGTTTTGCTTGCGGCCATCGTCGTCAGTCTTGGCACCGGGTTGTTCTACCTGCGTGGCGAGAATGCCGACTCGGCCAAGATGCTGCGCGCCTTGCAGGTTCGCGTCGGGCTGTCGGTCGTGCTGATTGTCATGCTGGTCGGCGCCTACTTCTTCGGCTGGCTAAGCTAGCCGGCCCGGTGACGAAAACGGGCGCCGAAGCGCCCGTCCCCCAGAAACTATCGCGCTTTGCCTATAACCAGTAAACGAAGACGTACAGGCCGATCCAGACCACGTCAACAAAGTGCCAGTACCAGGCAACCGCCTCGAATGCGAAGTGGTTCTCCGCCGTGAAGTGCCCCTTCAATACCCGCAGGAAGATAATCGTGAGCATGATCGCGCCGATCGTCACGTGCAGGCCGTGGAATCCGGTCAGCATGAAGAACGTCGATCCGTAGATCCCGGACGTCAGCTTCAGGTTCAGGTCCTGGTAGGCGTGCACGTACTCATAGGCCTGCAGACCGATGAAGATAAAGCCGAGGATGAACGTCGCTGCCAGGAACACGGCCAGCTGCGCGCGCTTGCCTGCGATCAATGCATGGTGCGCGATCGTGACCGTGATCGACGACGTCAGCAGCAGGGCCGTGTTGATCAGCGGCAGGCCCATTGGCGGCATGGCGTCGTAATCACCGCCCATGTTGGCCGGGCCGTTGCTCGGCCAGGTGCTTTCATAACCCTGCCAGAGAATCAGGTTCGTGAAGAAGTTGTTGCTGTCGCCGCCGAGCCAGGGAATCGACATGTTGCGGGCGTAGAACAGTGCGCCGAAGAATGCGGCGAAGAACATCACTTCGGAAAAGATGAACCAGAACATGCCCTGCCGGAACGACCTGTCGACCTGCTCGTTGTAGATGCCTGACTGACTCTCGATGATGACCTCGCGGAACCACCCCGTGATCATGAACACGATGACCGCCATGCCCGCCAGCATGATGTAGAAGCCGGGTTCTGCCCCGTTCAGCCAGGCAGATACGCCGACCATCATGAACAGAAGGCCGAGTGAGCCCACAGCCGGCCAGTGGCTGCCATGTGGCACGTAATAATGTTCGTCAGTGTGTGTAGCCATGATTCGTCTCGGAAACTACTTCGTTGTCAGTTATTCGACGCCACGCGTTCGGTGTCGAAAAAAGTGTACTGCAGGGTGATCGTGTCGACGTACTCGGGCAGGTCCGGATCGACGATGAACTGCAGCGGCATTGCCTTCTCTTCGTTGCCGGCGAACTCCTGATTATTGAAGCAGAAGCACTCGATCTTTACGAAATGCTCGGCGGCCGACATCGGCGCCACGCTAGGCACTGCCTGAGCGATCTTGCCGTCATCCGTCATGTTTGTTGCCGTGAACGTCGCAAAGTACATTTTGCCGGGGTTCACTGTCATGCTGTCGCGGTCAGCCACGAACTCGAACGGCGCATACGAGTTCACCGTCGTCATGAACTCGATGCGAATCTCGCGCGTCAGGTCAGGCGCTTCCTGAACGACCACCGCCTCGGGATTGGTGCGGCCGCCGAAGCCGGTTATCTCGCAAAAAACCTCGTACAACGGCACGAGCGCGTAGCCGAATCCGAACGAGCCGCCGACGATGGCAAGCAGTCCGAAGATCAGGCCACGATGCGGATTCTTCTGCGACTCACTCATATCAGGAACGCATTACGCCAATGGCGATAAAGCCCAGGTAAAACGCAAGCGCCACCGCCACGAACAGGATCGTTGTGCGGCGAATGCGGCGCTTGCGAAGCTTCTCTTCCATGCCTTACTCGAATGCCTCTGCGGCAATGCGGTTCTTCGGCGGCGTCGTGAACGTATGCCACGGTGCTGGCGACGGGACGGTCCACTCGAGTCCGTGTGCGCCTTCCCAGACGCGATCGTCAGCCTCGACGCCCTTCTTTGCGGTCAGCAGCACAAGTACGAAGATCAGCTGCGACAGGCCGAAGCCGAACGCGCCGATGCTAGAGATGAAGTTGAAATCGGCGAACTGCACCGAGTAGTCAGGAATACGGCGCGGCATGCCGGCCAGTCCCAGGAAGTGCTGCGGGAAAAACGTCACGTTCACGAAGATCGTCGACATCCAGAAATGAATCTTGCCGAGTGTCTCGTTGTAGTAGTACCCGGTCCATTTCGGCAGCCAGTAGTAGGCACCCGCCATGATGGCGAACACGGAGCCCGGCACCAGCACGTAGTGGAAGTGCGCGACGACAAAGTAGGTGTCGTGGTACTGCACGTCCGCTGGTGCGATCGCGAGCATCAGGCCCGAGAAGCCACCAATCGTAAACAGGAATACGAATGCCAGCGAGAACAGCATCGGCGTTTCGAAGGTCATCGCGCCGCGCCACATCGTGGCGACCCAGTTGAAGACCTTCACGCCCGTCGGGACGGCAATCAGCATCGTTGCGAACATGAAGAACAGCTGACCCGTGAGCGGCATGCCAACCGTGAACATGTGGTGCGCCCACACGATGAACGACAGGAACGCGATAGACGATGCGGCGTACACCATCGAGTCATGGCCAAACAACTTCTTGCGCGAGAACGTCGGGATGATCTCCGAGACCACGCCGAAGGCCGGCAGAATCATGATGTAGACCTCGGGATGACCGAAGAACCAGAAAATATGCTGGAACATGACGGGGTCACCGCCGCCCGCCGCGAGGAAGAAACTCGTGCCGAAGAACTGGTCTGTCAGCAGCATCGTCACGGCGCCCGCCAGTACCGGCATAACCGCGATCAGCAGGTAGGCCGTAATCAGCCAGGTCCAGGTGAACATTGGCATCTTCAGGAGCGTCATGTCCGGTGCGCGCATGTTGATGATCGTCACGACGACGTTGATCGCGCCCATGATCGAGCTGAGGCCCATGAGGTGGACCGCGAAGATCAGGAACGGGAACGCGTCACCGGTTTGCAGGATGAGCGGCGGATACATCGTCCAGCCGCCGGCTGGTGCGCCGCCCGGCATGAAGAGCGTCGACAGCAGGATGCCGAACGCGACCGGCAGGATCCAGAACGACCAGTTGTTCATACGCGGCAGCGCCATATCGGGCGCGCCGATCTGCAGTGGGATCATCCAGTTGGCCAGACCGACGAATGCCGGCATCACCGCGCCGAATACCATGATCAGCGCGTGCATCGTCGTCATCGAGTTGAAGAACTCGGGATGGCGGAACTGCAAGCCCGGGATCGCCAGCTCGGCGCGGATGTACATCGCCATCGCGCCGCCGATGAAGAACATCGTGAGGCTGAAAATAAGGTACATCGTGCCGATGTCCTTATGGTTCGTCGAGAACAGCCAGCGCCTGATGCCCTTCGGTGGGCCGTGATCTTCGTGGGCGTCGTCAGCCGTGTGAGAGTCTACGGTTGTCGTTGTCATTCCTATCTACTCCGGATCTTTACTGCTGGGCGCTGGCGAATTTCGTGTCGCCGTCCTGACGGGTATCGACCCAGGCCTGGTAGGCGTCGGGCTCGACAACTTCGACAACGACCGGCATATAGCCGTGGTCCTTGCCACACAGCTCGGTACATTGACCGCGATACGTGCCGACTTCCTCGGCCTGGAACCAGGTCTCGTTGACGATGCCCGGAACGGCGTCCTTCTTGATCGCAAGTTCAGGTACCCACCACGAGTGGATGACATCATTCGACGTCAGCAGCAGGCGAACCTTCGCGCCCTTGGGCACGACGACCGGGTTATCGACCTCAAGCAGGTAGTTTTCGACGCTGAACACGTCGACGCCGGAGTCCGGCAGGCGAGCCTCGAGGCTCGGGCGGGCCAGCGTCGAGTAAAACGCGATGTCCTCGTCCTGGTAGCGGTAATGCCACTTCCACTGGTAACCCGTGATGACAATGGAGATGTCCGAGTTCCGCGAGTCTTCTGCCTTGATCATCGTTTCAGCGGCCGGTACCGCCATGATCAGCAGGATCACGCACGGGATTGCGGTCCAGGTAACTTCGGCAAACGTGCTGTGCGAGAACTTGGCCGGCTCGACACCCTTCGATTTGCGGTGTGCAAAGAGCGAGTAAATCATCACGCCGAAGACGACGATACCGATGGCAACACACCACCAGAACACCATCATGTGAAGATCGTACGTCTCTTTGGAGAGTTCGGTTACGCCCTTGGGCATGTTGAGCGCCCAATCGGCGTTCGCCGCGCCGGCCGCCAACAGGCCAAGCACGCTGAGAAACGCTTTTCGTATCATTAGTTGTCCACCCTGCAACCGCCGAGACGATCGCAAACATTTCAAAATCCGGATGTGACGAAACCTGGTTTTGCCAGTGAGCGCTGACCCGATGATTCCGGGATTCCGTCGATAGGCCGGCTTGACCTTCCTGCTAGTCAAAAAAAGCCTCGGCAGTTTACTGAAGTAGAAAGTTCCATGCAATGCTTCTAATGGATATAACGCTGAGATTAATCTTTATTTAACAACGGCTTACCGCCGCAATGGTATCTGGCTTGCATCAATGCGCCAGGCGGCCGGGTCGTTTTTCGGGCCGGCGCCCCAGCAGTGGCCGTAAACGAGCTCCAGATCGAACAGAATTCCGCCGCCAGCAGACCCGCTCGTCAGCGCCTCGGCCATCGCCCGAAAGCGCTGTTTTCCTGTCAGGCCGTGGGCTCGATCGGCCAGCGAGTTTCTCGCGCCGACCCGGGTCAGGTCGGAGAATAATTTTCCGGGATTCTCGTAACTTACGTGCAGACGATCGACGTCCAAGACCGGGTCGGCGAGACCAGCACGAACGAGGCCGTCGCCGATGTCGTGCATGTCCGGAAATCGGTTGACGTGCGGTCCGTCGTCGACGCTTGCCCAGGCACGACCAAGCTCCTGAAGGCTGTCGGGACCGAGCCCGGCGAACGCGAAGACACCGCCCTTCTTCAGGACCCGGGCGACCTCCATGAAGACGCGCTGGGGGTCAGGCATCCAGGGCAGCAGCTGGTTGGCGACGACCAGGTCGAAAGAGCCCTCGGCGAATGGCAGGAACTCGGCATCGGCCTGGACGAATGACGCCCGCGACAGCCACGACTTTTTACTGCGAGCTTCCGTGAGCATGGCTCCACTCAGGTCGAGCGATACGATATGCGCACGCCGGAAGCGCTTGCGCAACGCCTGGCCCATGGATCCGGTCGCCGAGCCGAGGTCGAGAACGGCGGAGGGCTTCAGGAGCAGGGGCTCGAGGCGCGCAACCAGTCCGTCACGCGTCACGGCGTGGACGAAGTCCGCATTGTCGAAGTCCGGGGCGGCGCGATCAAAGCGCTGCCGGATGTCCCGCTGCCTGAGCATGGGCGAACCGTAGCACGCTTTCCTGACGAAACGACCGCTTATGCTCGTGGCGCCAGGCCGGGTCGAAGGGCAACCTCATGCGATGCTTCTGCGCGCACTGCACGATGCGATCATGCCACTGCGTTGCGTTTTTTGCGGCACGCGATCCCTGCCGACCGAACGTTACGTCTGTCGTGGGTGTCGTGCCGAGCTGCCGTGCATGGAGGCGCCGCCACCAGCCCCCTCCTCGCCCTTCGCTGTCGAGGCCGCGCCATTCGCCTGGTCGTTTCCGGTCGATGCGGCGATCAAGGCGCTGAAGTTCGGTCGCAAGCTTTATTACGCGCCAGCCCTTGCCGAGTTGCTCGGAGAGACGTGTCGGCGCTTGCCGGATGATATTGACGCTGTCCTGCCCGTACCGTTGCATTGGCGGCGTCGCGTCTTCCGGGGTTTCAACCAGGCCGAGGAAATCGCCCGCCCGGTGGCGCGCCAGCTCGGGGTGCCGCTTGTGCGCAATGTTGCGCGATGCAAGTCGACTTCGTTTCAGTCGGGATTGAGTGCTCGCCAGCGCGCCGTGAACTTGCGCGGCGCCTTCGCCGTCCGCGGCGCGATGCGCTGGCAGCATGTACTGATTGTTGACGACATAATCACGACCGGTACTACAGTGCGACAGGTTGCCGCTGTGCTGGCGTCGGCGGGAGTCAATCGCGTCAGCGCACTCGCGGTCGCACGTGCGTGAATTACCAAGACAGTGTTTCGGGCAGGGCGCGAGGCGTTCTTGTAACGCAATCCGTGCGTGCATACAGTGTTCGCTTTCCAGATGAGTGGATGAACATTCGTGCCGACGCGATCGAAAGAGAGCGACTGCAGACAATTGCTGGCTGACTCGGAACTTGAGGTCGCGGCTCTTGGCGATGCCACGATCGAAAGATTGCTGGCGCGCGCTACATGCGTCGAACTCGAGCAGGGTCGTTTTGTTTTCCACGCCGGCGACCAGTGCCGGGCATTTCTTGTGCTGCTTGAGGGCC
This sequence comes from Woeseiaceae bacterium, assembly GCA_030065985.1. Lineage (GTDB taxonomy): Bacteria > Pseudomonadota > Gammaproteobacteria > Steroidobacterales > Woeseiaceae > UBA1847. The sequence continues at coordinate 12,535 of JASJCM010000004.1, read as the reverse complement.
GGGTTCGGGTGCAACTGACGTCCGCCGCGGGTCGCGAAGTGACCCTGTATCGAATACAGGCGGGCGGGTCCTGTGTGCTGACAACGTCATGTCTGCTCGGCAGCGAAAACTACCCGGCCGAGGCCATTGCCGAGGCGCCGATTCGTGCCCTGGCTATTCCGTTGCAGGACTTTCACTCGGTCATAGAAAAATCCCCGGAGTTTCGAAACTTTGTGTTTGACGGTTTCTCTTCTCGGCTGACTAACGTCATTCGCAAGATTGAGCAAATAGCATTCACCGCGATCGATGCACGGCTTGCCGCGGCGCTGCTCGAAAAGCAAACCAGTCAGATCGATCGCGTGACGCATCAGGAGCTGGCAGTAGAACTGGGAACAGCGCGAGAGGTGGTGTCGCGGCACCTGAAACGGTTCGAGGCGTTGGGGCTCGTTGAACTGGGTCGCGGTCGAGTAAGCCTGCTAAACCTAGACAAGCTCGCATCGATCGCCGCGCCGGCGTTCGGTGACTAAGTCACTGAACGCCTGACATCAGCACACGATACTGCAGATATCCGCGATGGGCGGAATTACCTGTAGAGGAGAGTGCAATGAAATTCAGAAACGAAGGAACTGTAGACCGCGTGCTGCGCATTATTGTTGGTGCTGGATTGCTGTCGCTGGTGTTCGTCGGACCACAGACGGCGTGGGGTTGGGTAGGGGTCGTGCCCCTGGCAACCGGCATAATCGGTAACTGCCCTGTCTATTCGCTGCTTGGCATCAACACATGCGGAATCAAGACCTAGGAGCTACGGCTTCGGCTCCACGATCAGGTAGACGATCGTCGTTTCCCCGACGTTGAGTACGTCGTGCCACACGACGCCGTCGCTGGCGAAGCTGCTGCCTGACTCGAGTTCAACCTCGCGAGTTCCAGTGGCGTCGTCAATGCGTGCGCGTCCACCCGATATGGCATAGCCAAAATGTCGGGCATGGAAGTGCCGTTCGTGGCCGACCCCGGGCGGAAAAGTACAACGCAGGACGCGGTGGGCATCGTCATCATGGAGTTTTTCGCACACCGGTTTGCCTTTCCATCCTGCCGCAAGCGGATCGGGCAATCGGTCGGACGCTGACGCCGTGACAAGAATCGCAATTACAGTGATAGCGGCAAAGATAAAGCGCATCTACTGTGCTGCCGGCGTGAACGTGTAGTGCAGCACGATGCCGATAAAGATCACCATGCCGATGTAGTGGTTCTTCAGGAACGCCTCGAAGCAACCGGCCGGCTGCCGGTCCCGCGCGAGCCACAGGTGCCAGAGCATCATGCCAGCAGAGATCGCGACCGAGAGGTAGTACCAGAACCCAAGCTCCGCGCGATAGCCGATCAGGATAAACGCAAGGACGAGCAACGCCTGCAGTCCCGCGATAACAAACAGGTCCATTTCACCAAACAGGATTGCTGTCGATTTCACGCCAAGCTTCTGATCGTCATCGCGATCAACCATCGCATAAAACGTGTCGTAGACGACCGCCCAGATCAGCGCCGTGCCAAACACCAGCCAGGCAAGCTCCGGCGTTTCGCCCGTTTGCGCCGCGAATGCCATTGGCGCCGCCCAGCCAAATGCCGCGCCGAGCACGAACTGCGGAATCGACACGTAGCGCTTGATGAATGGATAAGCAATCGTCAGTCCCGCAGCAACGATGGCGAGCAGCTGCGCCTGGCGGTTGAGCATCGTTGCCAGGCCGATCGCAATGAGGCCCAGCGCCGCAAACAGGGTCAGCGCTTCGAGCGGAGCAACGGCGCCGGTCGCCAGCGGCCGCGTGCGTGTGCGCTCGACGTAAGGATCGATCTTGCGATCGACGAAGTCGTTCAATACGCAGCCCGCCGAACGCATGATGAAGACACCGAGCACGAAGATAACGAACAGGCCCTGATCGGGCGCGCCCTCGCCCGCCAGCCACAAGGCCCACAATGTCGGCCACAGCAACAGCCACGTACCGATCGGCTTGTCGACGCGCATCAGCTTGCCGTAGTTACGAATCTGGCTGACGATCTCCGGCGCAAACGTGGCTACAAACTGGTTCTTCATGGCGCGAATTCTACACCTTGCCGTACCGCCCGGCATCGCCGAGCCAACGTCGGACGATTGCGGCAGCGCGTTCGGGTGACGACGTGCGAATTGCCTCGGCCGACATCTGTACTTGCGGCATCAGCTCTGCATCACGTACGAGATTGGCGACGCGGTAGTCGGGCAGTCCGGTTTGCCGTGTACCCAGCAGTTCACCAGGGCCACGCAGCTCGAGGTCACGCTGAGCGACAATAAACCCGTCATTCGTGTCGCGTAGAACGGCGAGCCGCTCCTTCGCAATCCTGCCAAGCGGCGGTTTATAGAGCAGTACGCAATGACTCTGCGCCGCGCCGCGTCCGACTCGACCGCGCAGCTGGTGCAACTGCGACAGACCCATGCGCTCGGCATTCTCGATGATCATCAGGCTTGCGTTTGGTACGTCGACGCCGACTTCGATGACGGTTGTCGCGACGAGTACCTGGATCAGTCCTTCCTTGAACGCCTGCATGCCCTTGTCTTTCTCAGCCGGTCGCATCCGGCCGTGCACGAGACCGACGCGCAGCTCGGGCAACGCCTCGGTGAGCATGGCGTAACTCTTCTCGGCGGCCTGGTAATCGAGGACATCGGACTCCTCAATGAGTGGGCATACCCAGTAGGCCTGCTGGCCAGCGGCGACGGCGGCACGGACACGTTCGACGATCTCGCCCCGTCGCGTGTCCGGAACTGCGATCGTCGTTACGGGCTGCCGCCCCGGCGGTAACTCGTCAATGACGGAAGTGTCGAGGTCGGCGTAAGCGGCCATCGCAAGCGTGCGGGGAATGGGCGTGGCCGTCATCACGAGCTGGTGCGGGTGCCCCGCATCGTCGACTCCCTTGTCACGCAGCGCCATGCGCTGATGCACACCGAAGCGATGCTGCTCGTCGATCACAACGAGAGCGAGATTGGCGAACTCCACGCCTTCCTGGAACAGCGCGTGCGTGCCAACGACAAGCTGCGCGCTGCCGTCGGCAATGGCGGCCAGTGCATCGCGTCTTGCTGCCGCTTTCTGGCTGCCGCTGAGCCACGCCGGTTCAATGCCGAGCGATCGGAACCAGTCAGAGAAGTTGCGCCAGTGCTGTTCCGCGAGAATTTCAGTTGGCGCCATGATGGCAGCCTGCACGCCACAGGCGATCGCCTTGAGACACGCGATAGCAGCGACGACGGTTTTTCCCGAGCCAACGTCACCCTGGATCAGGCGCATCATCGGGTGCGCCTGTTGGAGATCATCGAGGATCTCAGTGACCACGCGTTGCTGCGCACCCGTGAGCTTAAAGGGCAATTCGCCGATGAAGTGCCCTACCGTCTCCTGGCCACGCGTCAGTGCCGTCGCGTCGTCGGTCTCGGCCAGCGCGCGCACGTTCCTGAGACTCAGGTAGTGCGCAAGCAACTCTTCGAAGGCAAGACGCTGCTGACATGGATGACGGCCTGCGAGCATCTGCTCGATGTCCGCGTCGGGCGGTGGCCGGTGCAGGTAGTGAATCGCATCGGCGAGCGACGGCATGCCGAGCTTTGTCGTTACGTCTTCCGGCAAGAGCTCGGCGGGCGGCGCCTCGCTCATTGCGCGCAGGGCCTGGTCGGTCAGATTGCGCAGGCGGCCCTGCTGGACGCCCTCGGTCGCCGGATAAATAGCGGTCAACGCATCGCTCATCGCTGCCGACTGGCCTTCGCGAAGTACGCGGTACTCGGGATGGATCATCTCGAAGCCGCTGTTGCCACGGCGCACTTCGCCAAAGGCTGTGACGTGCACGCCGGCCTGGAATTGCGCCTGTTGCTGTCGTGAAAAATGAAAGAAGCGCAGCGTTACCTGGCCACTGCCATCGCTGATGCGTACGAGGAGGTTGCGGCGACCGCGGAACGCCGTTTCAGAAAGTAATACCTCGCCCGTGACGAGACACCGGTTTCCGGCAACAAGCGCGCCGATGCGGACCAGCTGCGTACGATCCTCATAGCGCAATGGCAGCAGGAACAGCAGGTCCTCGACGCGATACAGGCCGAGGTTTTCAAGCTTCTTCGCAAGCGCCGGGCCGACGCCCTTGAGCGCTGTTAATGCATCAGAGAGCAAGGATCGCGTCGGCCTCGACATCAACGCCCTTCGGCAGCGATGCGACACCCACGGCAGCGCGCGCCGGGTAAGGCTCGGTAAAGAACTCGGCCATGACTTCGTTGACCGTCGCAAAGTTGTCGAGGTTCGTCAGGAAGATTGTCAGTTTCACGGCGTCGTCGAGCGAACCGCCTGCGGCTTCAGCTACAACCTTGAGATTGGTGAACACCTGTCGCGCGCGCGCCGCGAAGTCGCCGTCAACAATTTCCATCGTTTCCGGCGCAAGCGGAATCTGCCCCGACAGAAACACGAACTCTCCAGCCGCAGTCGTCGCTTGTGAATAGGTGCCAATAGCGGCCGGCGCATTGTCCGTGTGAATGGCTTGCTTGCTCATTGTTGTTTCCTGGAAGTGAAAAGCGAAAGTCAGGCGCAGTCACGCTGGACGCGAATGACGTTTGGCATCTTGCGCACGTTGCGCATGATCTGCGCAAGGTGAATGCGATCGTGAACCTGCAGCAGGAATGTCAGTACTGACACGTCTTCATTCCGTGAAATGACTTCCACCTGCTCGATGTTCGAGCCGCTGTCCGCGATGGTCGCCGCAACTTCGGCGAGCACGCCGGTACGGTTGCGCGTTTCGCACTGGATCTGGCAGCTGAACTCGCGATCAATGTCCTTCTCCCAGCTCACGGCGATCCATTTCTCGGGCTGCTTGCGGAAGTTCGACAGGTTGCCGCAGTTATTACGATGAATGACGATGCCGCGCCCGGCGGTCAGGTAGCCCATTACTTCGTCGCCCGGTAGCGGGTAGCAACACTTGCCATAGCTAACGACCATGCCTTCGGTACCGGCGATCGTGAGGCTCGCAACGGGTGCATCCTTTTCGCTTTCGTCCTCGCCGACGAGGAACCGGGCGGTCAGCGGCGCGAGGCGTTCGCCGAGACCGAGCTGCTCAAAAAGTTCTTCGGACGTATTCAGGCCGAGCTCGTCGAGGGCCTCGTTCATGCGCACTTTGCCGATCTTGCGCAACGAAGAACCGACGTCCTTGAGGGACTTGTCGAGAAGTCGCTTGCCGAGATCAATCGACTCTGCCGAGCGCAGGTTCTTCATGTGCGCCCGGATCGCGGTTCTTGCTTTCGCCGTACGCACGAACGTCAGCCAGTTCGGGTTCGGCTTCGCGCCGCGCGATGTGATGATCTCGACCGTCTGGCCATTTTGCAGGGGCGTGCGCAACGGCACGAGCTGGCGATTCACCTTAGCCGCGACCGTGCGGTTGCCAATGTCTGTGTGCACCGCGTAGCCGAAGTCGATGGTCGTTGCGCCCTTGGGCAGCGGCATGATGTCGCCTTTGGGCGTGAACACGTAAATCTTGTCCGGGAACAGGTCGACCTTGACGCTTTCCAGGAACTCTTCCGACGTGCCCGTCTGCTGCAATTCGGCGAGGTTCGCGAGCCACTCGCGCGCGCGCCGTTGCGGCGTGGCGTCCGACTTCTCATCTGCCTTGTATATCCAGTGCGACGCGACGCCCGACTCGGCAACACGGTCCATGTCGCGCGTGCGAATCTGCACTTCCATCGGCAGACCTTTAGGACCGAAGAGGGTCGTGTGCAATGACTGGTAACCGTTGATGCGCGGAATGGCGATGTAGTCCTTGAAGCGGCCGGGCATCGGCTTGTAGAGCTGATGCACGAGCCCAAGAGTCTGGTAGCACGTGGACACGTCGTCGACGATGATGCGAAAGCCGTAGACGTCCACAACATCCGAGAGCACGCGTTTCTTCTCGGCCATCTTCTTGTAGATGCTGTAGAGGTGCTTTTCACGGCCGACGATCTCGCCTTCGATGCCGTCCTCGGCCATCGCTTTGCTGAGCTGGTCGGAAATGCGCTTGAGGATCTGTCGTTGGCTACCCTTGCTCTTTTTCAGCGTGTTTTCGAGCACGCGGTAGCGATAAGGGTGCAGGTGCTTGAAGCCGAGGTCCTCGAGCTGCACTTTCAAGCGGTTGATGCCAAGGCGATTCGCAATCGGTGCGTAGATATCGATCGTCTCGCGCGCGATGCGTTTCTTCTTTGCGGCCGGCATGGCGCCCAGGGTCTGCATGTTGTGCAGGCGATCGGCGAGCTTTACGAGGATCACGCGAATGTCCTCGATCATCGCCAGCATCATCTTGCGGAAGCTCTCCGCCTGCGCCTCAGCACGGCTGCGGAACTGGATCTGGTCGAGCTTGCTGACACCATCCACGATCAGCGCGACCTCTTCGCCGAATTTCTCGACGATCTCCGGCAACGTAGCGTCGGTGTCCTCGACGACGTCGTGCAGGATCGCCGCGCAGATGGCCTCCCAGTCGAGGTGCATCTCGGCCAGCTCCTGGGCGACGGCCACAGGGTGAGTGATGTAGGGCTCGCCGGATTTGCGCGTTTGGCCTTCGTGCGCTTTCGCGCCGAACTCATAGGCCTCAAGAATGGTCGCCACCTGCTCGTCGGGCAGGTACGACTCCAGCGTGTGGATCAGGCGACGGACACCCTTGTCCCTGCGCGCCGCGCCGGGGAACCTGGAAAGGATGGTTGCCGCATAGTCCATACCCCCATATTAACGGGGCATTGCGGCATGGGGAACGGCAGTCGCGCTGGTTGCGACAAGTCGCCCATTCAGTGGGCCCATTCAGTGGGCCCATTCAGTGGGCCGATTCAGTGGGCCCGGTCAGTCGCCAATAGAGATGCCGCGGACCGGCAGAATCTCGTCGGTTGCCTCGGGCTGCAGCAGTTCTTCGGCTGCCGGCTGCTCGATTTCCTCGAGGATCGAGGGCGTCACGAGACCGTCGGCGATCTCGCGCAACGCGATGACCGTCGGCTTGTCGTTTTCGAGCTCGACCATCGGGTCGGCACCGTGAGCGATGCGACGCGCGCGCTTGGCGGCGACGAGCACCATCTCAAAAATGTTGTCGATGTTTTCGAGGCAATCTTCGACGGTAATACGGGCCATGGACCGGGTTCCTGCAAGCAATGAATAAGAGGGCGACGAGTCTAGGGTCCGCCGGTGGCAGGCACCACCACATATAACTAATCGTTATTAGGCGTCAGCCGATGATGCGCGAGACGGCGCGCCGCAAGGCCACATTGGACGTGGCCGATGCGTGGCCCTTGCCCAGTAGCACAGCTTCGAGGTCTGCAACGGCCTGGTTCAGATCGTCGTTGATGATGACGTAGTCGAACTCGTCCCAATGCGCCATGTCCGACAGCGAATCGCGCAGACGCCGGTCGATGACCTCGGCGCTGTCGGTGCGGCGGTCGCGCAGTCTGCGCTGCAACTCCTCGACCGATGGCGGCAGGATGAAAATCGAGACGCACTCGGGCATCGATTCGCGAACCTGGCGGGCACCCTGCCAGTCGATCTCGAGAATGACGTCGTAGCCATCCGCGAGGTGCTTCTCGACCTGGCTGCGGCTCGTCGCGTAAAAATTATCGAAGACCTCCGCGTACTCGAGCATCTCGCCCTCGTCGCGCAGCCGCATGAACTCGTCCTTGTCCACGAACAGGTAGTCGACGCCATCGGCCTCGTTCTTGCGCGGTTGCCGCGTTGTGTAGGAGATCGAAAAACGCAGCCGCTCCTGGTGCTTCGTTACCACGGCGTGTACGAGCGTAGTCTTGCCGGCACCGGACGGTGCCGCGAATACGAACAACCTTCCCTTTTGCTGTGCGTCGTTCATTACTCGACGTTCTGAATCTGTTCGCGCATCTGTTCGATGAGCACCTTCAGGTCGACAGCCGCCCTGGTCGTCTCTGTATCGGCCGACTTGGAGCCGAGTGTATTGGCTTCGCGGTTGAGTTCCTGCATCAGGAAATCCAGGCGTCGCCCGACCGGTTTGTCGGCATTCATCGTCTCGCGGATTTCCACGAGATGACTGTCGAGGCGATCGAGTTCTTCGTCGACATCGATCTTTGTCGCAATGAGCGCGAGCTCCACTTCGAGTCGTGCCGGGTCTGCCTCAACATCGAGGTTCTCGATCCGCTCTTTCTGTTTGGCGCGCGTTGCCTCGAGCACCGAGGGCATGCGGGCGCGAACACTCTTCGAGATTTCCTCGATGTCCTTGCAGCGCGACTCGAGCATATCGGCGATACGCTGGCCTTCGTTCGACCGCATCTTCCCGATTGCGGCGAGGGCCTTGTCGAACAGCGAGACTGCTTCGGCGAACAGTGGCTCGACGTCGAGCTCGTTTGGCTTCACAACGCCGGGCCAGCGCAGCATCTCGATCGGGTTCACAGCGGCCACGTTCGGTAGCTTTGCCGTGATGTCCGAAATACGATGGCCGATCAGCTCGACGAGCTCCATGTCGATGCTGAGCTCGTTGTCCTCGTCAAACGCGCGGCGGAAATACAGCGCGCATTCGACTTTGCCCCGACCCAGCGACCCACCCGCCTGCTGGCGAAATGCCTGCTCCTTTGGCCGCAGATCCTCGGGCAGTTTGAACTGCACGTCGAGGTAACGGTGGTTCACTGCGCGCAGCTCCCAGGTCAACGTGCCGATGTCGGTCTCCGCCGACTCTCGTGCAAAGCCTGTCATACTGTGTAACATCAGCAACACCCGCGCAGGCCAGCGAAATATGCTGCCTGCGTCACGTTTTTAAGAGGGGCGACATTCTAAGCTTTGCTCGCCTCCCAAGGCCACATCGTTACCCGCATGCAAGTCGAATACGCCAAAGTCTCCGCTCTCGGTGATCGCCAGGACAACCAGGACCGCGCCGCCGTGGTCGTGTCCGAAGGCGCCGCGTTGTTGCTCGTATTCGATGGCATGGGCGGGCACTCGGACGGGGCAATGGCGGCCGAAACCGGGCTCAAGGTCGTGCAGGACATGTTTATGTCCGAGACCCAGCCGATATTCGACCCGCAGGGCTTCCTCTACATGGCCTTGTCCCGGGCGCACGACGAGGTCGTGAGCCTTGGCACGGATCTCGACGTCGATTTTCGCCCGCGGGCAACCTGCGCGATCTGCCTTGTTCAGGAAGGCGGTGCATTCTGGGCGCACATCGGCGACAGCCGCATCTACCTGGTGCGCGACGAGGAGGTCGTCACACGCTCGCGTGATCACAGCCATGTCGAAGTCCTGATCCAGGAGGGCGCGATTTCCGAAGAGGAAGCGCAGGACCACCCAATGCGCAATTTCGTCGAATGCTGCATCGGCGGCGACGCGCCGGTGCCCGACATGAGCATCACGAATCGAAAGGCTCTCGAGCCAGGTGACGTGTTGCTGGCGTGCTCGGACGGTCTCTGGTCGGGCCTGAGCGACGCCGATATGGCCGCAATCGGAACGCCGGGCGACAACAATCTTGTTGCCAATCTGAAAACACTGAGCATGAAGGCGTTGAACGTAAACTCTCCCTACAGCGACAATACGACTGGCACAGCATTACGCTGGCTCGGCGAATAGCCGCGTCACCACCCAGGAGAGTCACTATGCGCCCGAGCGGTCGCACGCCATCGCAAATGCGCGAACTGCGCTTCATTACCGATTACACGATGCACGCCGAAGGCAGCGTGCTGGCCGAGTTCGGCAACACGCGGGTGCTGTGCACGGCCAGTGTGGAAGAGCGGGTTCCGGCCTGGATGCGGAACACGGGACGCGGCTGGGTCACCGGCGAGTACGGCATGCTGCCGCGATCGACACACACGCGTTCCGGGCGCGAAGCTTCGCGGGGCAAACAAGGCGGCCGCACGCTCGAGATCCAGCGCCTGATAGGCCGGTCCCTGCGCGCCGTTACCGATCTCGAAGCACTCGGCGAGCGCAGCGTCACGCTCGACTGCGACGTCATCCAGGCCGACGGTGGCACGCGCACTGCATCGATCAGCGGCGCATTCGTGGCGCTCGCGATCGCGATGCACCGCTTGCAGGCCAAAGGCGATCTTCGCAAGAATCCTCTGCACGGCCAGGTCGCCGCGATCTCGGTTGGCATCTACCAGGGTGAGCCCGTGCTCGATCTCGATTACGACGAGGACTCCGAGGCCGAGACCGACATGAACATTGTCATGAACGATGCAGGTCGTTTCATTGAAGTTCAGGGTACGGCCGAAGGGCACGCATTCACCGATGATGAGTTCAACGCGATGATTGCGCTGGCGCGCGCCGGCATCGCCGACATCATCACAGCGCAGAACGAGGCTATTTCAGCAGCGACATCGTGAGCGAGCGGCCGACAAAAGTTGTCATGGCAACAGGCAATCCCGGCAAGATCCGGGAGATCGCCCGAATGCTCGACGGTCTGGGTATCGAGGTCGTTGCGCAGTCCGAATTCGGCGTAACGGATGCGGACGAAACTGGCACTACTTTCGCCGAAAACTCATTGATCAAGGCACAGCACGCAGTCAACGCAACAGGGCTTCCCGCCATTGCCGACGATTCCGGAATTGCCGTTGATGCACTGGACGGCGCGCCCGGCGTTTACTCGGCGCGCTACGCTGACGGTGCCGGCGACGAAGCGAACAACGACAAGTTGCTGGCCGCGCTCGAAGGCGTCGAGAATCGTGGCGCCGCATTCCACTGCGTTGCGACATTCGTTGACCCCGCAGACCCCGAGCCGATCGTCGCCGAGGGCGTCTGGCGCGGCGAGATACTGCACGCTCGCCAGGGAGAAGGCGGCTTCGGCTACGACCCCTTGTTCCTCGTGCCCGAATGCGGCTGCAGTTCTGCGGAACTCGACCCCGAGGAAAAGAACACTCGCAGCCATCGCGGCCAGGCGCTTCGGGAACTGGTCGCGTTGATCGAACAGCGCTACGCAGACTAAGCGTGCGAATGTGAGCGCACTGCCGCTGTCGCTTTACGTGCACCTGCCGTGGTGCGTCCGCAAGTGTCCTTACTGCGATTTCAATTCCCATAGTGCGCCGGAGGGCGCACCGACATCTCGTTACGTCGATGCGCTCCTGGGAGATCTCGAAGCGGAGGCCGACCGGGCAAGAGACCGCAAGGTCGACACCGTATTTCTGGGTGGCGGGACGCCGAGCCTTTTTTCTCCGAACGAGATGGCCAGGCTGCTTGATGCCGTCGCAATGCACTTCGATCTCAGCGAGAGCGCCGAGATAACGATGGAAGCAAACCCGGGCACGGTCGAGTTCGGTTCGCCTCGTGGTTATCGCGAAGCCGGCATCAACCGGCTGTCGCTCGGCGCCCAGAGTTTCAACGACGACATGCTTGGCAGGCTGGGGCGGATTCACAGCAGCAGCGACGTTCGGCGCGCGTACGAACACGCGATCGCAGGCGGTTTCGACAACATCAACATCGACCTGATGCACGGTCTGCCGGGCCAGACAGTTGCCAGCGCCGAGTCTGATCTGCGCGCCGCCATCGAACTCGGGCCAGCCCATATCTCGTGGTACCAGCTGACACTTGAGCCAAACACGGTCTTTCATGCCCGCCCGCCGGACGATCTGCCGGATGAAGAAACCGCGTGGGCGATCCAGGATGCCGGCGCCACGCTGCTTGAGGCGAACGGTTACGAGCAGTACGAGGTGTCGGCCTGGGCGAGAGACCAGCACCGTTGCCGGCACAACGTTAACTACTGGTTGTTCGGCGATTACCTCGCGGTCGGCGCCGGAGCGCACGGCAAGATCACGGGCGACGGTCGCATCGTCCGCTATTACAAACCGCTCAACCCGTTGCAATACATGCAGATGATCGAAAGCGGCGGGGCCGGCGCTGCACCCAAGCCGCTCGACGAAACCGATCTCGTGTTCGAATTCATGCTCAACGCACTGCGCCTTGTCGACGGCTTCGAGGAACAGCTGTTCGTGACGCGGACGGGTCTGGGTGAGGAGGTGCTCGAGGCGGCCGCGGCGGATGCGCTCGCGAAAGGGCTGCTCGAGCGAACTGGAGACCATATGTGGCGGCCGACGTTGCTCGGTCGACGGTTCCTGAACGATCTACAGGCCGGATTTCTGCGCTAATTGGGCGCCAAATCGCACCCGGAAACGTGTGCGACCGCTTGCCGCGGGGTTGTCCATTTATGCACAACGCTTCGGCAGGTCCTATTTTTTCAGTGTCTGATGCGCCTCATTTCATTTTGTGTGTTTTGAAAGGCTCGTAAACTGTTGTTTTAACTTGATAAACGAAAATGGACACAAAATAGTCATATTGACGGCGGCGTTTAAAAATCCGCACCTTACGGCACTCGTTCAATTTTCTTCCACAAACTTATCCACAGGTTCTGTGGATAATTTCGGGGGGCTTGCGAAGGCCGCATCTTCGCTATATGCTACGCGGCCTTTTTCGCAGAGAAGCGTGCTCTGGAGAGCAAAAATGAAAGCCGATATCCACCCCAATTACGACACCATCAAGGTTACCTGTAGTTGTGGCAACGAGTTCGAAACCCGTTCGACGCTCGGCGAGGATCTCCTGATCGAAGTGTGCTCCTCGTGCCACCCGTTTTACACCGG
>JASJCM010000081.1 GCA_030065985.1 Woeseiaceae bacterium | reverse complement strand
AACGCAACTCAGCAAGAAGAGTTGCGCATGGCGATGGTCGACGGCCAACGCCTCTACGACCTCAATATCGAGGCACCGGCTAGCGAACGCAAGAAAGCCAATATCTATCTCGGCAAGATCACGCGGATCGAGCCCAGCCTCGAAGCCGCGTTTGTCGACTACGGCGCCGAACGCCACGGCTTCCTGCCCCTGAAGGAAATCTCAAGCGAGTATTTCTCCGGCCGCGACGGTGGCGGCAAACCGCACATCAAGGACGTCCTCAAGGAAGGCCAGAACATCGTCGTTCAGGTCGACAAGGAGGAGCGCGGTAATAAGGGTGCTGCGCTGACCACGTTCGTCAGCCTGGCCGGCCGCTTTATCGTGCTGAAGCCGAACAAGGCCCGCTCTGGGGGCGTATCGCGGCGCATCACAGGGCAGGATCGCGACGCCGCCCGCAAAGCGCTGAACTCGATCGAAATCCCCGATGGCATGAGCGTCATCCTGCGGACCGCCGGCATTGACCGCAGCGCCGAGGAACTCGCCTGGGACCTCGAGAACCTGCTGACGGTATGGACCGCCATCCTGAACGTCGTCCTCGAGCGCCCCGCTCCGTTCCTGATCTACCGCGAAAGCGATTCGGTGGTACGGGCGCTGCGTGACTACCTGACCAACGAGATCGGTGAGATTCTCATCGACGACGAGCAGACCTACAAAGACGCGTACGAGCACGTCGAAACGACGATGCCGCACAATCTCAAGAAGCTGAAGCACTACACCGACCCGGTGCCGCTGTTCACGCGCTTCCAGATCGAATCGCAAATCGAATCGGCTTTCGCTCACACGGTCCACCTGCCCTCCGGCGGCAGCATCGTGATCGATCACACCGAAGCGCTGGTCTCTATCGATATCAACTCGGCCCGCGCGACCAAGGGCGGCGACATCGAGGCGACCGCACTGAACACCAACCTCGAGGCGGCCGAAGAGATCGCGCGTCAGCTGCGTATTCGCGACCTGGGTGGTCTGATCGTGATCGACTTCATCGATATGGGCCCGTCGAAGCACCAGCGTGACGTCGAAAACCGGCTGCGCGAGGCGGTTCGCCAGGACCGCGCACGTGTGCAGATTGGCAAGATCAGCCGCTTCGGGCTGCTCGAGATGTCACGCCAGCGTCTGCGGCCGTCGATCGGCGAATCCGCGCATATGACCTGTCCCCGTTGTTCGGGCTTCGGCAACATCCGCAGCGTCGAATCGCTGGCTCTTGCGATCCTGCGCATCGTCGGCGAAGAGGCGCGCAAGGAGCGCACAGCCAAAGTGATCGCGCAGCTGCCCGTCGAGGTATCGACCTACCTGCTCAACGAAAAACGTGACTGGGTACAGAACCTCGAAGACAGCAACGACACGCAGATCGTACTGGTCGCGAACCCGCTGCTCGAAACACCGCATTACGAAGTTCGACGCGTACGCGACGACCAGACCGAGCTGCCCGAGAACGCGGGCGTCAGCTACGAACTCGCGGACTCCGCGCCTGAGCCGGAAGCGCCGCAGGCCATTCTCGAGCGCAAGCAGATCGAGGCGCCCGCGGTTGGCACGCTGAAGCCAACCAAGCCGGCGCCGAAACGCGAGAAACCGAAGAGCAAGGGGTTGATCGAGACGATCACATCCTGGTTCGGTGGCGAAGAAGCAGACGAGAAAAAGTCGCGGTCGCGGCGCAAGAAATCGAGCCAGCCTGCACGTGGCCGGCGCTCGCAACAATCCAAACGACGCAGCGATGGCCGCGGCGCTCAGCGTAAGAAAACGCAGAAGAAGGCACCGCAGAAGCAGCAGGCGAAGAAGAAGACGACCAAGAAGACCGATTCGCGTCGCAAGCCGGCGCAGAAAGACGGTCAGAAGCAGACCAAGCAACCTCGCCAGGACAAGGCAGCTGCGAAAGACGAGAGTCGCGACGAGCAAAAGCGGCCGCCGCGTAACCGTCGCAGTCGCGGTGGTCGCCGTCGTCGTCGCAGTGCACCTGACCAAGCCGGCGATACGCAGACGCAGGCCAAGCAGCAGGAACAGCAACAAACTGCTGAAGCGAAGCCGCAGAAGGAACAGAAAGCACCCGCTGAGTCGAAGCCGCGGCAGGAACAACCGCAGAAGGCGAAGCCCAAGCAGGAACAGAAACCGGCCGCCCACGAGAAGAAGTCAGGGCCACCGCGGGCTCGGACCGACGCTGAGCGCGCCGCCGACGCGTCAAAACTGGAAGACACAGCTTCGCAAAAGTCGCCGCTGGCGGAAAAAGAAGCCAAAGGCGATACGCAAACCAGGCCGAGGCCGCCACGCAAGCCTGCCGATAAGCCGAAGTCTGACGACAAATCCGAGGCCAAGCCACGCTCCGAGAGCAAACCCAAGCCCGAGAGCAAGCCTAAAGCAGAGGGCAAACCGGACGGCAACGGTTCGGATAAACCAAAGGGACCGCCGAAACTGCTGCCCTGGGAGCCACAGTCGTTGCCGGTTGCGGCAGAGCCAGCCGACAAGCCCAAGCAATCGCGACCAGCGGACAAGCCGGCCGAATCGAAAACGGATGCACCTGCGCCGAAGCCTGAAGCCAAGCCGGCTGAATCAGGGCCGGATCAGGGTTAACGCTTAAGCGTTTCCAGCAGGCCCCGTGACGCGTCGTCGACGAGGTCCAGCACGCGCTCGAAGCCGGCGGTGCCGCCGTAGTAAGGATCCGGCACCTCGGTCTCGACGCCTCCCGAGAATTCGAGGAACAAACGCAGCTCCGCCTTGTGTTCGTCCGGCGCTTCCTGACGCAGTCGGTACAGGTTGTCCTCATCCATCGCGATGATGTAATCGAAGCGCTCGTAGTCGTCGCTGCTAACGCGCCGCGCGCGAATTCCTTCTAATGACATGCCGCGGCGCTCAGCCGCAGCACGGGCGCGTCGGTCCGGCGGTTCTCCGACGTGATATGCGTGCGTACCGGCCGAGTCGATTTCGACAGCGTCCGACAAACCTGCGGATTCGACGTGGTGTCTGAATACGCCCTCTGCGGTCGGCGACCGACAGATATTGCCCATGCAAACGAAAAGGACTGCAGTTTTTTCCATGCGATCAGGCTCCCGAGTAACCGCTATCGTCGCCGCCACGGCACTGCGCTGGCAAGTGTTTATCTTCGAGTGTTGCGCTGCACTTCCACTCGACTGAGCCGTCGCTCGACGGTACGGGTCGGAAGAACATCTGCCCACCGTCCGGGATGCTGTCAACCTTGAAATCGATCAGCACGCGGCCGGAACCCGGTTCGACGATGATAGAGCGCACGTGTTGACCCGCATCACCAGGCGTTGATATGGCCGCTGCATCGACCGGACCGGGAAAAGTCCCGGTTGTCCTGTAATGCTCGCTCACCGCCGCTTTGGCAGGCGATGCCAGCGTCATGCCCTCAGCCACCTTGGCGCGGATCTCGTAGTCCTGGTAGGCCGGAATAGCGATGGCGGCGACAATCCCGGCGACGAAGATGCCGCCAACTCCACCGAGAAACTCCCCGGGGTTATTCTCGAACGTGAATTCAGCGGCCAAGAGCGGATCGCCGAGACTGATCGTAAAGCCGAGCGTACCTTCACGTGGCAGCCCGAGCTGACGCGCCGTCGGCATCGACCACATGTCAATGTCCGTCTGGGCAACGTCGGCCAGCAACTGCAGCACCTCGAGATACACCGCGTAGATTCGTTCTGGCAGCTTGTCACTGGTTCCGCTCATCGACAGCACGGCCGCGCTCGAGTCAATTGACTGACGATTCTCCAGCCAGTCGTAGATCGACGTCTTCGCACCGAGCTCGTAGCGATCCATCAGGATCTGTGGCACCGACGCGAAGTACATGTAATCGCCATCGTAGGTCCAATAGGTGTGCTCCTGCTGGCGTGCGAACAACTCCGCAAACCACTGCGTTTCCGTCTCCGGGCTCGCTTCCAGATCCGCCAGTTCGCCCTGCATTGCCCAGTGGTAATACGTGCGGCCATCGATGCGTCTGGTTTCGGGGCCGGTCTCCAGCTCGTCAGCAACCGACTTGATAATCCGGTCCCAGAGCTTGCGGTCGCGCACTCGCAGCGCGCCGTAATCGCCTGCCTCATCGAAGATGATGAGCATCTCGGGTCCGACTGCGTTGAGAAGATCATCGAAACTGAAACCGAGGTTCTCAACAAGCTCTTCTTTGGCCTTGTCCCAGTCGGCAATGCTGTCCGCTTCGAGGACATCCAGCACGCGTGCCTCAATGCGCGTAAACTCCTCTGCCGTTGGAATTGAGATCAACACTAGCCCATCGGGTTCGCCCGCAGCGGTCGCCGAAATAGCGTTATCAACAAGCGGCACGTAACCCCGGTCGTACTCCTCACGCAGGTTCGCGACGACACTGATGCGGCCTTTGCCATTCGCAACACCCCAACCGAATGCCGCCGAACTCGCCTTATCGAGCCCGACGTTGGTCACCGCCTCGTACTGCTCGGGCTGCATCATCATCATGGCCATAGGCAGGGCGCGTTCCGCATTAATCCAGACAAAAAGTCCCTGGCCGCTTTCATCGACGCGCGCTTCCAGTTCGCGCATGTCGTGATCGGCATTCAGCACGACATTCTCGATTGCCAGCGAAAACGACTCGACCGAAACAGAGGGTCCCACGTTGAGGAGTAGCTGGCCGCTTGATGCATTGAACTTTACGAATGCCGGCATACCAAGTCCTTCAACCTGGCCTTCGCCCTGCTCGTCGAGGGGCGCCACCAGGTACATACTGGCTTCCTCAGCCGCGATCTCCGCGAACAGGCTCTCGAACTCTTCGGTGGATGCAACATCAATGTTCGCCGAGACGAGAAGCGACGGGGCTGGCAACGGCAACACTGCAAGCTCGACAGGCGATTGCAGGTGTTTCTCGAGCAGGCGCAAGCGCACGTCCTGGAACGTCGGTATGCGTGGCAGTACGTTCGCCGATATACCCTCGCGGATACTGGCAATCATCGCCAGGTTGGCGTCGCTGCGCAGCGCCGCATCAAACGCATTGCCTTTCGGTGCCGCCAGCAGACCGAACGGGTGCGGGACCCGCCAGTAAAGCAGCGCATCGTCCGGCAGGTAGTCGCGCAACCAGGCGTCGCGGATCGGTAACTTGTCGTCGGCCTCTGCGCTAACGGGCAATGCCGGTGCGAGCAAGATGACTGTCAGCGTTGCCAGCCTGGCAACGGCGCGAGCAAATCCCATACGGATCTCCATCATTTCAGGAATTCGTGTACAGCAGCGCGCACGGCATCTGCTTCACAGACTGTGCCGAGGTGGCCGCAGTTGCTATCGTGGAAGAAATTCTCGGCTTCGAGCAAACGTGCAGCTTCGATCGCGCTCGCAGGATTCACCATTTGATCACGGCGACCGCTAATGACAAGTACTTCGGCACTTACGCGTTCGGCCCACGCCTCACGCGATTCAGGGGAATCGCCAAGCAGGTCGAGCAGCATCATCGCATCCTGCTGACGCTCATAGTCATAACTGTCATAGACCGAAGCCCCGTCCCGGGCGAGGAAGTCGGTCAGCTCCCGGCTGGGAACATTCTCCACAAACCACTCCGGCGTGCGCAGACTGAGCTGGTTGATCTGTTCGATGATTGCCGAGATCTCTGCATTGTCACGACCGTCATCGCGCAGGGTTCGGATAATGCGCTTCTTAGCGCCGAACGCAAGTAGATCATAGGACGTCATCTGCAGCGAGCCGTCGATGGGGACGGCTTTTTCCATGAAATCGGGATAACGCCCGAGCCAGTCGAAGATCTGCATACCGCCCATCGACCGCTCGCTGCAGATGACGTCCTATGATCTACTTGCGTTCGGCGCTAAGAAGCGCATTATCCGAAC
>JASJCM010000036.1 GCA_030065985.1 Woeseiaceae bacterium | reverse complement strand
ATCGCGTCGAGGTCACTGCGCTCGTTGCCGCGGCCGTCGACGTAAGCATCCGACACCATGCCGACGGCGGCGCGCCGCTCCTTCGCTTCGATCGAGGCAATACCCGCTTCAACCCAGGCCCGCAGCTCAGCTTTGGGCTCGGAGGGCGTATCGCCGCAGCCAACCAGTATCAGGAGGGCCGCTGCGACGAGACACAGTGCTCGGTTTGCAGCGCTCATCATCTGCTAAAGTCTAATGGCAACCACGGCCCTAAATGGTCGGATCCGCCCAATTTGTGACAGGGTTCTCACTTATGTCTGTCAAACTCCTCAGCGAAAGCGTAGACGCCACGATCACGGACGAAGACGTCGCGCGAATCGACGCGATCCTGGCGTTCTGGTTCAAGGAACAGGAGCTGTCGGCCCCGCAGATCGACCGTCGCATGGACATCTGGTTCGGTGAGGATGCCGTGTTCGATGCCGAGTTGAAGGACAAATTCCTCAACGACGTGGAAACGGCCGCTGAAGGCAAGCTCAATCACTGGGCTTCCGAGCCGCGCGGCCGCCTGGCCCTGATCCTCCTGATCGACCAGTTCCGGCGCAACATCTACAGGAACACAAAAGAGGCATTCTCGAAGGACAAGCTGGCGCTCAAGCTGTGTGTCGAAGGCGCGATGGAGAAGAAGGACAAGGGCCTGTCCCCGATCCAGAAGGTCTTCTTTTATATGCCGTTGCAGCACACCGAGTCAGCCAAGGTGCAGGCGAAGTCAGTCGAGTTATACAACCGCCTCGCCGAGTCCGTGTCGCCGACCTACCAGGAGACCTTCCTCGTTTGCGCGCAGTTTGCCGAATTGCATAAGGACATCATTGACCAGTTCGGCCGTTTTCCGCACCGCAACAAGCTGCTCGGCCGCGACAATACGCCAGAGGAAGATGAATACCTGGCGGGCGACAGCCCGGACTTTGGCCAGGGCTAAACTTTCGAAATCCGGTAGTAGCGCCAGCTCAGCAATACGGCCGCTATCGTCAGACCGACCACGAATGCCAGCCAGATCGTCGCCGGCGGCGATTTCCAGATAAGCGCCGCAAAATAAGCCAGCGGAAACGCAACGATCCAGTACGAGAAGATGTTGATGACCATCGGGAAGCGAGTGTCCTTGTAAGCGCGCAGCGCGCCCGCGGCACCAATCTGGATGCCGTCGGCGACCTGAAATACGGCAACGATCAGCAGCAGGCTCAGCGCGATCGTGCGTACCGCCGCATCGTCCGTATACAAGCCCACAACGCCATCGCGGAATACAAGCAATATGATGGCGGCAAAGGTCATGAATATGCCGCACAGGCCGATGCCCACAGCCCCGGCAAAGCGCGCACGCTCCAGCTCGCCGGCACCGATGAGCTGACCGACGTAGATCGTCGTTGCCGAGCTCAGTGCCAGCGGCACCATAAAGAAGGTCGATGCGAAATTGATCGCGATCTGGTGGGCGGCGGTAATCGCAGCCCCGAGCGTACCGACTAGAATCGAGACTGCCGCAAACAAACCGGCCTCGGCGGTAATCGTTATCGCAATCGGAACGCCCAGCACAATGACCTCGCGCAGCACGTTGAGTCGCGGCGGCGCAAACCGCGCGAAGATCTTGAGCTCGCGGTAGCGCGGACTGATCAGCACATAGGTCAGCAGCGCCAACATCACGAGCCACATCGAAATCGCGCTCGCCCAGCCGCAGCCAACCGCCCCGAGCGCGGGCGCGCCGAACTTGCCAAACATCAGGACATAATTGAGGAATACGTTCGACACGAGCGCAAATGCCGACGTGTACATGATCGGTCGCGTGTGCCCGATGCCCTCGGTGGTGAAGCGGAGCGCGAGAAAGATGAAGATACCGGGGGCGCCGAACAGTATCGCCTTGGTATAGCCGACCGCCAGGTCGCGGAAGCCTTCGTCGATGCCGATGGCAACGTGGAAGGGCTCAATGAACTTTTGCCCGATGAAGATCAGCGGCACGCCCATGAGCAGCGCGAGATACATGCCCTGGCGTGTGTAGCGCCCGATCTTCTTCCTGCGCCCGGCGCCCCAGAGCTGCGCGGAGATCGGCGAGATGGCCATCAGGATGCCGAGCCCGAGGGTGAAAGCAAGAAACCAGGTGCTGTTGCCGACAGCGACCGCCGCGAGCGACTCGGCCCCGAGTCGGCCCGCCATGACCGCATCGGCGAAAGCCATGCCGGCCACCGCGAGGTTGTTGACGACGAGCGGTCCGGCCAGGCGCAGAATCCCGCCGGCCTGCGTCTGGATTTCTCTGCTGCGCGCTCCCGTCATCGCGGCAGTTTAACCTACGGTCGCCTATCCGAATGGTGTAAAGTTGCGTCGCTTAGGCAACGAATACAAGAACGGAGGCCAGAGTATGTTGCACGATGGAAGGGCGATTCGGGTTGCTGTCTGCGGTGGTTCGCGGATTCCGTTTTGCCGCTCGCATTCGGTCTATAAAGGCGTCTCGAACCAGGAAATGATGACGGCCGCGCTGCAGGGTGTCGTCTCGAAATTCGATCTCAAGGGGCAGGTTCTCGGCGAGGTCGTTCTCGGTGCTGTGATCAAGCACTCGCGAGACTGGAACCTGGCCCGCGAGAGCGTTATCGATTCGGGACTGAACGTCCGGACACCGGCTTTTGACTTGCAGCGTGCTTGCGGCACCAGCATCGAGGCGGCCGCAATGATTGCGAACAAGATCGCGCTCGGCCAGATAGAGGTCGGCGTCGCAGGCGGCACCGACACCGTCAGCGACGCGCCGATTGTCTACCCGGACCCGTATCGACGCATGCTGCTCGACATGCATGCCGCGCGCTCGTTCGGCGACCGCATCAAACCGCTGTTCCGTTTCCGGCCGTCATTCCTCAAGCCCGAACTCCCCGGTGTCACGGAACCGCGAACCGGGTTGTCGATGGGCGAGAGCACCGAGATCACGGCCAAGGAGTGGGACGTGCAACGCGAGCACCAGGATCAGCTCGCGCTTGCCAGTCACATGAAAGCAGCGGCCGCCTACGACGAGGGCTGGTATGAGGATCTCGTCGTGCCATTCATGGATGTCGAGGAAGACAACAACATCCGGCGCGACACGACGTTCGAAAAACTCTCTTCACTGAAACCGGCATTTGACCGCAGTGGCGAAGGCACGATGACGGCTGGCAACAGCACACCGCTCACCGACGGTGCCGCGGCCGTGCTGCTCGCATCCGAGGACTGGGCACGCAAGAAGAACGTACCGGTACTGGCCTACCTGACGTTCTTCAAGTCAGCTGCCGTCGACTTCATGAAAGATGAAGGGCTGCTGATGGCGCCGGCATACGCCGTGTCCGACATGCTCAAGGAGGCCAACCTGACACTGCAGGACTTCGATTTCTACGAGATTCATGAAGCGTTTGCCGCGCAGACAATCGCGACGCTGAAGGCCTGGCAGTCGGAGAAGTTCTGCCGCGACCGCCTCGGCCGCAACGAACCGATGGGACCGATCGACCTGTCTCGCCTGAACATGAAAGGCGGCAGTATCGCGATGGGCCACCCGTTCGCAGCCACGGGTGCTCGCATCATGAGTGCGCTCGCGAAGATGCTGGCTGAGAAGGGTTCAGGGCGCGGATTGATCTCCGTCTGTACGGCCGGGGGCATGGGCGTTTCGGCGATTCTGGAGGCGGCTTAGTACCCGCTCCAGGCGCTCGCGCGCCTGCGCCGTCATGCCACCCCGTCGTTCCTCGTCGACGACAAAGGACTCGATATGGCCGACGATGTCGTCCATGTCGGTGTCCGGGAACGGCTGCACGTGTTCCATGTCCGGCGGTGCGTTTTTCAACGCGCCAAACAGGTTGATCCACTTTTCGCTCTGCTTGCCGACGCCCAGCAGGTGATAGAACTGCGGCCCTGGCACGCCGTCCTTGCCCGACATCAGACTAATAATGCCGGCGGCGATTGAGACAGGAACGAGCACGAGGTCGCGAAAACCGTCGACAATTAACTTGGCCTGGAGCATCGCAACGTCGCGAATCAGGGTCCGGCGATCCATAGTCTCTTCCGTAACAAATTGTAATCAAGACAAGTAATTATAGTCGTTTCGGCTGGCACCGAAACGGGCTTTGCAGTACTGTTGGGCGCCATGTAAACGGATGCCGGGACTATGCCGTCATACCAGCCAACAACCGGCTTCGAACATGGGTCGCCGCAAAGAACGGGAATCCTCCTCGTCAATCTGGGAACACCGGAAGCGGCCTCGACCCCCGCCGTTAGACGATTCCTCAAGGAATTCCTTTCCGATGCGCGGGTCGTCGAATACCCGCGGCTGCTCTGGTGGCTGATTCTCAACGGTATTATCCTGCGCGTTCGCCCACGACGCTCTGCCGCCGCCTATCGCGAAATCTGGACGGACGACGGTTCGCCATTAATGATTTACTCGCGCGCCCTGGCAACCGCGGTCGCTGAACGACTCGAGCAACAGGCCCCGGACACCTATCGCGTTGAGCTTGCAATGACCTACGGTGAGCCGTCGATTTCATCGTCCATTGAGAGGCTGCGCGCGGCCGGTGCGAGACGCCTGCTCGTCCTGCCGCTGTATCCGCAGTACTCGGGCACGACGACGGCGGCGGTGTTTGACCTCGTAACGCGCGTACTGCAGGGCATTCGCTGGGTACCTGAGCTGCGTTTCATCAACCAGTATCACGATAATCCGAAGTACATCGCCGCACTTGCTGCAAGCATTCGCGAATACTGGAAGGAAAAGGGCCGCGGCACGCACCTGATGTTCTCGTTCCATGGCGTACCGCGATACACACTGGAGCGCGGCGACCCCTATCACTGTCAGTGCCACAAGACGGCGCGCCTCGTTGCCGAGGCACTGGAGCTGGGACGCGACGAGTGGACGATTTCGTTCCAGTCACGGGTCGGCCGCGAGGAATGGCTGCGCCCCTATACCGACGAAACGATCATCGAACTCGCGAAGAACGGTCTTGACCGTCTCGATGTTGCCTGCCCCGGCTTTTCGACCGACTGCCTCGAAACGCTCGAGGAAATCGCAATGCAGAACGCCGAAGCTTTTGAAGAGGCCGGCGGCGAAACACTGCACTACATCCCGGCGCTGAACACACGTGCCGATCATATCGACTGCATGATCGGCCTGATCGAACAACATACGTCCGGCTGGCCAAGAACGGCTGAAAGCGATCCGGGATCGGCGGAACGCGCCAAAGCACTGGGTGCGTCGCAATGAGCACCATCGGACGCTTTCTTGAACTGGGCGTCCGCTGCGATGACGTGCTCGAGTCACTGCATTTCTACAAGACGCTGGGTTTCACGGAGCTCGAAACCTCGGACGTGATAACGCACAAGTACGCGGTCGTCAGTGACGGTGAACTCAATATCGGTCTGCATGACGCCGAGTTCGATTCTCCGTCGGTCACGTTCGTGCAGCCCGATCTTGCGAAACACGCGAGATCAATGTCGGACCACGGATTCGATTTCACGCGTCTGCGCCTGGACGAGGACGTCTTTAACGAACTGGCATTCAGGGATCGCGACGGCCACACCGTCATGATGGTCGAGGCGCGCACGTTCAATATGAGCGAAGACGCCGAAAACGATTCGCTGTGCGGCACCTGGTTTGAACTGACGCTTCCCGTGCGAGACACGGTTCGGGCAGCGCGCTTCTGGGCACCGATCGCACCCACCTTGCTCGAGATGCGCGAAGAGCCAACGATGCACATGCGCTTCGATGCCACCGGCGTTGCGCTCGGGCTGTCGGAGAGCATTGCCCTTAAATCACCATCGCTGTGTTTTCGTTGCAGCGACCGCGCTACGTTACTGACCCTGCTCGAGCAGCGCGGTATCCCTTATGAGAAGTTTCCGGGTTTTGAGGGCGCGTTCGTTGCCATTACGGCACCCGAAGGCACCGTGCTGTACGCCTTCGACGAAGACTTTCTCGGGGAGAAATACGAGGTCGACGAGGACGGAGACCCGAGCGAGTTCCCGGGCTAGTCGGCCTGGAACTCGACCCAGAACACACCGCGGAAATCACCCTGGGCAAACCCGGTAGCCTGGTCTTCGGGATAGAGCTGTGCGAGCTTCTCTGCCACTTCCGGCTGCAAATCCTGCCCATGGCAGGTCAGGCACAGCGGCTGCGTCATGATCGGCTCGATGTAGCCATGCCGTCCGTCATCCAGTTCAACGCTGACGGGCTGTGACTGGCCGGCGAGATAGCGTTCAAACCACAGCGCAACCCAGTCGGGCGCCGCGTTCGCCGGGTTGCGCAGCTTGTGACTGCTGCGCCCCATGACAACGCCATCGACCGATAGCGACGCGGCAATACCTGGGGCAGCCGTGTTGCACGTGGCAATAGCCTCGTCGAGTCCAGCCTGCATGCTCGTGACGAGCTCGTACTTCAGTTTGGTCTTGAAGGGCACCAGCAGTGCTGCACCCTGCTCCGCCGGATCGACCTCGGCCTCGGGCACTGCCTTCGAGCAGGCCGCAAGAATGACGATACAGGCAAGAACGATCATCAATCGATAGTGCATTCGTGTCTCTACAAAAGGTTGTCGATCAGTCTTTGCGCCTGTCCAAGATAACCACTACCGAACAGGTTCAGGTGATTGAGCACGTGATAGAGCTGATACAGGTCGCAGCGTTCCCGGTGCCCCGGCGCCAGCGGCCATGCATCCTCGTAAGCCGAATAGAACGCACGGCCGAAACCGCCGAACAGTCGCGTCATCGCAAGATCGCTCTCGCGATCGCCATAGTAGACGGCCGGGTCGAAGATGACGGGTTCTCCGTCACAGCAACCCCAGTTGCCGCCCCAGAGGTCCCCGTGTAGCAGCGATGCTTGGGGCGCATAGCCTTCAAAATAGCGATCAAGCCGCTGTAACAATCTCGCGCCGCGTTCCTGTAAAGCACCGCCATAGCCGTTGCGCGCGGCCAGGTCGAGCTGAAACGCCAACCGGTGTTCGCGATAGAACTCGACCCAGTCGTCGGACCAGGGATTCACCTGCGGCGTCGGACCGCAGGTGTTGTCGCGGTGCCAGCCGTATCGATCAGCGGTCGTGCGGTGCAACGCGGCGAGACCTGTGCCGAGCCGGGTTTCGACATCCCGCGATGCGCGCGCCATTTCGAGCCACTCCGTCGCAAGGTAGGCGATGCCGTCCTCTTCGCCGAAAGCAAACACCCGCGGAACGCGAATCGCATCCGGCGACGCGAGTTCCTCCAGGCCTTCGGCTTCGGCGGACAGCATGTCGTATGACGACGACGGGCCCGTCTTGAGGAAAACCGCGGTACCGTCGATCTCGGTGCGCTGCGTCGCACCGAACGAACGGGACTCCCGTAACGCCGCAACTATTTTGTCTCGGTCAATCATTGTCGGCTTCGACGAGTACCACTCTTCGATGCAGACGTGCAAGTTTCGTAAAAAGCGGTTTCCCTTCGAGGGCCGTGGGGGCGATCAGAATGTCACGCTCCACGGTAACAACCGTTGCGACACGGGCGTCCTCGTCCTCCGACACGACTTCGAATTCAAGCTCGAGCTGCGAATCGCGGGCGAGACCCTCCAGTTGCTCACGCGCGCGCCCGGCGGCATCGGCGCTGACCTGCTCCGCCCGATGATGAGTAAATGCCGCCTGTACACCGCTGATTCGCGAGATCTCGCGCGTGAAGGGCAGGCTCGCCGCTCGGCGCCACGAGTCGTCGCTAACGATAACCGTCACGACCTCGGCGCGGGCGTCGGCAACCTGGTCAATGAGTGATTGCCAGAGTCGCTCTACCGGGCTGGTCTCGGTAACGGCAAGCAGGATTCGTAGCAGGTCGCGACTTTCATTCATCCTTGCCCTTGCCTCCCGCGAACTTCCTGCGTTGTCCGGCGTAGCGCAGCAGGCGGTCCTCCACCCTGCGATTGACCGTGCCTTCAGGAAATCGCCCATCGGCACCGCGGCTACCGGCGGGCTGCCCTGTCAGTATCTCGAGGGCCTCGTCAATGTGTTCAACCGCGTACACGGCGAACTTGTTATCTCGCACCGCCTCGACGACGTGTTCCCTGAGCATCAGGTGCTTGACGTTGTCTTGCGGGATTACGACGCAATGACTGCCATCGAGTCCGCGTCGTTCACAGATACCGAAGAATCCCTCGATCTTTTCGTTGACACCGCCGACGGCCTGGACGCGACCGAGCTGGTTGATGGAGCCCGTACACGCGACGTTCTGCCGAATCGGTACTCGAGCAATCGATGACAGGAGCGCGCAAAGTTCGGCAACCGAAGCGCTGTCCCCGTCGACACCGCCGTAGGATTGTTCAAAAACGATGCTCGCGCTCAGCGACAGCGGCTTCTCGGGGGCGTAGCGAGCTGACAGCGCCGACGACAGGATCATGACACCCTTCGAGTGAATTGCGCCGCCAAGCTTGGCCTCACGCTCGATGTCGACGACATCGCCCGTGCCAATGCGGGTCGTCGCCGTAATGCGTACCGGATGTCCGAAGCGGTAGTTGCCGAGATCGACAACGGACAGGCCATTGATCTGCCCGACGCACTCACCGCTTGTATCGATCAGCAGGGTCTCCCTTTCGATCGCGTCGGCTATCCGCATCTCGACCCGACCCAGGCGTTCTTTCTTGTGGCTGATCGCTTCGATGACATCGTCGGCGGAAATCCGGGTTGCGTCGTGCTGCCGCGCCCAGTAGTCGGACTCGATCAAGAGGTCGTCGAGTGAGCGAATGTTCATTGACAGGCGTTCGCTGTCGTCCGCCTGGCGGGCCCGCTGCTCGATAACGCGCTGCACTGCCCTGGTGTCGAAGGGCAGCAACTCGTGGCGGGTCGCACGACTCGTAACAAGCTGGGCAAGCGCATCGACGTTGTCGGGTGTCCGCTGCACATCGTCATCGAGATCGACAGCCACTTTGAAGAGCCCGCCAAACTCCTTGTCATAGAGGGACAACAGGTAGAACAGCCAGCGCTCGCCGATGAGAATGATCTTGACGTCGAGCGGAACCGGTTCAGGTTTCAGGGTCGATGTTGTCGAGAAACCAAGCGTCTCGGCCGGGGACTCGATGCGCACCTGCTCCGTGAACAAAGCCTGCTTGAGCGCCTCCCACGCAAACGGCCTGCCGAGCACCCGGTGCACATCAAGAATCAGGTAACCGCCGTTTGCCTGCAGCAGTGCCCCGCCGCGGACCATTCTGAAGTCCGTCAGGAGCGCGCCCATCTCTGCACGGTGCTCGATCTTGCCGATCAGGTTCGGATAGCTCGGGTTGGGCTCATAGACGACCGGGGCTGACGCGCCGGATTCGTTGCCGACAAGGAGATTGATCTCGTAGCTGAGCAGCAATGACGAGGTATCCGTTTTCAGGAAAGGCAGCGTCGACTCCGACGGTTCGCGGAACTGATGGGCATTATCGATGAGGTCCTGCCGTGCTGCCTCAAGGTATTCGGCGACGTCGGGCACCTCGGCGTATTTCAGTTTCAGGTCCTGGAACAGCGCGGTTACCGCATGCGCGATGACCTCCTGGTCGAGCGCCCGGACCCGTTCGTGCTGTTTTCTGCGCAGTTTCGGCAGAGACTCGATGCGGGCTTGCAGGTCTTCACTGAGTCGCTGGATGGTCGCTTCGATCGCCTCGCGATCTTCCTTCGGCAGTTTCTCGAACTCCTCGTCATCGATGACCTTGCCGTCGCGTACGGGAGCCAGAACGTAGCCGGTCGGTGTCTGCAAAACGGCAATGTCAACCTTCGCAGCTTTCTGCCGGAGCTCCTCCCATTGATCCTTGATGTCCTTCTGCAACTCGGCGTCCAGGACCTTGAGCTGATTGCGGTAGTCCTCTTCTTCAAAGACCGTCGGAATCGTTATGCGGATCTCGTCAATGAGCGCATGCATGTCCTCGCGGAATTCGGCGCCCTTGCCGGCAGGTAACCGCAGCGCCTGAGGGCGCTCCGGGTTCGTGAAGTTATTGGCGTAGCACCAGTCGTCTGGCGTCGCTTTCTCACGAGCCCTCGCTGCCGCAAGCTCCTTGACGAGCGCGTGACGATGGCTGCCGGGCAGGCCGAGGACGAAAATGTTGTACCCGTCCCGCTCGAGGCCAATACCGAACCGCAGCGACTCGACCGCGCGCTCCTGACCGAGATAGGCAACCGACGCCAGCTTCGCGTCGGCATCCGCGCTGTTCGTGGAATCCAGGGGTCTACAGACGGTACGGAGGCGTGCCGCAGGAACGGCCAGCTCGGTGACGCGGGCAAGGGTCTCGGCCACGTGTATTCACCACGCATAGTTTTCGAATCTCCATATCAGCACATGGCGCCGGGCGGCGTAACTAGGGATATTCCTAATTGTCAGTCGACGCGCGGCGGGCGCGACTCAGTGCCGATAGATATCCGAAACGCGCTCGGCCTGGCGGCGCAGCGCGGTACCGATTCCTGCTTCGTCGAACAGCGCGTTGATTTCACCGAGCTTTGGCGCAGATGGTTGCAGTCCGTTTTCAGCATCGTCGATCGGCGCGTCGCAGGCGATTTCGGTCAGGCGACGCGCAAGCATCGCGTCGTCTCGATGCGTATCGAGCTTCGCACCCAGTGTTTTCGCGCCGCGCACGTTGACCTCGTGAACACGATCGAGATTGTCGTAGATCTCTTCAAGGCTACCGAAGTGCTGCAGCAAACACTCGGCGGTCTTCTTGCCGACACCCGGCACACCCTTGATGTTATCGACGGCATCGCCCGCCAGCGCAAGAAAGTCGGCTATCTGTTCGGGGCGCACACCGAAGGATCCCGGGATATCGTCGTAGCCCAACTTTCCTTTGCCGGCAAAGTCCCAGAATACGTCCTCTGTGCGGAGCAGCTGCGTCAGGTCCTTGTCACGGCTCACGATCGTGGAGGGCCGGCCGAAACGGCGGCCGTGCTCGACGAGCGTACCGATCAGATCGTCTGCTTCGTATTTCGGGCTCGCCACCTCCATCAGGCCCAGCGCGCGCACATAGCGGCGACACTGCTGGAACTGTCGCTTGAGTTCCGGTGGCGCCGGATCGCGATTGGCCTTGTACTCGGGAAAGATCTCGGTGCGAAACGAGGTCGACAGGCTCTCATCGAACGCAACGGCGACGAACTCGGGCGTAACCTGCTCCATGAAGTCACCGATAAAGCGGCAGAAACCGTACAGCGCGTTTATCGGGTTGCCCGCGTCATCGACCATGTCCTCCGGCATGGAGTAATAGGCGCGAAAGACGTAGACACTGGCATCGATCAGGTACTGCATAGCACCCGCATTATGCACTAATCGTGGTAGTGAACCTCTACGATCTCCTGCCCGTTCTCAAGGTGACCCGAGAGTCGCGCATGGAGCGGGCTTGAGCGCGGGATGTGCGCCAGCAGGTACTGCATCTGGTCGGCCAGAACGCGGCGGCCCTTGAGATAGATGTACTCCGCATAATTTGGCGTAAACGGTACGGCGATGAGCTGCAGCGCCGCCTGCTCGGGCGTGCGGCCACCTTTGTAATTGTTGCAGCGCCGGCACGCGGTCGCTACGTTCGTCCACGTGTCCGTACCACCCTGCGAGACGGGCGTGATGTGATCGCGGGTCAGGTCGCGCGTCAGGAATCGATTACCGCAATAGAGACACAGGTTGGCATCGCGTTTGAACAGTGTGCGGTTGTTCAACGGCGGCACGTACTGGTCGCGATTGCGCGCCAGGCTCTTGCTCGTGCCATGCGTTGCGATGATCGAGTTGACGTCGATGCGACTGCGGCTGCCATCGATGGAACTGTAGCCACCAAAGACGGAGTAGAGGCGTGTGCCGCAGTCGTACGCGACCTGCTCGGCGTGGTAGAGACGTACCGCTTCGCGATAGTCGATCCACTCGAGTGGCATACCGGCAACATCGGTTCGAAGAACCTGTTGCGAGATGTCCTTTGCAAGTCCTGCGAGCATAGCCAGCTCCGTAGCCTACGCGCGCATTATTACAGTTTTTCCAAGCTTCCTTCTACAAAGCTTTGAAAACCGCGTCGAGACTCTCCTTGGCGTCACCAAACAGCATGCGCGTGTTGTCGAGGAAGAACAGCGGGTTCTGTACGCCCGCGTAACCTGTCGCCATGCTGCGTTTCAACACGATCGAGACCTTGCCCTTCCAGCATTCGAGCACGGGCATACCCGCGATCGGGCTGTCCGGATCCGTCAGCGCGGACGGATTCACGATGTCGTTTGCGCCGATGATGACCGACACGTCGACGTCGGGGAAATCCTCGTTGATCTCGTCCATCTCGAACACGATGTCGTAAGGTACTTTCGCCTCGGCAAGCAGCACGTTCATGTGCCCTGGCATGCGGCCCGCGACCGGGTGAATGCCGAAGCGCACATTGACGCCCTTCTCGCGCAGCGCGGTCGTGATCTCATGCACAATGTGCTGCGCCTGCGCGACGGCCATGCCGTAGCCCGGAATGATCATCACTTCCTTGGCATTCGCCAGCAGCGAAGCTGATTCGCTGGAGTCGACCGGGACAACCTCGCCCTGGTCCTCACCACCTGCCGCGGCAGATGCTCCACCGCCCGTACCGAAGCCGCCAGCAATAACGGCCAGGAACCGGCGGTTCATCGCGCGACACATGATGTACGACAGGATGGCGCCGGACGAGCCAACCAGCGCGCCGGTAACGATCAGCAGGTCGTTGCCGAGCATGAAGCCCGTTGCTGATGCCGCCCAGCCCGAGTAGCTGTTCAGCATCGATACGACGACCGGCATATCGGCACCGCCGATAGCCATGACCATATGGATACCGAACAACAAAGCCAGCACCGTCATGATCATGAGCGGTGTCAGGCCGCCGCCTTCGACGGACTGCACAACGAACTCGTATCCGTAGTAAATGGAGCCGAGCAGCAACAGCAGATTCAGCCAGTGACGCGCGGGCAGGATGAGCGGGTTGCCGCTGATGCGACCCGACAGCTTGCCGAACGCGATGACCGAGCCTGAGAACGTCACTGCGCCAATCAGGACACCGATGTAGGTCTCGATGTCGTGGATGGTCAGCTCGACGCCCACGTAGTGCGTGAGGCGACCGGGATCCATGAAATTGGCAAAACCGACCGCGACAGCCGCAAGACCGACCAGGCTGTGCAGGATGGCGACGAGTTCAGGCATTTGCGTCATCTGCACGCGGCGCGCGAGGACGAGGCCAACGCTGCCGCCGACGAGCAGCGCAACAATGAGCTTGTCGTACTGCGCGGTGACTTCACCGAAGATCGTCGCAAGCAGTGCGATCGTCATACCGATGATGCCGTACCAGTTGCCGCGGCGTGCCGTTTCCTGGTTCGACAGTCCGCCGAGCGCCAGGATAAAGAGGATCGTCGCGATAATGTACGAGACGTTTACGATTCCTTCGTTAATCATGACGGCCTCACTTCCTGAACATTTCGAGCATGCGGCGCGTAACGGCAAAACCGCCCGCGATGTTGACCGCCGTTACTGCAACGGTCGCGACGGCTATCCACATGATCACTTTGTCAGCCGAACTGATCTGCAATAGCGCACCGATGATGATGATGCTCGAGATCGCGTTCGTGACACTCATGAGCGGCGTATGCAGCGCCGGCGTTACGTTCCAGATGACCATGTAGCCAACGAAACAGGCGAGCACGAACACCGTGAAGTGCGCCATGAACGAGGGTGGCGCAACTGCGCCAAGTCCGAGTAAAGCCAGGCCGCCAACAATCATGCCGATGATTGGACCCATGACGGACGGTTCCTCTTCCCCGGCCGGGACCAAGGGAGCCGGCTCGGCTTTCGCCGCCGGAGGTGCTGCCGAAATCTTCGGCGCAGGCGGTGGCCAGGTTGTTTCGCCGTCCTTGCAGATCGTCGTGCCGCGGATGACCTCGTCTTCCATGTCGACGACGATATTGCCGTCCTTCTCAGGGGTCAGGTCGGTCAGCAGGTGCCGCAGGTTAGTCGCGTACAGCTGGCTCGACTGGGCCGCGAGGCGGCTGGGCAGGTCCGTGTAGCCGATGACGGTAACGCCGCTGTCGACGATCACGTCGTCCGCAACCGTCAGTTCGCAGTTGCCGCCCTGCTCAGCGGCGAGGTCGACGATGACGCTGCCGTCCTTCATCGAGCGCGCAGTCTCGGCCGTGATCAGTTTTGGCGCCGGCTTGCCCGGAATCAGCGCGGTCGTGATGATGATGTCGACGTCTTTCGCCTGCTCGGCGAACAGTTCCATTTCGGCCTTGATGAACTCGTCGCTCATGACCTTGGCATAACCGCCTTCGCCGGTACCGTCTTCATCGTCCTCGAAGTCGAGCATCAGGAACTCAGCGTCCATCGACTCGACCTGCTCCTTGACCTCGGGGCGGGTATCAAACGACCGCACGATTGCGCCCATGCTCTTCGCCGCGCCTATCGCGGCGAGGCCCGCGACACCAGCACCGATGACGAGCACCTTGGCCGGCGGCACCTTGCCGGCGGCCGTAATCTGTCCCGTGAAGAAGCGCCCGAAGTGCTGCGCCGCTTCGACGACGGCGCGGTAGCCCGCAATGTTCGCCATCGAGCTCAGCGCGTCGACTTTCTGCGCGCGTGAAATTCGGGGCACGCTGTCCATCGCCATGACGGTCGCACCGGACTTCGTCAGCGTTTCGAGCAGTTCCGGATTCTGGGCCGGCCAGATGAAGCTGATCAGCGTCTGGTCAGCACGCAGGCGTGCGGCCTCTTCGTCATCAGGGGCGCGAACCTTCATGACCAGGTCGGCCTGCGACCACAGGTCTCCGGCCGTGCCGATGACGTCGCAACCGGCTTCCTGGTAGGCGGCATCCGAATAACTCGACTCGGCTCCCGCGCCGCTTTCGACGGCAACCTCGAAACCGAGCTTGATCAACTGTTCGGCCACGTCGGGTGTCGTCGCGACGCGCCGTTCACCCTCGTAGACCTCTTTGGGTACTCCGATTCTCATACGTACGCCTCCATTGGGACGTCGGCAGTGTAGCCGAGGGCCCTGACCGGCACAAAGAAAAGGCCTCCAAAAAGAGGCCTTTTCTCATAAGGATTTTCCGCAATCGGAATTCAGTCGCGCGGTCTTGGGCGTGGCCGTTTCTTCAGGCGATCACGAAGACGTTGCCGCTGCTCAGGCGTCATGCGCTGGTAGCGATCCCGCAGCATTTCACGGCGATCCTGGTTCATTTCACGGTAGCGCTGGAAGTTGTCACGAATACGCTGCTGCTCGTCGGGCGACAGATTGCGGAAGGTCTCCGCGCGTTCGCGGATCTGTTGCCGGCGTTCGTCGGACAGCTCGCGCCAGGCGCGGAACCGATCCATGGCCTGCGAACGCTGCTCGGGCGACATCGACGTCCAGCGCTCGGCACCTCGCGACAGGCGCAACTGGCGTTCGGCCGGCAATGCATCCCAGCCATCCGCGAACTGGTTGAGCAGCTGTTGTTGCTGCTGGCTAAGCTCGCTCCAGGCGACGCCATGGTTGTCAGCGAGGGCCGTGCCAAACATCAGCACCGCTAGAATCGCCACTAGTGTTTTAACTCTCATCTTTCTGCTCCGTCGATTCTTCACCGTCCGGTACGGGATCGCTCCGCTCTTCCACATCTGCTGTCAGCGTCTCTTCATGCAGCAGCCATTCCTCATCCGATTCTTCCCACATGCCGAGGTACTCCAGGAACTCGGCATCGAGTTGCTCCGCGCTCTCGTCCGCGAGCGCCGACGTACCGACGCACAAGGCGCACGCGAGAACAGCGAGTCGCTTGTCAGGTGACATCGCCGTCCTGCTCGAGCATATCGATAAAGGCATAGAACTCCAGGTCCTCGAGCATCTCGATGCTGTCCTCGCCAAGCAGGATCTCCATATCCGCTACCGACTCGGGCATCGTGTCGACGACTTGCGGCTCCTCGAGGGTCACCAGGACCGCGACCAGCACCGCCGCCGTCACGCCGGCCGCCGGTGCCCAGCGCCACAATGGCGAGGGACCCGTGTTGAGCGCCTCCAGTGCGCGGTGTCGGCCCTGGTTCAACGTCGACAATGTCGATGCGTCGAGGCTATCAACCGAATCGTCGAACAGCGACTTCGCTTTGTCTGCAAATTTGTCGTTCGACTTACTCATCGTAGTCTCCCAATGTGTCCCGGAGCGAATGGATCGCCCGGGAATAATGCGTCTTGACGCTGCCTTCGCTGCAGCCCATGGCTACAGCCGTTCCGGCAACGTCGAGACCCTCAAACGTGCGCAGCATGAATGCCTCTCGCTGCCGTGCGGGCAGTGCGTGCACCGCCACTTCGAGACTCTGCATCGCTTCGTCATTCGACAACTCCTGTTCCGGAGCCCGCCCTATCGGATCGGGCGCGGAAGCGACGGGGTCATACTCGTCATCCGTATTGCCGCGACCAAACCACACCATGACCCGGTTGCGGACGGCCTGCCGGCGATGCCAGTCGCGAATGCCATTCTGCAGAATACGGTAGAACAGTGGCGGCCACTCGCCATCATCCTTGTCGGCATACTTGCGGGCCAGCTTGATCATTGCATCCTGCACCAGGTCCAGCGCTTCATCACGGTCACGCACAGCGATTTCGGCGATGCGCAGGGCACGTCGCTCGACTTCGGCCAGAAACCGGTTGAGTTGCTGTTGTTTCTGCAGTGCTCGCGTCCCTGTCGATTGCTCGCTGACCCACGATACCGCAAATGTGGCGGTTTCGACGCTCATATCCCTTGACTCCGTCACGTGGTCATCTACTTTGTCCTGTCTGTATTAACGCCCGAAATTTTCTGCGGTTGACAGGAAAACCCAGGAATATCGGGCACATTATGTAAAGACATTGACCCTGAACGCCCCCAGTACCGTGCTTCGCGTCGCCATAAATGTGCCACTGTCACGCGAGTTCGATTACCTGCCCCCTGCGGGCGGCGACCTGCCTGTGCCAGGCAGCCGTGTACTCGTGCAGTTCGGACCGCGTCGCCAGGTAGGCGTTGTCCTCTCGCATGCGACCAGCTCTGACGTGCCGGCGGACAAGCTGCGCCGTTGCCTCGGGGTCCTCGACGACGAGCCCGTCCTCGGCGACGAGGAGTTGCGGCTCGTGCGGTTCACCAGCGACTACTATCACCACCCGATAGGCGAGGTCGTTGCCGCTGCGCTTCCGGCGCTTTTGCGACAGGGAAAGGCACTGTATCCAATCGTCGAGACGGTATCGGTGACTGACATCGGCGAGGATGCCGATATCGAATCACTGGCCAGGCGGGCGCCGAAGCAGGCGGGGCTGCTTGAGACCCTGCTCGACGCGGGTGGAACCGGCCTGGAAGCCGATGCCCTCACAGAGATGCTGCCGAACTGGCGACGCGCGGCACGTGCGTTGTTCGACAAGGGGGTCATCCAGCGCGTCGAACTGCGTTCCGCGGATTTCGACGAGACACTCGCGCCGGAGGCTACACCGGGACCGTCGCTGAATGAAGATCAACAATTGGCTGTAGCCTCGTTACGCCGCAGCGATGCGTTCGGCGCGTTCCTCATCGAGGGCGTCACCGGAAGCGGCAAGACCGAGGTGTACCTGCAGCGTATGCAGGACATCATCGAGCAGGGAAAGCAGGTGCTCGTGCTCGTGCCGGAGATCGGCCTGACACCGCAGCTCGTTGCGCGCCTGCGCAAACGCCTCGGGATTGAGCCCGCATTGCTGCACTCAGCACTGACCGATATCGAACGACTCTCAGCCTGGCGCGCGGCGCGCTCGGGCGCGGCCCGACTGGTCGTCGGCACCCGGTCGGCGATCTTCACCCCGCTCGCGAACCCGGGACTGATCATCGTCGACGAAGAACATGACCAGTCGTTTAAACAGCAGGAAGGCCTGCGCTATTCAGCTCGCGATCTTGCCATCGTGCGCGCCAAGCACCTGGATATACCGGTTGTGCTCGGGACGGCAACGCCAACGCTCGAAATGCTGCAGCACTGTCGCGAGGGCAACTACGAGCACCTGCGCTTGCCCGCGCGTGCCGGCGGCGCCCGGCCACCCGCCATTCGCCTGATCGATACGGTCCGTTCGCCGGTCACCGACGGGCTCAGCGAGCCGCTGGCCGTCGCGATCGACAGCCACCTCAAAGCGGATGGCCAGGTATTGATCTTCCTCAACCGCCGCGGTTTTGCCCCGACGCTGATCTGCTCCGCCTGTGGGTATGTCGCGGAATGTCCGCGCTGCGACTCGCGGCTGACCGTGCACGCGCGCGAAAGCCAGTTGCGCTGCCACCATTGCGGGTATGCCCGACCGCTCGATACGAGCTGCGGCGAATGCGGCGCCGACGTAAAGCCACTCGGCGAAGGTACTGAAAGGCTCGAAGACGCGTTGCGGTCCCGCTTTCCCGGGCGCAAGGTCACACGCATCGATAGCGACAGCACCACGCGCAAGGGCGCGATGCACGCGGCGCTCGACCAGGCAAAGCAAGGCGAGGCCGAAATCCTCGTTGGCACACAGATGCTTTCCAAAGGACACCACTTTCCAAAACTGTCGCTGGTCGGCATCGTCAACGCGGACCAGGGTCTGTTTGGCACCGACTTTCGCAGCGCTGAACGTATGGCGCAGTCAATCGTCCAGGTAGCGGGACGGGCGGGGCGCGAGACGCGCGCCGGCGAGGTGCTTATCCAGACCGGCTTCCCCGAACATCCATTCTGGTCGACGCTGATTGCGGGAGGCTATGAGCAGATCGCCCTCGATGCGCTTGCCGAGCGGGAACAGACCCGCTGGCCGCCGTTCACGCGGCTTGCTCTGATCCGCTCTGCTGCTCACCGGCGCGACGACGCCCTCGGCTTCCTCGACGCCGCCCGCGATTCGCTGGCGGCACGCTGCGGCGACGCGCTACGCGTTCTGGGCCCGGTCGATGCACCGATGGCACGCAGGGCCGGCCGCTATCGCGCCCAGCTGTTGCTGCAGGCGAGTGATCGTCGCGCACTCCACGCGGTCCTGCGCGAATTGCGCCCTGAGCTCGAGCAGGCACCGACCGCCCGCAAGGTCCGCTGGAGCATCGACGTGGACCCGATCGAATTGTTCTGATTCAATTGCGCGCCATGAAACACCTTGTCGCAGAACTCGTCGCCAACGCCCTTGCCACGCTTCCAGAGCTTGCGGAAGCCGCCGGCGATCTCGCGATTGACAGTACGATGGAGCGGACACGCGATCCGAGCCATGGCGACTTTGCCAGCAATATCGCCATGCGCCTGGCCAAACCCGCCCGCAGATCGCCGCGCGACATCGCGGCAAGCATCGTCGAGGCGCTTGCCGATAGCCCCTCCGTAGACAAGGTCGAGATTGCGGGCCCGGGCTTCATCAACTTCTACCTGAGCCCGGCCGCGTTCCATGCGGAAATCGAATCAACCCTCGCGCAGGAAGACGCCTACGGTCGCCAGCCCACGAAGGAAGGACCGAAAATCCTGCTCGAGTTCGTGTCGGCCAACCCGACCGGTCCGCTGCACGTTGGTCACGGTCGTGGCGCGGCCTTTGGCGATACGGTGGGTAACCTTCTCGAGGCCGCCGGCTATCCGGTGCACCGCGAGTACTACGTCAACGATGCCGGTCGGCAGATGGACATCCTCGGTTCGAGTGTCTGGCTTCGCTGGCTCGGTGACCAGGGTCTCGAGGTAGATTTCCCGAAGGGTGGGTACCGTGGCGACTATATCCGCGATATCGCACGGGACATCGACATGAGCGGACTCAGCGTTCCGGACGCCGCCGCTGTCAATGACGGCCTCCCTGCAAATGGCGACGACAACAAGGACGAGTACGTCGATGCACTGACCGCTCGCGCGAAGTCGCTTCATGGCGAGCACGGTTTCGATCGCGTTCGCCAGCAGGCACTCGAGTCAATCCGCGACGAGATCAAAGAAGACCTTGCGGAGTTCGGCGTCAGGTTCGATACCTGGTACTCGGAAAAGAGTCTCACGACGAACAACCTGATCGATGCCGCGATCGACGTGCTGAAAGAACGCGGCGTCCTGTACGAGAAAGATGGCGCGACCTGGTTCCCGTCGACCGACTACGGCGACGACAAGGACCGCGTTGTAATTCGCGACAACGGCGTGAAGACCTATTTCGCGTCGGACATCGCCTACCACTACGACAAGCGGGAGCGTGGTTACGATCTTCTGATCGACGTGCTTGGGGCTGACCACCATGGCTACGTCGCGCGCGTGCGGGCTGGCCTTGAGGCGATGGGCTATGCCGGCGAGGACCTCGAGGTCGAATTCATACAGTTCGTCACGCTGTATCGCGGTGGCCAACAGATGCAGATGTCGACGCGCTCTGGCGAATTCGACACGCTGCGCCAGCTGCGCGCCGAGGTAGGTAATGACGCGGCGCGCTTTTACTATGTCATGCGCTCCAACGATCAGCACCTGGACTTCGATCTCGACATCGCGACTTCGCAGTCGAATGACAACCCGGTGTACTACATCCAGTACGCGCATGCGCGCGTTGCCAGCGTCTTCCGTCAGCTTGGCGAGAAGTCGCTTGCCTGGGACCAGGCCAACGGTCTCGCAAATCTCGGGCTGCTCGTCGAGCCGCAGGAAAAGGCGCTGATGACAATGCTGAGCCGCTATCCCGAGATAGTTGAACTCGCTGCGAATAACCGGGCACCGCAAACACTCGTGCATTACCTGCGCGACCTGGCCAACGACTTCCACACCTACTACAACGCACACGCGTTTATTGTCGACGACGAGGCGCTGCGCGATGCGCGCCTTTTCCTGATTTCGGCGACTCGCATCGTTGTTGCCAACGGGCTCGGCATTCTTGGCGTGTCCGCGCCGGACAAGATGTAGTGGCTACTCGACGCAAGAAAAAGAAGGGCACTGGCGTATCGCCAGTGCTGTCCATGTTATTCGGCCTGGCGGTTGGGCTGTCCGTAGCCGTCGCGGTTTACATGAAGGACCGCGGCCCCGAGCCCGCTGCGCAACAGCCGCAACCGGAGCCGGCCAGCCTGCAGAACGCGCTCGATGACAATGGCGAGACGCCGGCACCACCGCCTGAGGAAGAGGAAGAAGAACCACGGTTCACCTTCTACGACATCCTTCCCAACGTCGAGGTAGTCACGCCCGAGAGAACGGAAACGAGAGAGCGAAGCGCGCCACCGCAGGCCGTCATCGAACCCGGCACTTACGTATTGCAGGCGGGCTCTTTCTCGACGCACCAGGATGCCGACAAGCGTCGCGCCGAACTCGGCATGCACGGTATCGAATCGCACATCCAGCGCGTCAAGGTTAATGACCGAAACTACCATCGCGTCTACATCGGCCCGACCGATGACCTCGATGAACTCAACATGCTGCGCAGTCGCCTGCGCGCCGCGCAGATAGACGTACTGCGGATTCGCCTGGGTGACTGATGCGCGCCGCATTGTGCTGTTGCTGGCGCTGCTGGCGGGCTGCGCGACACCGCCGGAGCCCGCTCCTGTTCCTGTTCCCGTCCCCGTTCCGGAGCCCGAGGTAGAGGCCGAGTTCGTACCGGACAAGTCGAAGATGCGCATCAACATTGCGTCGGTCGGCGATATGATGATCGGCACGGATTACCCGAAGGACCATCTGCCCGACGACGATGGCGTCAGCTTTCTTGCCGATGTCACGCCGTTCCTCGAAGCGGCCGACATCGCGTTCGGCAACCTCGAAGGTGTCCTCATGGATGGCGGTGAGCCGGCAAAGAAATGCAGCAACCCGAATGCGTGCTACCTGTTTCGCTCGCCGACGCGCTATGCACAACATTATCGGAATGCCGGCTTCGACGTCATGAGCCTCGCCAATAATCACGCGCGGGATTTCGGCGAAGAGGGTCGTGACTCGAGTGCACGGGCTTTGCTCAAAGTCGGCATCACAGCGTCGGGCCGACAGCGCTCCTGGTCTATCGTGCAAACGGACGAACTGAGCATTGCGTTTGCCAACTTCGCTGTGACGAAGAACTCGAACATGCTGCTCGACTACGATGAGTCTTTCGCTTTTGTTGCCGCGCTCAACAGGGCTTTCGATATCGTCGTTGTCACGTTTCACGGCGGTGCGGAAGGCGTCGAGACAACGCATGTACCTTTCGCCGAAGAAGAGTACTACGGTGAACCTCGCGGTGATGTCGTCTGGTTTGCGCGCGGTGCGGTCGACCACGGTGCAGACCTTGTCATCGGACACGGGCCACATGTCGTGCGCGGCATGGAGCGCTACAAGGGGCGACTGATCGCCTACAGCCTTGGCAACTTCGCAACCTACTACGGCATCAGCGTTGCCGGCATCAAGGGCATTGCGCCGATTCTCAATACGACGCTCGACGGCGAAGGCCGGTTCGTCGAAGGGAGTATCGTATCGACAGTCCAGTTACGCCCTGCCGGCCCGAGCGTCGATCCGCAGGACCGGGCTCTCAACCTGATGCGCGGCTTATCCATCGACGACTTCGGGAATCCGGGTCTGACCTTCCTGCCCGACGGCGCGCTGCTTCCGAAGGACCGGCCTGACGTGCCGCAGCATCTGCTGCAGACAGACTAGTCGAAAAGGCTATCGGTCGACAGGGCGAGCGCGAGGCCGAGGACCAGGATGCCGCCTACAATCGAGAGCGCAAGCGGCAGGCCGTAATACCAGCAGACGATGGCGCCGCCGCCGGTGCCGACGGCAAACGCGAGGATGAATTTGACCAGGGCCCCGAGGAGGGTTGCGCCCAGTTCCTTCAGAAACCCGAGAAAACCGTTATTACTCATCGCCACTCACTGATTTGAAGTCGACCCCGAGCGACCGCAGCTTGCGATAGAGATGCGTGCGTTCCATTCCCACCCGCTTCGCCAGTTGCCCTACCTTGCCACCACAAAGCACAAGTTGCTGCTGCAGGTAAGCCCGTTCGAACTGCTCTCGCGCCTCGCGTAGCGGCAGCGCCAGCAGATCCTGCTTCACCAGGGGTTCGTCGACGGGCGCCGCTGAGCTGATTTCCGCCTCGACTTCCTCGAGTGAAATGTCCTCGCTGCTACCCGACAATAACAACCGCCTGACGAGGTTCTTCAATTCACGGACATTGTCAGGCCATGGATAGTTCCGCAGCCGATTCTGTGCCGCAACGCTGAAACGTCGAAACGTCAGACCCTCGGAATCGACGAGCTTGTCGACGTAGTAGGTCAGCAACTCGGGAACGTCCTCGGCGTATTCGCGCAGCGGGGGAATGCGCAACTTCAACTCGCTAAGGTGCGAAACGAGATCGCGACGCAACCTGCCGGCCTCAATACGTGCCTCGTAGTCTGCGACAACTGTTGCGACGACCCGGCAATCCACTTTTATCGGCGTTGTGCCACCGATGCGCGTGTAGCTGCCGCTGTCGAGAACGCCGAACAGGACGCGCTGCGCGTCAGCGCTGAGGTCGCCGAGCTCATCAATCACGAGTGTGCCACCCGAAGCGCGCTCAAACGCACCTGCGATCGCTTCGCCATCATCCTCGCTTCCCAGCAGCTGTTCCTCGAAGTTACCCTCAGTAACCGACGCGGCGGACAGTGTCGTCAGCGGCTCATCCGCACGACCGCTGAGTCCGTGCATGTAACGGGCAAAGGCACCGCGGCCCGTCCCTGATTCGCCGCTCATCAACACCGAGCCATCATGGCGCGCGTACTGTTGCACCCGCTCCCGCAGTCCCTGCATGAGCTGGCTGCGCCCTACCGGCGCGAGCAAAGACGGTAGCAGGTTGCGGGCCGCTCCGGTCTGCTTGCCGGCGGATTCGAGCGCTGCCTCGACAGTGCGCAGCAACTTGGCGAGCGACAGCGGCTTTTCGACGAAGTCAAAAGCGCCGAGGCGCGTGGCCTCGACGGCCGTATCGACAGTTCCGTGTCCTGACATGATGACCACGGGGCAATCGGGCTCGCCGCTCTCGGACCATTCCCGCAACAACGTGATGCCGTCTGTGTCCGGCATCCAGATGTCGAGCAGAACCAGGTCAAACTTGTCCGAGGCACGCGCGCTGCGTGCCTCAGTCGCATTCGCCGCGACAGTAACCCCGTAGCTTTCGTCCGTCAGGATGTCCTTGATAAGCGCACGAATGTCCGCTTCGTCGTCGACCACCAGCACGTGAGGATTACTCATGCGCGTTCCCTCCTCTGTTCGGCGCGCCCTGGCGCCTTGGCAATCATCAGCTCACGTGCTGCCTCATTCAGTGGCAAACGGAGACTGATCATCGCTCCCCCATCTTCGCGATTCCTGGCCCGGATCGAGCCAATGTGTTCTTCAACCAGCTTCTTGACGATCGCGAGCCCCAGGCCCGTGCCTTTCGGCTTCGTCGTGACATAGGGGTCGAAGACCTGG
This sequence comes from Woeseiaceae bacterium, assembly GCA_030065985.1. GTDB lineage: Bacteria > Pseudomonadota > Gammaproteobacteria > Steroidobacterales > Woeseiaceae > UBA1847. The sequence continues at coordinate 7,965 of JASJCM010000036.1, read as the reverse complement.
CTGACCGTGCCGGCCTTGAAGCCCGGACCATTGTCCTCGACCTTGATCTGTACGATGTCGACGCCGTCGATTTCAGCCGCGCTGACATGCACGTCAATCTGTGGGTCGGGCGTGTGCTCGAGCGCCTCGACCGCGTTGCGAATGAGGTTGTGGATGATCTGCCTGACGCGGCCCATGTCGGCCTCAATCCGCGGCATGGTCGGGTCGGACGTCAGCACAATCTTCACGTCGCTGCCCTGGGCGCGATACAGGTCGACGACTTCGTGCACGAGCTTGTCGAGATCAAACAGGGCGATCTCCATATCCGGGGCGCGCGCGTAATCGCTGAACGCGTTGACCATCTCCTTCATCGCCTCGACCTGCTGCACGATGGTGTGCGTGGCCCGGTCCAGAATCTGGGCTTCTTCCTCTTCCATCGATGCAAGGTACTTGCGGCGCAGTCGTTCCGCCGATAGCTGGATCGGTGTCAGCGGATTTTTGATCTCGTGCGCAAGACGCCGGGCAACCTCGCCCCACGCCGCGTCGCGCTGCGCCTGCAGCAGCGCCGTGATGTCATCGAAGACCACGACAAACCCGGCCGCATGGTCCTCATCGCCCGGCAACGTGGTGCACGCGCAAGTCAGAACGCGACGCCCGACCTCGCCGCGCAGGACAATCTGCTCGCGCCACTCGGTCTCGCCGGCATCAAGGTGCACGCGCGCGACATCAACGAACTGCTCGAGTAGCGGATGCCCCTTGGCCACTTCGGCAAGGTGCTCGCCATGACGGCCACCCAGGTCGACGCCGAGAATCGATCCCGATGCCTGGTTGGCATTGCGAATTCGCAGATCGGACTCCAGCGCGAGTACGCCGGTCGACAAGCGCGCGAGAATGACCTCGAGGTTGGCGCGTTCCGACTCGACGAGTGCCTGGCTCAGCGACGCCTCGCGCCGCGCGGTTGCAAGTCGCTGCGTCATGTCGTTGAACGACGAGATCAGGAAACCGATCTCATCCCGGGTCGGTGTTGGTAGACGTGTATCGAAATCACCCGCCGCAACGGCGCGCGTACCGGCAACGAGATCCTGAATAGGCGCAACAAGACGCCGTGACAGCACGAAGGCGCCATAGATGGCGGCCAGCAGGCTGAGAAGCAGGACGAATGCCAGCGTGAGTATCAGCAGGTCCTTGAGGTCTTCGCGGAAGAAGACCAGTTGCTGGTATTCCTGGTACGACGACTCGACGCTATTGACCATCTCGGCAAGTCGGTCGGTCACGGGATAGTAGCCCTGGATGACGCGCGGTTCCTGTACCCGACCAGCGCGATGCGTGAACACGACGGCGGTTCTCACCTCGACACCGCCGGAAGCGAGCGATTCGAGGCTGACGAACGGGCGTTGCTGCTGCATCTGCAGTACGACTTCTTCGGTCAGCGCCTTCGGCAGGCTGGCCGTAGCGCTGTCCGAACTCGTTGCGAGCACGGTGTTGTTGTTGCCGTACAGCGTCATCTCGCTCGCGCCACTTTCCCGCCGCAACATGCTGAGCTCGAAGACGAGCTGGCGATCGTTTACCAGGGAAAGGCGCTGTGCGACGACCTGCGTCGACCGCAGGTTACGGCGCATCTGGATCTCCAGCGCTGCGCGACTCAGGGTCAGCGCATTGTCGAGGCCTTCTTCGACCTCGACGTTGAACCAGCTGTCGATGCCGCGATTGATGAATTGCATCGAGAAATAGAACACGACAATGAGCGGCAGCACGGCCAGCCCGACGAACATACCGACCATGCGCGCTTTGAGTTTCGCGCCGGGCACGCTCTGGCGATAGTCCTTCGCCAAACGGGCGAGGTTGCCGATCAGCAGCGCCAGCAGCAGCACGCCGCCGGCAATATTGATTGCGAGGATGACGTCCTGTAGCCGATCGAAGTCGTCGGACTTCTGCACAGTCTGTGTCAGCAGGAACAGTGCCGCGAGTGCGAGACCGACGCCGGCCGTCGCGACAATGACGTAGACCGCGCGTTTTATCGTTCGAGCGACCATTCAAACCATTCGCTTTGCAGCTGCCACTGGCCGCGCCAGAAAAACAGCACGCGTAACGCTGCCGGGTATCTTTCGGTGTTCAGCATCGCCCGGAGTCGGACGCGATAATCCGAACCCGCCGACAACAAGGCATCGTCAATGACGGGCAGGCCCTGGACACGCCCGAGACTGTTCAGTGCTGAATAGAGTGTTGCGAAGGAATCCTGGTCGCCGCTGTTGAGATTGCGAACGATGTAGCGCTGGCTGACCGGCGAGTATTCGAGCTCGTAGCGCACCGCGAGCTCAGCCTCGACATCGTCGGGCAGAAAGCGGCGGGAGCGAATGACATTCAGCTGCAGCTCGATGGTGAGCGTGACGCCGCTTTCGAGCGCAGCCAGCGCCTCGGATGACAGTACCAATTGCAGACGCGCGTCGAGCGTATGCACGCCGTCGACCATTTCGGTCGCCGCCGAGCGCACCTCGAAGTAGCCTTCTCTCGGGATGTTCTCCTGGGCAACGCCGGCACCAAAAACGAACACCGTCAGAAAGAGGAGTAGAACGTACCTGCGCATCGTCTTCTTCAGGAGACCTTCTTCACGAGGCATGCGTAAAAAAAGCCGTCCAGCCCCGCCGTGCCCGGCAAGACCTGGTAGCCACATGCCTTCCTCCGCATTAGATCGCGGATGTTGTTATTTGGCAACACGCTGTCCTCCACCGCATCGCCATTGGCCTCGATAAATGCCTGCACGACGTCGTCATTCTCCGCCCGGAACACCGAGCACGTGACATAGAGCAGCCGCCCACCGGGGGCCAGCAGCGGCCAAAGCGCCTGCAGAATCTCGGCCTGCAGGGCACTCAACGCCTCGATGTCGGTATCTCGCCGCAGTAACTTGATGTCGGGATGGCGCCGGATAACGCCGCTTGCAGAACATGGCGCATCGAGCAGGATCGCGTCGAACGGCGCTCCATCCCACCATTCTTCTGGTTTCGATGCATCACCCTGGACAATCGTCGCACCAAGACCGATGCGTTCGTGATTGTCGCGAACGCGCTCGAGACGATTCGCATCATTGTCGATGGCGGTCAGGTCGACATTGCCGTTACCCAGCTCGAGCACATGCCCGCTCTTGCCTCCGGGAGCGGCGCAGGCATCGAGAACGCGTCGCGGCTTGTCACCCAGCAGCCAGCGAGCGGCGAGCTGCGCGGCCCCGTCTTGCACCGACACATCGCCATCGGTGAATCCGGGCAGGTCGTCGACCCTTTGCGGCTCACTGAGACACACTGCATCGGGGATTCCATCGAGCAGGGAAGACCCGATGCCCTCGACCGCCAGGCGACCCTTGTACTCGGCCGCCGTGCCGCGCGCAGCGTTAACACGCAGCCACATCGGCGCGCGTGCATTGTTTGCTACGAGAATGTCGTCTGCGTCATCGGGCCAGTCGCTCTTTAGCCGGTCGATCAGCCACTGCGGATGATTGAAGCGGGACTGGGAGCTGCCTGCCGAACGCGCCGCCAGGTCCTCGCGCTGGAAGCGGCGCAGGCAGGCATTGACGAGGCCGGCCAGTTTCGGGCGCCGCAGCTGTCGCACTGCTTCCACCGTTTGCGACACGGCGGCGTGATCCGGGATGCGCGTGTCGCAAAGCTGGAACAGCCCGATCGCGAGCAGCGCATTGATGACGCTGTCGCGACGCTTGAGCGGTCGATTGATGAGCTCGCCAATCCACTCCTGCAGGCGCCAGTGATGACGCAGCGTTCCATAGGCCAGCATGCGCAGCAGCGAGCGTTCGCCCGGCGGCAGCTGCGTCTCATGTACAGCGATAGCCGCATCAAGCGATTGCCCTTCGCTGACAACGGCGTCGACGACCTTTGCAGCCGCTGCTCTTGTCCTTGCCCCCGCGCTCGCCATGATCAGTCCGGTGGTTCGGCGGCCAGATCGAACTGACCGACAAACTCCATCGCAGGCACGCGTCGCTTGCCAGGCAGCTGCAGTTCGTCGAGACGCAGAGCGTCCTTGCCGCAAGCTACGACGATCGCATCACGATCCGCCTGTAACACGGTACCGGGTCGCGCTGCGCCGTCGACCGGGGTCGCTCGCCACAGCTTGATACGATGCTCTCCGGCAAAGAAATACGCGCCGGGAAACGGGTTATAGGCGCGCACTCGTCGCGCAGCGTCGTTCGCGGTTGCGGTCCAATCGACTTCGGCGTCGCGTTTCTCGATTTTTGGTGCGTACGTTACGAGCGACTCATCCTGCACCTGCGCCTCAACTCGACCTGCCAGAATGTCATCGAGCTTCTCGGCCAGGGTTGCGCGGCCGAGTGCGGCGAGTCGATCGTGCAGCTCGCCGGCCGTTTCGCCGTCCTTGATGTCGATAATCTCGATGTGAAACACGGGTCCGCTGTCGAGCCCAGCCTCCATTTCCATGAGGCTGATACCGGTTACCTCATCGCCACCGAGAATCGCGGCTTGTATGGGCGCCGCACCTCGCCATCGCGGCAGAACGGATGCATGCACGTTGAGGCAACCGTGTGTCGGGATATCGAGCACGTTCTGCGGCAGGATCAGGCCATAGGCGGCCACGATCATGAGGTCCGGCTCGAGCGCGGCAAGCTCGGCGACGATCGCATCGTCACGCAGGGTTTCAGGCTGCAGCACGGGGATGCCCTGTTCGAGCGCATACTCCTTGACCGGGCTCGCGCGCAGTTTCTTGCCACGACCAGCCGGTCGGTCCGGCTGTGTCAGCACGGCCACGGGGGTGCGACCGGATTCGACCAGGGCCTTAAGCGAGGCGAGGGCGAAGTCCGGCGTGCCGGCGAAAAGCAGTCTGCTCACATCGCTGCGGCCGCGGCGTGGCGACGCTCCTTCTCGAGCTTCTTGCGAATGCGCATGCGTTTGGACTCGGAGAGATAGTCGACGAACAGCTTGCCTTCGAGATGATCCATCTCGTGCTGGATGCACACGGCGAGCAGGCCTTCGGCCTCCATCTCGGTTTCCTTGCCATCGCGATCGAGAAAACGCACGCGAATATGTTCGGCGCGTTCGACCGGCTCGTAGTAGCCAGGCACGGACAGACAGCCCTCATCGGTCATCGTCACGCCGTCTTTCTCGACGATCACGGGATTGATGAGCACGAAGGGCTCCGTCTGGTCGTGCGAAACATCCGTCACGAGCAGGCGCTTGTGTACATCGACCTGGGTTGCGGCCAGACCGATACCCGGCGCCGCGTACATCGTCTCGAACATGTCGTCGATCAGCTGACGGAGGCCGTCATCCACGGCCTCGACGGGCGCGGCCTTGGTCCGCAGTCTCGGGTCCGGGAATTCAAGAATGTTCAGTTTTGCCATAATTTCTGCTGATCCTTGGGGCGTCGTTTTCGTGTAAATTGCCACAAAAACGACCTAAATGTTTGACTTTATTGAATAAGATGTCAGACAATGCCGCCTGAAAAACACGCTTCCGGATGACATCCGGAACCGGAAATGTGACGTAATTGGCAGCCTCGGTGGTACCGGAGCGACATAGTATAGCAACGCCTTGAAAGTACAGGCCCAAACCTATTGGATGGAGCACTCGCGAAATGTCACCTAGCACGAATACCCTCCATGGCAGCCTCTGGCTGACCGCCGTCGCACTGGCCCTGGTGCTGGCCGGTTGTGGCAGCAACCAGCCCAGCTACGAGCCCGCCGCAGCGCCGGTCGCTACGTCAGGCAGCTCCTCGATCGAGCCTGCTCAAAACACCTATTCCGAGCCCGAGCCGTACGAGCCGGTTGTCGAGCTCATTAGCGAACCTGCACCGCTGGCCGATGGCGCCCCGGACGAATACGTCGTCCAGGTGGGTGACACGCTCTGGGACATCGCGGGCACGTTCCTCAAGGATCCCTGGTATTGGCCCGAAATCTGGTACGTCAACCCGGATATCGAGAACCCGCACCTTATATACCCCGGTGACGTGCTCGGCCTCGTGTACATCGACGGCCAGCCACGCATTACCAACGTGCGCGCGTCGACGTATCGCATGTCCCCGCAGGCGCGCGTGACGCCGCTGACCGAGTCGATCACGAGCATTCCTTTCGAGGACATCCAGGCTTTCCTGAGCTCGGGCGTCATTCTCCAGAAAGACGAAGCTGACCGCCTGCCGTACCTGCTCGCCACGCGCGGCGATCACATGATCGCCTCCGCCGGTAACGAGATCTATGTACGCGGCATCACCGACACGCTGTCGGGTGTCCGCTATCGCGTCGTAACCGTCGGCGACCCGCTTTACGATCCGGATGACAATCGTCTGATCGGTTACCAGGGCATTTCCGTCGGCGAAGGCCGCCTGAGCCGCGGTGGCGATCCGGCCACGGTCGCTTTGACCGATACGACACGTGAAGCCAAGCCCGGTGACCGCCTCCTTCCCGAGGAAGTGGACATCCCGCTGAACTTCTTCCCGAGCTCGCCGAGCAGCCAGGTTGAGGGCCGTATCATTTCGGTCGTCGATGGCGTGACGCAGATCGGCCAGTACCAGGTCGTCGTCATGAACCGCGGTTCGAACAACGGCCTGTCGGTTGGCGACGTGCTGACTGTCTGGCAGACCGGCGAGGTCGTTGATGACCGCTTCGGCGGCGGAACGGTACGCCTCCCCGACGAAGAGGCCGGCACGGTTATGGTCTTCAAGACTTACGATCGCATCAGTTACGGACTCGTGATGGAGGCCTCAGAGGCCATCCATATCTACGACACGATTCGTAACCCGACCTAAAAGCTCCCGCTTTTCACCAGTAATACCGCGCGGTGCGTTGCACCGACGCGGTATTATTTTGTCATGCCCGATCATCACAGAGCCTGGCTCGTGCTGGCGCATGCGTATGTGCGTGTCGGTGAGCTGCAAACTTTACTCGACACCTTTGGCGATGTCGGCGACGTGGCTGCCCAGTCGCGCAGCAAGCTCATCGCAACCGGTCTTGCCGATGAGAAATGCGCCGCAATCGTCGCGCCCGACGAGAATGCGATCGACAAGGCCTGCGCGTGGCTCGACAACGAGGGCCACCACCTCGTTACCTGGGGAAGCGACGACTACCCGGAAATGCTCGGCCAGATACCCGGTCCACCGTTGGCGCTTTACGTCAATGGCAACGTCGACGCGCTGCACCTGCCCTCTCTGGCCATCGTCGGCAGCCGTAACCCGACCCAGGGCGGGCGCCGCAACGCTCACGACTTTGCGCAACACCTGGCCTCGGGCGGGCTTGGCGTTACGAGCGGCATGGCGCAGGGGATCGATGCGGCGGCGCACGAGGGCGCTCTCGATGCCGGCGGCAAAACGGTTGCCTTCCTTGGCACCGGGATTGATCGCGTCTACCCGCCCGTCAACCGATCTCTTGCACACGCGATCGCCGAGCATGGCGCGCTCGTCAGTGAGTACCCGCTCGGCAGCCCGCCCGAAAAGTGGCATTTCCCCGAAAGGAACCGCCTGATCAGCGGACTCAGCCTCGGTACGCTGGTCGTCGAGGCCGCGCGGCGCAGCGGCTCGCTGATTACGGCCAGGCTGGCCGCCGAGCAGGGCCGTGAAGTATTTGCCCTGCCGGGCTCGATACATAATGCACTGTCGCGAGGTTGTCATGAGCTCATTCGACAGGGCGCCAAGCTCGTCGAGACTGCCGATGACATCCTGGCGGAACTCGGCCAGCTGGCGGGGCGCCTGCGTCCGGCGGCCGACGACGCGGACTACGAAACCCTGCGCGAAGCCCTGAGCCATGACCCGGTCGGCATCGACGAGCTCGGCAAGCAATCGGGTTTGACGATCGATCAGCTTTCCTCCATGCTTCTGATCCTGGAGCTCCATGGAGAAGTGGAGTCATTCCCGGGTGGAAGATACGCCAAGAAGGAGCCGCTCCAGGCATGAAAGAAAACGTACTCGACGTACTGATGTATCTCTTCGAAACGTACGTTGACACTGAGGACGACCCCGAACCCGATCAGAACGAGCTGCGCA
>JASJCM010000080.1 GCA_030065985.1 Woeseiaceae bacterium | reverse complement strand
GGAGCACGTGCACCAGGATCAGGTACGCAATCAAGTAGAGCACCGCGACCTTCGGAAAGAAAACCAGCAGCGCAACGAAGACTCCGCCGCGGACCAGGATCACCGCGACATTCCGCGGTCGCTGGTCGCGTCGCTCCGGAATGACGAACGATGTGAAGACCATTACGCCATGCATCATCAGATCGTGAGCCGGGATGTACATCCACTCGAGCGCCTTGATGAAGCGTGTGGTCAGCGGATGATTTGCCAGGACACGATCGTAGTCAAAGCAGACCACGTCGGCATTATCGACATGGTGGCGAAAGTGCTTGTAGCGCATGTCTTCGTAGGTGCCGTACGCCGCCCCGCACAACCAGCTCAGAAATTGCCCGAGTCGCGCGTTGTCGCGTTGGCGGTGAAAGATCGCATTGTGGCCACACTCATGAATCAGATAAGCCGCGATAATCATGGCGTGCGCGAGCAACACGGTGCCGATAGCATTGATCGCCCATTGACTCGAGAACAGGGCGGCAAATCCAAGCGCGTAACCGACACAGGCATACGCCACCGCGAGCCCATAGTAAAGCCAACCTTCTCGTTCTCTCAGTCGGATCGCCATCGCAGCCTCCCCGCTTGCGCTCCTCGACTCCGCCATTCGACCCAAGCCCTGGACAAGTTGTACACATACGCAAATCCTATTGCTAGCATATGCGCCACCTGAACGGCCCGGAGACATCCCGCATGAAACTCGTTACCGCTATTGTAAAACCGTTTCGACTCGACGACGTGCGCAACGCGCTCGGCGAAGTCGGCGTTCAGGGCATGACCGTCAGCGAGGTCAAGGGATTCGGACGTCAGCGCGGCCACACGGAGCTGTACAGGGGAGCCGAGTATGTCGTTGATTTTCTTCCGAAAGCCAAGATCGAGGTCGCTGTATCGGACGACCTCGTTGAGCGCGTCGTCGAAGCGATCGTCGACGCTGCCAAGACCGGCAAGGTCGGCGACGGCAAGATCTTCGTGACGCCGATCGAGCAGGTCTGGCGCATACGAACCGGCGAGACCGGCGACAGCGCCCTATAAGACACCCCAAACCGCACGCGCGAGCAAAAACCACAGCGCCAGCGCAGCGAGAGCATAGGTCGTGAAGCGCGCCATCACGAGGTTGACCGTACAGTGAATGGTGCTGTGCGCGATGCGAAACACGAGAAACGCCCATGCCGCGACGATGTCGAGCTGCGTTGCCGTGCCGGTCACGTGCAGATACAGGCACAGCGCATAGAAAAGGACCGGTAATTCGAACAGGTTCTTGAAGTTGTTCGCCGGATAGTTTACGTCTTCGGGGAGCTGGAGCACCCCTTTCTCCGGCGTCGTGTACTCCTGCACAGGCCTGCGTGCGCGCTTCATCGCGGGAATGCGCCGCGCATACAGCACAAACCAGACGACAGCCGTCAGCACCATCATGCCGAGCATGGGCACCAGTATCTGGCCACTGGTCACGACGATGCGTCCGACTTGCCCGCAACTATGCAAAAGACGTTCAGTTTGTGGCCATCGAGGTCGCGGAAATAGCCCGCATAGAAATTGTCGACGCGCGGGCCCGGATCGCCCTCGTTCATCCCGCCAAGTTCCAGGGCTTTCGCATGGACCTCGTGGACCTTCTCCGGCGCATTCACAACGAGCGCCACCATCGTGCCGTTGCCGACCGACGCGGGTTTGCCGTCGAATGGCGTGATAAGAGACAGGCTGGGGTCGTTCATGCTCGTCCCCCAGGCAACGAAGTTATCGCCCTCGTAGACCCGTCCGGCCCCGACTACGGCCAGCAGCTCATCATAGAACTTCGCGGCCCTTGGCACATCGTCCGTGCCGAGCGTTACGTATCCGATCATGATTCCCTCCTCGTTTTTATTCGACAAGCAGCGCCTCGCGCCATGCACTGAGCTTAGCCGAGAACGGCATCGACGCGTAGGCCGGGCTCGTTGACGGCAGCAATTCGAGTCTTGCACCGGCCGGTGCGTGGCCGACCATTCGCGCAAACATCTGCTCGGCCTTGCGGCCGTTAAATGCTACGACCTCGATCCCCGGGTGCTCGTCGAAAAAGCGCGCGAAATCGTTGACCTTCGCGCTGGCGAGCTGAATGTCCGCGTCCATGCTGCCCGGTCGCACCGAGCTGTGCAGCACGTCCCAAAGAGCGATGCCGTGTTCACACAATTGTCCGCACCGCGTCGCATAGTCACCGTCTATGCCAAAGAGCGCTCGCATAACCTTCCAGAAAGCGTTTTGTGGGTGTGCGTAGTACTGATGTTCCGCAATCGACCGCGCTCCCGGCAGGCTGCCGAGAATCATGATGCGCGCATCGGCACGCGCGATCGGCCCAAACCCTTCAGACCGTGCCATCCAGGTACGCCCTGCGCCGCGTCTCCGGGAACTTCTCGATGGCGTAGCGCAGCATTGTGCGTGGCATCCTGCGATAGTGGCGCTCGAGAAAGCGTTCTTCAGCGGCCTGGTCTCGATTGCCAATCTCGCGCAGCATCCAGCCAACCGCCTTGTGGATCAGGTCCTGCTCGTCGTCGCGCAACTTTGCGGCGAGCCTGAGGGCATCGGCGAATTCATCGTTGCGGATGTAGTGGTAGGTCGCCATCATCGCAATGCGGCGATCCCAAAGATCGTCCGATTCAGCGAGTTCGTAGAGGAGGACCCGATCACCGGACTCCAATTGCGGCCCCACGATCAGGTGTGCGGAGCTGTCCACAAGATCCCAGTTGTTCACCTGCGCACGGTGCTCCAGGTACAGATCGAAGATACGCTGCTTTTGCGCCGCGTCGCCGCGCCGGTATTTATCGACCAGGAGCAGCACAGCGAGCAATCGCTCTTCGTGGAACTTCGATCGCAATAGCGCCACAACCGATCGCAGAGGTGCATCCCGGAAGATGCGAACCTGTTTGCGTATTACCGGAACGCGAATACCGAGAAACCGATCCCCTTCACCGTACTCGCCCTTGCCCGTCTTGAAGAACCTCGCAGAGTGCTCCGCAATCGCCGCATCGCCGAGCGACCGTAGCATGTCCCGCATGTACTTTGCGGTCAGCTGCGCCACTAGATAAGTCTCTGTGCGAGCAATTCCATGTCACCCGCCTCGCGCCGGCGCCCTCGGAATCTTGTCAGCGGGAAATCTGCCATGCGCGCAAGTGTAACCGAAGCGCGCGCTGGTGCCTGGAGGATCAGCGTGCGTAATCGAGTAGCGCCGTACTGCGCCGCGGCAGCAAAGCCCGCCAGTCCCGGCAACTCGTTGACGTCTGGTCGCCGAGGATTACGGCGGCGCGCACCGAACGGCTCAAGGCGCTTGCAAACAACCGCTGATAGTACGGCATCTTCCCGACGTAGAACGGCAGTATCTCCTCGAGTGTCAGGTCTGTATCGAGTTTCTCGGCGAACGCATCGTAAAAACGACTGATCGCTGCCGAGACCACGTTGTCTTCGGCGAGCAGCGGCGACGGTTCGATCGTCCAGGTCATGTCGCGCTGCAGGACGCAGGTCCCGGCGAAACTCGCGCGTCGCTCCTCGGACCACTGATCCGGGCCAATCAAACTCAGCGACCACTCGTCATTGATCCAGTAAAGGTAGGCTGGCGTACCAATTGCAGGACGGAACTTGAAGTTCGCTGACAGGATGAGCATCGACGTGAAGAACTCGGCCAGCAGTTGGCGCCGCGGTTTGATGACCACACCGCGCGGTTGAGTCTGCTCCCAATCGAGCATGAATCCATTATTGCCCTTGCCCTCCGGGTTACCGTCGGTCTTGCGGACGATGGCCGATTGGCGCGACTTTGCTGGTAGTCGGGAATCCATATCTCAAGGTTACAGCAACAGCGGCCGGAACACGCTGCCAGAACCCGGGCAATACATATTGTTACAGGCGCGCGACCTGCGGAGCCGGCGGCGGCACCTACGCCGGGAAGAAGTCGATCGGCTTGGTCGTCGTGATCGCTTCAACGTCACGCGACTCGAAGCGGAACAGCTTCACCCGCTGCACGAGCTTGCGCTCCAGCTCGGCATCGTTGAGCTCGCTCGAGACGACTTCGCACATCGTTACCTGGCCGTTCGGCGCAATTGTCAGGCGCAGCACGAGCTTGCCTTCGAGCGACGGATCGCGGCGCAGCGCACGATTGTAGAGGGCGAAAATCGCACCCTTGTTCTTGTCAAACACGAGCTCGATTTCTTCGCGTGACCGGGAAGCCTTGCCGCTCGATCCCTCACGGCGCGCATCGGGACCGCGAGGACCAATTCCGGCAACCGGGCTGGCAACCTGGGTCGTATTACGTCCGGCGATACCGGTGCCGCCGGTGTTGCGGCTCATATTTGCGGTGTTGATACCGCTTGAGGCGGTACCGACTGATGAAGTAATCATCGAGCGCTCATTGCGCTCGGCTTCGCCAACTGACGCCGTCAGTGGACGATCGTCGTTCACCTGGAGGTCCTTGTCGACCAGATCGGCGAGGTCTTCGGCAAACGGCATCAAGGCTGCTTGCGCTTCCTCGCGGGCCTGCTCGGTCCGGTCCACGACAGGTTCCGGCTCGGGCTCTGGCTCAGGCTCCGGCTCAGGCTGCTCCTCGACGACCTGCTCGGGCTCCGGCTCTTCTTCGGGCTCTGGCTCCTCGGGCTCCGGTTCCGGCGGCGGCGGCGGCGGAAGCGGTTCTTCTTCCAGCAGCAGCTCGGCGATACGAGGCGGAATCTCTTCAACGTCAAAAGGATCGGGTTCGGGCACAGGAATGAACGGCCATACGGCACTGAGCAAGATGCAGACCAGGAAGATGATGCCCAGCAAGCGCTGGAACTTCTTTTCCTGGTCCCTGCCGGTTGTCCATGGCAGGTCATACTCTCTGTAAAACGGTAAGTCCAATTCCGTGACTCCTGATCTTTAGACCGGCCTTACAGCGACGCCTGCAAGTCGTCCAGCTTGTCTGAACTCTTCTGCAGAACCGCCAGCGAGATTTGCCCGTAGTCGGATTGCGTACACGTCGCCATGACCTTCTTCAACAGACGGTACGGAATGTCCTTGTCGCCCATGATCGTGACTTCGCGCCCGGCGACGTCGTCTCTGGCTGCACGCCGCAGTACGCGGTCGTTCTGCGACAAGAGCGCCTCACGCAGCGCCGGAATATCGTTGCCCTTGGTCGCCATGACGTCTTCGATCTTCGCGACAGGTTCACCCTGTACGAGGATGTCAGTCTTGCCAATCAGGATCGTGACCGTCTCCTCGGGCTTCTTCTCTGCGATCGACTCGGGCAACTTCATATCCTTCGCATTCGGCAGCGTCTGGACGTCTGACGAATTGACGAGCAGGAAGAACACGAGAATCGTAAAGATGTCCATCAGCGAAACCAGGTTCAGTGCGCCCGAGCCCTTGTTACGCTTGTGGTGTTTCTCCATGCGTTTTGCGCGTGCCGACTTGACCATTACGAGCTACCCCCATCCAGTACGGGCGCATCCCCGATTGAAATATCCGGGAACAGCTCGGTGCGTTTCACGAGTACTTCTTCCTCGTCGACTTCCTGCGCTACTCGTACCGTGTCCATGACCTGCACGAGGGTGTCGTAAGCGATCTCCTGCTCAAGCAACACCGACGCATCGGTCTTGGCCGGATAGCGCTCTTTGAGCTCAGAGAGTTTTTCCGCAAGGGCCGCATAGTCGTAACCGTCGACCGAGTTGGGGTAGACACCCAACAGGCCCTGGTTGCGATCGCCGACTTCAATCTTGTCTTTTCGCACGATGATTTCGAGCTGGAACGTCTGTTCCTGCGGGTCCACGGGCTCGCTAGAGGAGCCTGGCAGATTCAATTC
>JASJCM010000035.1 GCA_030065985.1 Woeseiaceae bacterium | reverse complement strand
CCGAGTTGGGGTAGACACCCAACAGGCCCTGGTTGCGATCGCCGACTTCAATCTTGTCTTTTCGCACGATGATTTCGAGCTGGAACGTCTGTTCCTGCGGGTCCACGGGCTCGCTAGAGGAGCCTGGCAGATTCAATTCTAGAATCGTCAAACGCGAGAACACCGCGGTGATCAACAGGAACGGAACCAGAATCACCATGAGGTTCATGAATGCCGTGATGTTGAGTTCAGCCGTATCATTGCGATGATGACGGCCTCCTCTGCGGCTGCGGATCATGGCTTACGCTCCGGTCGCTTTCAGCTGACGCTCGGTGACTGCGTTAAGGAACTTCACCGATGCCATCTCGAGACTGTCCACGAGCGCATTCGTCTTGGTTTGCAACAGCGCGTGAATCAGGAGCAGCGGAATGGCCGCCATCAGGCCGAATGCCGTCGTGTTCATTGCTGTCGAAATAGACGCAGACAGCATGTCTGCCTTCTCGGCGGGATTCGCCTCGGCGACCGCGGTAAATGCGGCGATCAGACCGATGATGGTGCCGAGCAGACCGAGCAGCGTCGCGATATTGGCGAGCGTCGCAATATAGTGCGTACGCTTCTCGAGACGTGGCAACACCTCCATGAGGCTCTCTTCCATCGCCTTCTCGATGTCGTCGCGACGGCGCGCCGACTTAACCCGGTACAGGCCGTAAGTGAGAATCGAGCCGATCGCAGCTTTAGACTTGGCCGTATGCTGCGCGGCTTCCTGGAAGTTGCCGGACTTCAGGAACGGCACGATCTTTTTCCACAAGGCACGATTGCTCACACCCGACATGGTCAGGTAGGTCCAGCGTTCGATGGCAATCGCAACGCCGAAGCCGAATACCAACAGGATGGGGATCATGAATGCTCCGCCTTCCTGGAAAAAACGCACTACAGTGCTCATTTGTCTGCTCCTCTAAAACAGAATTAATGTGTTTGCGAGCTATCGCTCGCACTACTCTTCGTCTTCGCCGTACAGGTCGCCGTAGTACTCGACCTGGCGAATGAATTCTTCGCGATCGACCGGTGCCAGGACCTCATCGAGCAGCGTGTTGACGGGCCTGCCCATCAGGTCGCCGGGGTCAGACTTCTGCCAGGGCACGATGTACAGCACCTTTGGCAGTTCCTGGTTACCGGTCACTTCAGTACGACTCAGTTCGAGCGTATCCATGACCCGGTTTCCACTGGTCGTACGCTGGACGTCTTCGGACGGTGCTGCCTCTGTCTCGTCTTCCACGACAGGCGCCGAGGTATCCACCGCCGGCATCAGCTCATCGTCTTCAACCGTTTCCTGGGCGAAAGAGGCAAACGCTGCCAACAACATGGCGAGCATGAATCCGGTGCCGAATACTTGTCTTTGAGAAGTACTCATGTCCTTCAATCCGCCACGTTTGCCGTCCGCTGACTCGCCGCTACGCGACGCCTCAGATCCGCGATCCATCTCTCGACCTGCTTGTCCTCACCGACAAGCGTCTGGTAGGTCTCGAAATGTTGCAGGGCCGCATCCAGCCTCTGCAGGTACAATTCGTTAAGAACGCCCAGGTTGTAGTGTGCCAAGGCGTAATCAGGCGAAACTGTGACAGCCTTCAAATAAGCGGCTTCTGCCTCGAGAAAATTCCCATTTCTGCGAAGTAGCATCCCCAATTGATTGAGCGCAGGCGCGTAATCCGCGTCCAGAGCCAGGGCCTGGTCGATCGCGGAACGCGTGTTCTCATCGTCTTCGTTTTGCGCGTGAATGATCGCGAGATTGACGTAAGCGCCCGGATAGTCTGGATAAAGCAACACAAATTCTTTGAAGCGCAGCTCTGCATCGACGAAGTCTCCGGAAGCCATTACTGCGGTTGCCTGCTCGAACAATGTCATCGCCTGCGGCGGAATTTCGGGCCCCATCGCATCGCCCGGTGTCGCACCTCCGGCGCGCTGCGCCGCGGCACCTGTGTCACGAACGCCACCGGAACCACCGCAGCCGGCAATGACCAACAGCGTGAGAACGCACGCCGCGAGTCGTGATTTATCAGTAAAGCGCTGTAACCACATCTTCGCTGCGCTCCTTCTTCGCGTACCTGCCCGGCATCAATCCCGCCAGGCGTTCAAAACTGTTGCGAACCCATTCGTCGTAGACGCCATCCGCGGCACGATCGGCATTCGCTTTGTAGAGGTCGATGGCCTTTTCCTCGAACGGATAGGCCTGTTCCTCCAGCAGAATCTCATATTGTTCAAGCGCATCCGCCGCCAGATCAGACGGACGATCCGACTCCATCAAATCCGATGAAAACTGCTCATAGACTTCGCCCAGCCGGAACGTCGCAGCCGTCGTAACTTCGGCAACACCGTAGTCAGACGCGGTCGTGTAGGCCTCGATGACGTCTTCCATCAGGCCTTTTTTCAGTTTCAGGCTGTCTGCAAGCGGTTGACTCAGCTTCACGACTTCGAAGCGCTTGCGTACGGGCTCGGCGAGTTCCAGCGAGGCTGTCGCCGCGAGATAACGCGTACGATCGCTGCGCTGCGCACCCGCGGTGGCGTCGATGCGAACCATCTCTTCAAGGCGCGCAATCACCGCCTGTTCGTTGCCGCTCTGCCTGTCGATCTCGAGCAGTCTTACGCGCGCCTCGATCGACTCAGACAGCGGGTTCGGGTAGCGCTGCACAATGTTGGTCAGTACGCGCTGCTCCGCGGCCAGCGTACCGGTCTGCTCGTAGAGCTCCGACGCTTTCCACAGGGCCTCGCGGCGCACCGCTTCGCTGCTCGATTCCGCGTCGGCGATGCGCTCGAATTCGGACGCAGCCTGTCCGGCCTGTCCCGACTCGAGATAAGTCACGGCCAGTTTTTGCGTTACATCGTCGGCGAATTCGCTGTCCGGATAGTCGCGGCGGAACTGCTCGAGCACTCCGGATGCGCGGTCCCAGGCCTGCAAATTGATTAGCGCCGCAGCCGCATCGTATTCGGCTGTAGCCCGGATCGGCGAATCGGGAACTGCCTGGCCAAGGCGGCGGAAGTGCGTCACGGCCGTTTCCAAATCACCCAGGTCGCGCGCCTGCTCGCCCTGCTTGTAAATCGACGAGGCGATGCGCTCCTTGATGTCGGCGTTTGCCTCGGCATCATCTGCCGGGGTGAAGCTGCGCAGACTGTAATAAGCGCTCTCGGCATCGCTGTAATTGTCGAGGTCAAACTGCGAATGCGCGATCACGGTCCAAGCCGTGCGCGCAAGTTCCGGCTTGACTGGCGGCTGTTTCGCGACGACCGCCTGGCCGACCGCAACCGCGAGGTCGAACTGGTTCTGCTGGAACAGGTCTTCCGCAACGGTCGTCAGGACCGCGCCCGATTCCGGGTGCTGCGGGTAGGTGTCCGCAAACTTCAGGCCGCTGTCGAGATACGCCTGATGCCACTCGTCTTTCGCAACGCCGGTCAGGCTACTTTCGTGCTCACGATACGCAAGAATCGCGGCGTAGCCGGCTTCAGCCGATTTCTCGTGGAACGGGTAGCCGTACGCCGTGCGTTCGTACTCGGTCGTCGCTTCGCCGAATTCCTCACTCTCGAAGAGGATTTCCGCGAGCAGGAAGTTTGTATTGGCTGTATCGGCCTCGCCAGGGAAATACGCAAGGTACTTGCGATACCAGTTTGCGGCTTCAGCGTAATCGCTCTTCTTGCCGTCCTTCTGCGCTTCCGCATGGTAGTACTGTGCGAGATCGGTCAGGTTTGCCTTGAGGTCATCGGCAACCACCTCATTCTCGGCGCGCGGATTGCGTACCCAGAATTCACCGTCCATACCGTAACGCTCGACAAAGTCCTTTTTGCCTTCCAGCACCAGGCTCGGGAATCCGCCCTGCTTGTAGGCTTCGATGACCTGGACCTGCAGGACCGGCGCTTTCGGGTGATACGGATCCTGGCCGACAAAGGCCTCGTAGGTTTGCGCCGCGTCCTGGAATCGCTCCTGCTCCAGATACAGGTCGCCAAGGTTCTCGTAGATCACATAGCCGTACTGCGGCATGTCGCGTTTCGCGAGAAACTCGTCAATGCTCTCCGCGCCCTGCATGTAGGAGAAACTGATGCTGAGGACACGGAAAGTGTCTTCGATGAGCTCGCGTTCAGCACGTTTCATCGACGCAAGCCGCTCGTCGCCGTCACCAATGTCCGTATCGGCGATCTTGCGATCCAGTAACTCGAAGAACGGCGTCAGGCTGTCTTCGTGCCAGGCAAGTTTGAACTGTGACCAGCCGAGCTTGTAGAGCGACTGCTCGTAGAATCGGGAGCCCTCGCCATACTTTATGACGTCCTGGTAGGCCATCTCGGCCTCGTTGTAGTTCTTGCGCAGGAACAGCATCTCGCCGCGCCGGAACTGGACTTCGTCAATCAGCTGAGTCTCGGGGTAATTCCGCACCAGGTCGTTGAGCACGACGAGCGCTTCGTCGGTACGCCCGCCGACTTCATAGGCGCGCGCGAGCTGGTACAGAACCGTATCATTACGACGATAGTCGGGGTACGCCTCGAGCAGACGCTGGTAAAGATCCACGGCATTGTCGAAGCCACGCGTGTCCAGCGCATCAATATTTTCGGCAAGCTGACCGGCCTCGGTTGCATCGAGCTCGAGGTCGCCAAGCCGGCGCATGGCTTCCGCACGCAGCTCGGGATCGTCAGATACGAGATCGAGGAAGTCGCGGTAGCTCTGCCTTGCCAGCTCGGAACTGTCCAGGATGATCTTGCCGGGACGAACCTCTACCGTCTTCTTCTCGAGGCTCTTGATCGTCTCTTTCTTCTTGACTCGCGCGTCGGCCGGCGACGCAAAAGTCGCGGCGACGAGCAGCAGCAACAGGCAGTGACGAATCTTCATTCGGATACGTCTCCTACCGTGGCCGCGATGTCATAGATCGCTGCTAGCGCGAAGCGCGCCTGAATCGTGTAGACGTCGAGGCGGCCTTTCTGCGCCTGCAGTTCACCAACGGCAATGTCCTGCATCAGGGCGCGCTGGCGAGCCAGCGCGTCCTCGACCTGCATCTTCATGCCTTCAATGCGCGGTCCGAGACCGTAAACACGGTCGCTGATTTCCTCGAACCGCAGCGGCTCGGTCCGCATCGTCTCGTCGATCTGGCGTCGCGAACGCTGCGTTTCGACGAGCGCCTCGCCGGCCTGGTGCAGGTTGCGACGGATACGCCACAGCCGTTCCTTGAAATCGCGCTCGAGATCCCACTGCAACACGCCCTTGAGCAGCGCGATCTTGTCGCGCACTTCTTCGGCTTCGGGGATATTGGCTTGAAGCGCCGGCGTGCCCTCCAGCCCGGTGATCTCGCCCCAGAGGTCAAACTCCGACTTTGTCGCCAGGGCGAGCCAGTCGTGGCTCTCTTCAATATTGTTCAGGATCGAATCGTATTCGAGCTTGCGGGCCACCATGCCATCGAGGTCGGCGCGGGCGAGCGACTCCTCGACCATCGGCAGACGTTGCGCATAGGCCTCCTTGCGCGTCTCGAGCATGTTCGCGTAGACGTCGACGTTCTGTTGCCAGGTGTCGAGGTTGCGATACAGGTAGCTGAGGTCGCGATAGTTCTTCAGGCCTTCCTGGAACTCGTGCGTCGCGAGCAGGTGGAACAGGTAGCGCGCCTCGGGCCCTTCGGGGAGTTCCTCGAGTCGCCAGTACCAGCCTGTGCTGTCGAGCGGATCGTCCTCGATAAACTCATCGAAGAACGCGCCGGACTCGATGTGCTCGATGGTCCGGTCGAGACGATTGCTTTCCTCGTAGAACGCCTCGATCGCATTCAGATAGTGGTCAGCCGCCTGGCTGATCGAATCGAGCTGCGCCATGGCATACGGGATCGCCAGCATCGACTCCTGTACCGCCGAGTCGAGCAGGTCGCGGCCGCGCAACTCCATCCACGGGACGAGTGCACGATTGTAGTTGTCCATCTCGGCATCGGCCCAGCCAACGCCAAGCAACGCCTTGTTCGAAAAGGGACCTTCGAGACGTACGCGCTGCAGAGGCGCCTTGGCCGC
Organism: Woeseiaceae bacterium; assembly: GCA_030065985.1. Classification (GTDB taxonomy): domain Bacteria; phylum Pseudomonadota; class Gammaproteobacteria; order Steroidobacterales; family Woeseiaceae; genus UBA1847. Next base: position 24,660 of record JASJCM010000035.1, on the reverse strand, counting down.
ATACGCCTGGCCGTCCTGCAGGAGCGCGTATCCAAGCGCGAGGTTGGCCTTGTCGCGCAGTGACGTCAGCTCCTCATTGAACGGGTCCATGTCGCCGAGATCATCGAGCAGCTTCGCCGCCTCATCGACCCGTCCACTGCGAACGAGCGCTACGCCAACGTTGAACTTCGCGTAGCTGGCCCACTCCGTGCGGCCCTTCCAGTTCTGCAGCTTCGCGATGGCCGCGTCGTACTCGCCCGCGTCGATCAGGATCTGCGCATCGAGCATCAGCGCCTCGCGCTGGAGATTTTTCGGCAGTTCTCCCTCGATTGTCGCAAGCGCTTCGCGCGCCCTGTCGAGATAGCCGCGCTGATACCAGATCTTGGCGAGGAAAAACCAGGTGCGATCGCGAATGTCGGTGTCGACGTTCTCAGCCAGCAGTTGCTCGAAGATTGCCGCCGCTTCGAGGTGGTGGCCGTAGGACAGGTACATGCCGCCGAGCAGCAGCTCGGCCTCTTCGGCATGATCGCTGAGCTGTTCCTGTTCCTTGGCGGCGAGCAGCCTTACGATCGCCGGGAAATAATCTTCCTGATAGAAGTAGAACAGGACCTCGCCATATTGCGGGTCCTGCACGACGATCGGTTCGCGATCGTTCTTAGCGGCCTGTGCGGTCGGTATCAGGAAGGCAAACAGCAGGCACAGGCAGCGAATGATGGAGCGAGCTGACGGCAAGAATCACTCCCATTCCTTGATTTCGAACTCGGGTTGCTGCTTCTTGACGCGATCCGTGATCTCGAGCTCGAGGTACTTCGCGCCGATGCCCTTGTCGAAGGTAACCGTCGCACCTCGGCGATAATCACGAACGTGCGGACCCTTGCCTGTAAAGATAGCGATCAGCTCGTGCTCGCCGGTTTTCAGGTTTGCCATATGGACGCGGTGGACGCCGCCACGAATCAATGCATCTGCTTCGCGCGCCGTGTACAGGTAGTTGGCAACTTCCTTGCCATCGATCTTCAGCTGCACGGAGTCGAGTTCGAAGTACTCACCGACATCCATCGAAATAAAGAAGGCGACCTGGGAGTTGGCCGGGAACAGCAGCTCTTCCTCGAGCAGGAACAGGTCTCGGTTGAGGTCGAGAACCTCTTTCTTCAGCGACTGCACGTCCTGGTCCAGGTTGCGGAATTCATTGCGCGAGGCACTTTCGGCGGCTTCCGCCGAACGAGCCTCCGCGACCATGGCGTCCGCATCGATTGATGCTGCTTCCTGAGCGACGGCGACGATGCTGAAGGTCAGCATCGTCGCGGCAGCGAGCGTGATGATTGATTTATTCACGTTACTCTCTCAAAAGGGTACGAATCTCGGTCAGGTATTTGTCCTCGTAACCAGGCTTGTAGCCCTGGTGGACGTAACGAACCGTGCCTTCGCGGTCGACGATGACCGTTACCGGCATGGCATCAACGTCGTACATCTCGCTGACCCGCTTGGTGGCGTCGAACAGAACGGGGAAATCGACGCCAAGTTCCTCAATCATCTGCATCGCGCGACGGGAATCATCGTCAATGTTGACGCCGAGAAGGTTGAAGCCGACGCGCGAATAGCGCTGGTACAGCTCGTCGAGTAGCGGCATTTCCTGGCGACAAGGTCCGCACCAGGTAGCCCAGAAGTTGATCATGACGACATCGCCGCGATACTCGGACAGGCGCATGTTCTCACCGGTTGAGCTCTTCAGTGCGAAGTCAGGTGCGGTCTGACCTTCAAGCTGAGACGATGCGAGGCTGGTCGCCGCGAATACGCTGAATACCAGCGCAACGATTGCATTCTTGAGTTTCATTCATCCATTCCTTGTGTTGCTGGCCCGTTTCCTTCCGTTGGAAAGCGCCCCGGACGGCACTATTCAGTGCTGAATGGTGACAGTCGGAGCCCTCTTGGGCCGTGATTATCGTCACAAATGCCCAGAATTCCTGAACATAATGACGTCCTCTCCATGGGACAGCGTGGCCCTGCAACTAGTACAGATTACGTTAAATTGACCTCTGGCCCAAAGAACTTTTTGTGCACGGAATGCACGACCTATGATAGGCGTACGAGCCTGAATTTAAAGTGAAAATCCGTCGCCTTTCGGCGACATTGTGGACTTTTTGCCTACTCTGTGGACGGCGTCTCAGGTTGCATCAGGCCGTCGGAATAGTAGACCTTGCCGGCCGCGTCGATAACGATGCTCTCGTAGTCCGGCAGCGTGCCGATCAGACTCAGTCCACGCTCGACGCCCATCACGAATACGGACGTGGACAACGCGTCGGTGATGACGGCGTCCGGACCAAAGACCGTTGCACTGTGCACGCCGGCAGCCGGCTCGCCCGTCGCCGGGCTGATGATGTGGTGGTAGCGCACACCGTCTTCATCGAAGAAACGCTCGTAGTCGCCCGAGGTTGAAATCGCCTCGTCCTCGAGCGGCACCCTGATCGCCACCTCACCATCCTTGCGCGGATCGCGAATGCCGACCATGAAAGGTCGCCCCCGTCGATCGCCCAGGAGCCGCGTATCGCCACCCGCAGTTACCGCGGCATGTTCGATCCCGCGGCTGCGCAGGATCTCGACGCCCCGCTCTACGACGTAACCCTTGGCAATGCCGCCCAGGTTGATGCGCACGCCGGGCCGGCCGAAGCCGACGGTCAGCGTTTCCTCATCAAGGTGAACCAGCCGATAGTCAATATTCACAACTTCGGTTGCGACCGTGTCATCGTCGGGCCGCTGGCGCTCGCGAAAGTCGTAATGCTGGCCAACACTGTCGTAGGTAATGTCAAACGCGCCGTCGGTCAGTTCGGAGATTTCCAGTGCGCGACCGAGCAGCGTGAACATCTCCGAACTGGCCACCGTAGCCTGGTTTGCGGCTTCACGGTTGATTTTCGAAATTTCGGACGCATCTTTGTAGGTACTCATGAGGCGATCAATGCGCGACGCCTCATCGAACACCTCTTCGAGCGCCCGGCGACCAGCTTCGGGGTCGTCGCTCCAGAGGTACACGCTCACCTCGGTGCCCATGAGTGGTCGGGCATCGCCGAGCCACTCGGCCTGTGCCGTCACAAACGGCAGGCACAAAAGGAGTGCTGCTAGTTTTGGTCCAAGCCCGGGGTTATGCTTGGTAAAACAACGAGTAAGCGAGGAGCGGGACAGTGACTTCATTCCTGATTTTCTTGGGCCTGATCGCAGCAATTGTGTTCTGGGCTATCGGTATTTACAACCGATTGATTAACGAACGCAATCGCGTTCGGAACGCGTTTGCACAGATCGACGTACAGCTGACGCGGCGCCATGACCTGATTCCGAATCTCGTCGAAGCGGTCAAAGGGTACATGAAGCACGAGCGCGAAACGCTCGAAGGCGTCATCAAAGCCCGTAATGCCGCGGTATCCGCTCTCGAAGCGGCCAAGGCCGATCCGGCCAACGCAGCGGCGATTCGTGAACTCGGCGCCTCTGAAGGCGCGCTTGGCAGCATCCTCGGCAGGCTGTTCGCACTTTCCGAGGCCTATCCGGATCTGAAAGCGAGCGAGAACATGATGCAGTTCCAGGAGGAACTTGCGAGCACCGAGAACAAGGTCGCGTTCTCCAGGCAGGCCTTCAACGATGCCGTCATGACCTACAACAACACGGCCGAGAACTTCCCGAACAACCTGATCGCCAACACCTTCAATTTCGAGCTCGCTACGTTCCTCGAGATCGAGTCGGAGGAAGTCCGCGAGGCGCCGGAAGTATCGTTTACCTGATCTCCGTTCTGCGGAGTAGCGCGTGAACTTCTTTGAAGCACAGGACCAGGCGCGCCGGGCATCGAAGCGCCTGGTCATTGCTTATGCGCTCGCGACATTGCTGATCGTGGCTGCGGTTTCGGGACTTTTCGCCGTCCTGCTGTACGTGCTTGGCGATTCCTCTCGCTACTACAGCTTCGGCGCCTTCGTCGCTGAGTCCTGGGGGCTACTTACAGGTATCGCCCTGCTGACCGCCTTCGTGATTCTGCTGACCAGCGCCTCCAAGACCCTCTCGTTGTCGTCCGGCGGTGGCAAAGTGGCCCGCCAGATGGGCGGAACGCTGGTGCCGGCGGCCGTTGACGACCCGCTGCGCCGGCGCCTGCGAAACGTCGTCGAGGAAATGGCAATTGCGTCCGGCGTTCCGGTACCGGAGATCTATGTGCTCGAACGTGAGAGCGGCATCAACGCTTTTGCTGCGGGCTATGCGCCAAGCGATGCGGCCGTCGCCGTCACGCGCGGCGCGCTCGAGCTTCTTAGTCGAGACGAGCTACAGGGCGTAATCGGCCACGAGTTCAGCCATATCCTCAACGGCGACATGCGACTCAACATCCGGTTGATGGGAATCCTGTTCGGCATCATGGGACTCTCGATTGTCGGTCGTTTTATCCTGCGCGGCGGACGCCATGTCGACGACGGTCGCGCCGCGGTCGTCGTTCTGTTGCTTGGCGGAGGCCTCACGCTGCTCGGTGCAATCGGCATGTTCTCGGGACGCGCCATCAAAGCCAGCGTGTCGCGCCAGCGAGAGTTCCTGGCCGACGCGTCGGCCGTCCAGTTCACGCGACAGACCGGTGGCATTGCCGGCGCTCTCAAGAAGATCGGGGGCTACAGCTTCGGCTCCAGATTTGTCGATACGGATCCCGAAGAGGTCAGCCACATGCTGTTCGGTTCGGGCATCGCCAGGAGCAGCCTGTTCGCAACTCACCCGCCGCTCAATGACCGAATAAAAGCGCTCGATCCAAGCTTCACCGAAGCGGACATCCGACCGCTCGATGCGAAAGGAGTGCGAGACGCTGTCTACCCCAAACACGAGGCCGTGGCCGGATTTGCGAGTGACGTAACGGCTGCCGTCGCGAGTGGTGGCGAGCGGGTTCGTGCCGAATCGATTGCCGATACCGTCGGCGAACCCGAGATCGAACACGTCGAATATGCGCAGCACCTGCGCGGCTCGATACCGGAGACCCTCTACGACGCGGCGCACTCGACCGAGCTGGCCTACCTGCTTGCGATTGCGCTCGTTCTCGACCGCTCCGGACGCGTCGTCGACCGGCAACTCGCGCTCGCCCGCGAACAGCTCGGTGAAGATCGCACGAAACGCTTGCGCGAATACTATGAGCAGATCAACGCAATCGGTGCCGAGTATCGGCTGCCGCTGCTGGTCATTGCCTTCCCGACACTCAAGCTGAGGCCGACCGCGGAGCTGTCGTATCTTGCCTCCCTTGCGATGCGCATGATCGAGGTAGACGGCAGGATCGATCTCTACGAGTACTGCTTCTATCGTACCCTGACAAGCAGCCTCGGCCAGGCCTATGACCCGTCAGGGCGCGCGCGCAAGCCGCGGGCGAGCCGCAGGCATGTCCGCGAGTCGGCCGTAGGCCTGCTGCGCATCCTTGCCGACTATGGCAACGACGATGACGACACGAGGCGAGCCGCTTTCAAGGCGGGCGTTGACACGCTGGGCAAATGGGCCCAGGCATTCGAATTCGCGTCCGACCGCGACGTTACGGTCACGGTGCTGGATCGCGGCCTCGAGGTGTTGCGCGGACTCAGCGGCAAGGGCAAGGAATCACTGTTGCGTGCCATTAGCGCCACGGCATCCCATGACGGGCGACTCGCGGTCCGCGAAGCGGAGTTGATTCGCGCCGTTTGTGCCACGCTGGACTATCCGCTACCCCCGATCCTCGTTCATAAATAGTCGCTCGAATTGGCGTATCATCGAACCCAAGAGCGATACATTTGTCGGATCACATCATGAAGAGCACACGCCTACTGGCCACGCTAATCACGCTGGCCCTCGTCCTGACGTCTGTTGCCCAGGCAGCCACGCGTGAAGAAAAACGCGTTGCGGATGCCGCCGACGTCGTCGACCAGCTGTCCCGCATCCCCGAGAAGTCGATTCCGCCCAACCTCCTGTCCCGCGCCTATGCCGTCGCCGTGGTTCCTGGTGTCGTGCGGGCCGCGTTCGGCGTCGGCGCGCGCCGTGGCAAGGGCGTTATCGTTGTCCGGCAGGACGATAACTCCTGGAGCAACCCCGCATTCGTAACGCTCACTGGCGGTAGCCTGGGCTGGCAGATCGGTGCCGAGTCGACCGATGTCATACTCGTGTTCAAGACGCGCAAGGGCGTCGACGGCATTGCCAACGGCACCCTCACACTGGGCGCCAACGCGTCTGTTGCGGCAGGCCCGCTAGGTCGGACAACGAGTGCCGCGACCGATATCGAATTCCAGGCCGAGGTGTACTCGTACTCGAGAAGCCGCGGCCTGTTCGCGGGCATCGCGCTTGAAGGCGCTGGCGTTACGATGGATCGCAAGGCCAATGCCGCGTTCTATGGCTCCACAAGCATGACGCCCGAGAAGATCTTCGTCAGCTCGCCCAACATCGCGCCCGACATCGCGAATACGTTCGTTCAGGTACTGACCGCGCAAACGGCTCGTCTGCCCGTATCACCCGGCATGCAGGCCGGTGCCGGACCGACGGCCGGGGAGGCAGAAGAGGAATCGACCGTGCGTACCTTTGGCGTGCCCGAGCCTGGCGACGACGACGAAACCGAGTACGACCCTAACTACTAGACGCAGCGAGTACGCCTTTGGAAGACCTGATGCAGCGGGTGCAACAGCTTGCCGAGCTGATTGGCCCAAACGTCTACCTGCAGGCGGCGATCATCGCCGCCGCGTTCCTGCTGGTCGGCAAGATTGCCGACTGGATCATCTCGGGGATCGTTGGCCGCATCGCCAAACGCTCGACCAATGACTTCGACGACAGCCTGATCGATCTTGTCCATCGCCCGATCTTCCTGACTTTCGTCCTGATCGGTCTGGGCATCGCAACGCGGCGCCTCGGACTTGCCGAGACACCGACCTTCGTAACGCTGAACATCCTGCAGACGATCGCGATCTTCGTCTGGTACAACGCCCTCGGTGCGCTGACCACGCTGGTCGTCAGGACGCTGCAGAAATCCTCGCGCAGCAAACTTGTACAGAGCGGCATGCTGACGCTGGTGCACAACGTGATGAAGGTCGTGCTCGTGGCGCTCGCGATCTACTTCGTGTTTATCGCGTGGAAGATCGATGTGACGGCATGGCTGGCATCGGCCGGTATCGTCGGCCTGGCGCTCAGTTTCGCGGCGAAGGACACATTGTCCAACCTGTTTGCCGGCGTATCGATCATCATGGATGCGCCCTACAAACGCGGCGACTACATCATCCTCGATTCGGGTGAGCGCGGCGTCGTCACCGAGATTGGCTTGCGCAGCACGCGCCTCCTCACACGTGACGATATTGAGATTACGGTCCCGAATGGAATTATCGGCAATAGCAGAATCACGAACGAGGCTGGAGGCCCGTCGGAGAAACACCGCATTCGCGTTAGTGTTGGTGTCGCTTACGGTAGTGATGTCGACAACGTGATCGCCGTTCTCGAACGAATCGCAAAAGAACACGCGGAGATACTCGACCACCCCGCGCCGCGCGTTCGCTTTCGTTTGTTCGGCGAATCCAGCCTGGATTTCGAACTGCTGGGCTGGATTGCGCGTCCGGTCGATCGCGGCCGCTTACGCCACGAGCTGAACTGCGCGATCTACAAAGCCTTCATCGACGAAGGCATAGAGATACCGTTTCCGCAGCGTGACCTTCACGTACGGACGATGCCCGACGCGAATCAGTCCTGATTCTCGTCCGCGCGACGTCGCAACTCCTCGCGGACGGCGTCGAGATCCGTGGCATTGTTCTCTTCCACGGGCTCTTCCAACTCTTCGGCTTCAGGCGCGACCTCGACAGGCGGTGACTGGGTAGGTGCCTGCTGCACGGGCGGCGGACTCGGCTGCTGTGTGGCTTGCGGCGCCGGCTCCGTTCTCATTGCCGGCGCGTTGCCGCCGTCAGAAGCCGGCAGCGTATCGCCGTAGCCCTGACTCTGCGCACCACCGGATTGTGCTTCGGGAATCACAGCGATCGGCAGATTGCCCTCCGGCAACGCCTGACCCTGGGAATCGTCGGTCGGTGGCAGCACTCCGAACTGCGCGAGGTACTCGGCTTCTTCGCGGCGACGTTCAGCGTCGGCAGCCCGGCGGCGTGCTTCAGCCTGCGCCTCCTGGGTACGGCGAAGTGCACGACGCTTCGCTTCGGAACGCGCCTCGAGCTCGCGACGACGCACCTCTTCTTCCTTGGCCTGAATGCGCTTCACGGCTTCGCGCGCATTGATGCACTCCTGGTCGTATTTTTTGCCAGTTCGGTCCTGTTGGCAGCGCACCATGGCCGCCTCGAGAAGTATCGGATTATCGAGGAACTCAGTGACCGTGCGCGGCGGCGGCTCCGAGCTGCCGCAGCCCGCCAGCAGCCCCGTTCCGATCAGCAATAGTGTCAGACGCTTCGTCATTGCTTCCGCTTTTGCCCGAAAAAAAATTGATTAAATGGTAGAAAATTCAGTGCTGTGCAGCGAAGATCATAGCAAACGTCAATTACCGCAAGCGGGCAGGGTTCGCAATTTTGGAATGAATCTCACGGTTTTCAGGCTATAGTCCAGCGATGTCGGCATCGAACCAGTTTTCCCTGCTCGGCCAGCGGCGCTTCGCGCCGTTCTTTGCGACGCAGTTCCTCGGGGCCCTGAACGACAACATCTTCCGTAACGGGCTGGTCATCCTGATCACCTTCCAGGGCGTGGTAATCGCGGGCATGGACCATCGTTCGCTCGCTAACGTCGCCGCCGGCCTGTTCATTCTGCCGTTCTTCCTGTTCTCGGCCACGGCCGGGCAGCTCGCGGACAAATACGAGAAGTCCATGCTGTTCCGGCGCATCAAGATACTGGAGATTTGCCTGATGCTCATGGCAGGCGCGGCGCTCGTGACCGAAAGCTACTCCATGCTCTTGCTGGTCCTGTTCCTGATGGGGTGCCAGTCAACCATGTTTGGTCCGGTCAAGTACGCTTACCTGCCGCAACAGCTCGCTGACGACGAGTTGATCGGCGGCAACGCCCTGGTCGAGTCGGGCACCTACATCGCTATTATTCTCGGCCTCATCGTGGGTGGTATCGCAGTAGGTGATGAGATCGCGAGCCTGGTCGGTATCAGCAAGCAAACATTGCTTGGCGCCTGCCTCGTCGCAGTGGCGATCTCCGGATACCTCACAAGCCAGCGTATTCCCCAGACCAAAGCTGTCGACCCTCATCTCAAGATCAGCTGGAACGCCTGGCGGGAGACGTGGCGTATCGTGCAGTTCGCGCGGGAGGAACGCAGCGTGTTCCTGTCGATCCTGGGCATCTCCTGGTTCTGGTTCTTCGGCTCGGCATTGACGATCCAGATTCCGGCGTACACCTACGATGTGCTCAACGGTAACGAGGCCGTTACAACGTTCCTGCTCGCCGCGTTTGCTGTTGGCGTCGGCATTGGCTCATTGTTTTGTGAGCGCATGTCCGGGCATCGCATAGAGCTTGGGCTGGTGCCGTTCGGCAGTATCGGCCTTACGTTGTTTGCGGTCGACCTGTATTTCGCCCAGCCTGCACCGTACCCGGAAACGGCCACCAGTGTCGCCGAGTTTCTGTCCCGCCCGGGCGGCCTGCGCGTGTGGTTCGATCTCGCGATGATCGGCGCATTCGGCGGGTTCTACAGCGTGCCGTTGTATGCCCTGATCCAGCAGCGCTCTGAACGAAGCCACCTGTCACGAATCATCGCCGCGAACAACATCATCAATTCGCTACTGATGGTCGGTGCCGCGCTGATGTCGATGGCGCTGCTCGGTGCGGGCCTTTCGATCCCCGAACTGTTCCTTTGCGTTGCCTTCCTGAATGCGCTCGTCGCGATCTACATCTTCGCCCTGCTGCCCGAATTTCTGGCGCGGTTTGTCGCGTGGATGGTCATGAGCTTTGTGTACCGCCTGCGACCGGCAGGCGTCGAGAACGTTCCGACCGAGGGACCCGCGGTGGTCGTCTGCAATCATGTCAGCTATATCGACCCGCTCATTCTTTCGGCCTGTATACGCCGACCCATGCGCTTTGTGATGTGGTACAAGATCTTCCAGATTCCGGGGCTCAAGTTCCTGTTCAGCACGATGAAGGCGATCCCGATTGCCAGCGCGCGGGAGGACAAGGCCATCATGGACGAGGCATTCGAACTCGTCGATGCGGAGCTGGCCGCCGGCAACATCGTCTGCATATTTCCTGAGGGCGCAATCACTCACGACGGTGAAATCGCGCGGTTCAAGCCTGGCATCGAGAAGGTCATCGCACGGCGGCCCGTGCCGGTCATTCCCGCCTCGCTCGGTCATCTGTACGGCAGCTGGTTCAGCCGCAAGAAATCGGGGGTGTTGCGCAAGATTCCCGGACGTCTCTTCGCGCGCGTAACGGTGACTTTCGGCAGGCCAGTGGCGCCTGCGGACGTCACCGCAGAGGGGCTCGAACTGCTTGTGCGTACGCTTCGCGGCGACCGACGTTAATCGGTCGGCTCGTTCTCGACATTGCGCCCGAGACGCGTCTTCCACTCGACCAACAGTTCTTCTTTCTTGCCAAACAGTGCGGCAGTCGACGCGCCCGGAAACGGCAACTCTACAAGTTCGACGAAACCGTTGCGCGCGGCCGGCAGATACGCGTGATTGGCCTTGTCCGAACCGTCAGGCCCGAAGACGATGCCCGCACCGTTCAGCGGCTTGGGTGAAAACACGGCGTCCACCCAGCCGAGCCCGGACGCGGACAGCGAAAGCCGGTGCGTCCAGCGCGACGTTCTTACGTAGGCACGCGAACCGCTGCGATTAAAGACGATTTCCTGTACGTCGACCGGGAACGTCAGCGTGTTGTCTCCAATGCGGCCGTCCTCGAGCAGCAACAGGCTTGCGAGTCCGTTGGCATCGATCATGATCAGGCGTTGCCCCCGCGGTGCCGCTGCCAGGTGACGAATGGGCGTCGATCCCTGCAGAGGTTGTTGCAGCGACCAGTCCCCGGCGGTATCGCGGGCCAGCAGGTGCAACGCACCACTCTCACCTGCGAGGTACAACCGGTCGATACCGGCAAAGACGAGGTCGTTGTGCGACCCGCCCAGATCTAGCTCGGCGACTCGCATGCCGACAGCGACGTCGAGCAGCGTTATGCGCGTCGGTTGCAGGACGGCGAGAATGGCGCTATCTGGAGAAAATGCGAAATCCGTTATCGGCTCACTGCCTATCTCCGCCAGCCATGGCAAAGGCTGCCCTGTTGAAGCGTTCCATACTCTGACCGTGTTATCAGCGGCCGCACTAGCCAGCAGACCACCGGTTCGATTCGTGCTCAGCACGACAATTTCGGCATTGTGGCCGAGAAAGCTCACATCCTCGCCCATAGCCTTGGCCTCCGCGAGTCCGGCCCCGGCAGGCAATATGTGAACGTGACCATTGGGGTCGCCAATCGCGGTGCCCTGCCCGCCCGGAAGCGCGACTGTTATGCGATCGGCGGACGGCTGCCATAACGGATGATCGCTGATCTGACCGTCTGCCTCTGTCACCGGCGGCAATTCGGTTGCGCGCCAGAACCTCGACACCCCGTCCGGATTGCGCGAAAAGACGATCTGTTCGTCTTCGCTGAACGCAAGCAGGGTAGTCGGCCCGGAAACGCCGCGTACAGCCAGCGGCGGCCCGGCAAGACGGCCATCACGACTTGCGTAAATCTGGAACCCGGTCGCAGCGCGGCCCGCCAATACGCTCGCTCCCGATGGCGAGAACACCAGCTGCCAATCGCCGGCAGCCGATTCTTTGAGCAGCGCACTGTTCGGGCGCGCAACGCTCCACAGCGAGACGCCGGACTGCCCATGGACGACACCGAGGGTTTCGCCACCCTCCGCCAGGTATATTTCGCTCGGCTGCACATCGAGATCGATCTGGGCAAGAAGTTCGCCGCTGGCAAGATCCCAGACGCGCACGGCGCGATCATAGTCGGCAATGGCGACGCGACTTCCGCTCGGGTCGATCGTGATCTGCGCTGGCACGCCAGCCACGACGAGTTCGGCAACGACCGCTTGCTGTTCCAGCGACCAGAGTTCCAGTCGCGTCTCGATGTCGCCGCGTTTCGTCACGAACAGGTGACTGCCGCCGGCGGTCAGGCTACCTGTCAGGCTTGCGGCGCCAACAGGCAATGAGGCGATTCGGTCACCCGTCGTTGTATCCCAGACGCTGACGCTGTCCTGCGTGGCCGTGATCAGACGCCGCGCGCCCGCATCGATCCCGACCAACGCTTCGTTCTCGTTGACGGCGATAGCGCGCACAGGTTCGGCAAAGGCCAGGTCCCAGATGCGCGCGCTGTCACTCTGCATCGCGCGAGCGATGGCGTAGCGGCCGCTGGGATCGAACCAGACGTTCTCGGTTTCCTTTTCGACCGGGTCCGGAATGTTGAGCCCGCGCTGGAAGTCTTCGACTGCGCCTTGCGAATTCAGCTTGAGGTTCCAGCCAACGAACTGCCCCGCTACCCCCAGGCTCTCGTCACGCACACTGATGGACCAGGTTCCGGCCAGCGGCTCGCCAATAAGAGCCACAAGCTGATTCGACGGTATGCGAATGTCCTCGCCACTCGTTGCGCGTTCGCGCCCTGCATCGATCTCAACGATGCGTCCGGACGGGGCGATGATCTTGATCCGCAGATCTGCGAGACGCGCGTGACTGAGGTTTACCGTCAGGCCGATTCGATTCACAGTGCCTTCGCGGTCAACAATGACACGCCGCACAAGCGGCACGACTTCGAGCGCGGTTATCGACCAGTCTTCACGCTGCTGCAGGTCTTGCGACGCATACGACCACTGCGAGATCTGCGCGCCCTGCGCAGACGTCAGCAGCAGATTCGACGGATCGAACACAGTGATGCCGCCGGCTTGTGGCAGAAGCGTCGCAAGCAACAGCGGGTAGTCGTCGGAGACAAGGCTCGCCGCGCGTTGGCGGCGGCGCGGTGTCGACATCTCGAGCGATTCCAATGTCGCAAGCAGCGCGTCGTCACGGCGTTGCTCTCGCAATGCGGCGAACGCCTGACGATCCCAGAACGCAGCTCGCAGCGTTGCCGGAATGCGGCCCGGCTCCGGCAAGGCATCGGCTAGCGCCGCTATCTCGTCGACTTCTGCGGCTGTCGTCGCCGCCCGCGCCCGTTGCTCGATGAAGCTGCGGAAGAACCGGTCCGCCGTGTCCGCGTGACCCGGGAATGAGCGGAAATTCTCGTACGCGGAGCGTGCTGCATCGGGCTCCACGGTCGGTGACGTAAGCACGTCCGTATAGATGCCGGGGAACCACTGCGTATACCAGAACGGGATCAACGCGAATAACAGGAACACCCCGACCACCATTGCGGGCACGCGCAGCCGCAACGGCAGATTTTCGTTGGCCCAGCGGGCTGTGAATACAAGCTCATAGAGGCGGTTGCGTACCCTGAGATTGCCGTCGTGATCGATTTCAAGCAGGCCCACGGCCATGAGCCGGCGCTGCAGTGTTGAACCGAGATCCGCCGGTACCTCGATACCCTTGCGAACCCTGCCGTACAGGTTGAGCATCGCTTCCTTGCGCTTCGTGTCATTAATGATGACGCGATGGATATGGCTCATGTGCGGCTCGCTGTGCAGCGCCGCGCGCCCGGCCAGCTGAGTCTTCGCCAATTTGTCTATCTGCTCAACGAGGTCGCCCTCAGCACCGTCGCGCGAAATCCAGCGCGCCAGTTTCTGCGTCAGGTAGGGCTGACCCTTGGTCCAGTAGTAGATGCGGTCCAGGGCCGCCCGCGCCTCGTCGGCATCGAGATTCAACTCGGTCGCGAAGAGATCGATCTGATCGCGGGAGAAGTCTTCGAGCACGACTTGTTGCGTGACGTTGAACGGGGACAGCTCGGGCTCCGCGACAAGGCTGACCGGGTCGCATTCACCAAGCAAGACGAACGTCAGACGCGAGAAGTCCGGGTCCGTCGTGCGAGCGTTGTGCGCTGCACGGAAACTCGCCAGCAACTGTTCGGCGGAAGGAAGATCCTCGATGCACTGAATTTCGTCGACGAAAACGACGATACGCTCAGGCACGAACTGCAGCACGATCTCCGAATAAAACTCGAGCAACCGCTGGCGGTTGCTCAGGATCGATTTGTCATGCCACCAGGACTGCAAGTCGTAACGAATGCGCAGCTGTCGCAGGAGTCGGTAAGCAACGTTGTAATACCAGCGTCCCGGATCGCCGCCACCATCCCGCACGCCAATCTGCTCGAGATCCAGAATCGCGACCTTGTGCCCGTGCGCCTCGAGTCGCGCGGCCGTCGCCGCAATCAGGCTGGACTTGCCACTGCGATCGGGTGCCAGCACGTGGGCATAGCGTCCACCGACAACGGTGTCGTAGAGGAGATTGTCGGCATTGCGTTGGATATAACCGGCACGAACCGCGTGCAGCGGGGCGCCGACGCTGAAAAACTCGCCCGTCGCGTCCGTCTGGTCACGTCCGTCCTGCACCCGCTTGTTGCCTGAATCTTCGCCCATGCCTCTTCCGAGTTGCGACGCGAGCTCATTTTCGCATTATTCTTAACAAAATGAACGATGCACGCGTCCTAAAACAGGACCTGTTCGGCAAAGTCACGCTTCGCCCGGAAGACGGAGAAACTGTCATCGTGCGCGATACGGCCGCCGCCCACTGGTCCCTGCGCTGGCTCGCAAGGCGCCTGATGCGCCGCGAGGCCGGCGTTCTCGCATGCCTGGAGCACATCGAGAGTGTCCCGCGCGTCGTGCGGCTGGACCGCCATTCGCTGACCCGCACCTTCATCGTCGGCGCGCCCATGCATGTTGCGAAACCGACCGACCCGGCCTGGTTCAACGCAGCCGCGTCATTGTTGCGGCAGCTTCATCGGGCCGGCGTCGTGCACAACGATCTGGCTAAAGAGCCAAACATCCTCGTTCGCGACGACGGCCAGCCCGCCTTTGTCGATTTCCAGATCGCGTGGTACAGCCGACGACGCGGCAGGCTGTTTCGCATTGCGGGTCGCGAGGACATTCGCCACCTGTTGAAACACAAACGCACCTATTGCGCCGATCACCTGACGCAACGTGAGCGCGCTATTCTCGCGAATCCCTCGCCCCTTTCACGGCTCTGGATGGGGACCTTCAAGCCCGTTTACCTCCTCGTCACGCGTAAATGGCTGGGTTGGGCCGACCGCGAAGGCGCCTCTGACCGCGGCGCGTCGGGTTGATGCCAGGGTAAGCGTATCCGGTATACTTCGCCTCCTCGTTAGTGAAGTTCAAGGGACACCACGTGGATTTCTGTCACCAGCACAACCTTGTCGCACCTGAAACCGCCGGCCGCGAGCGCAAGTTCGGCATTCGCGTCACATTGCCGTCTGACGACACGTTGCGGAAGCTCGTCGGCGATGACTGGGAACGGCTTCACTGGTTTGCAACCGAAGAGGAACGTGACGCGGCTTACGAGAACATGGCCGAGCGCCATGGCTACTACCGCAAGACAGACTCACCGACCCAGGTCCTCGAGAAGATCTCGCGCCCATAAGCGCGGTAGCGCGTCGATGGACAAGTAGCGCGGTAGCGCGCCGATGAACAACTAGCGCGGCGGCGCCCCGATGAACAGGTAAAAGTTCGACTGACCCTGTTCGGCGAGGCCTGCGGCAACGTATACCGGCCCTATGAAGGTGTCGAAGCCTGCGAACAAGCTACCGTTGATCTGCATCGAAGCAAGACTGATATCCGAACGGTTCTGCCACACGTTGCCCGCTTCCGCGGAAACACCAAGGTAGATTGGCGTGTCGAGTATCCCCTTCGAGTTGCCGATTCGCCGGTAATAAACGAGTTTGGCGAGTGCCGCATGCGGTCCGCTGATTTCGCCTCGCTCGAGCCCGGACAGTCGCAGAAATCCGCCTAGCGGGAAGAAATCCTGCACCGCCCGATCCGATTCGAGCGTCGTCGCATATTCGAGACCGAATTGCAGGCTGTTCTTGCCCCGCGACCAGGTTTGCAGCACCTCGCCTTCTATCGTGTCGAATTTCGAGTCGGCACCCAGGCCCGGACGCGACAACGTCCACCGCAGGTCGGCGCGCGCACCTTCGCGGGGAAAACGCGTGTTGTCGAGCGTATCGAAGCGCAGGCTCGCGAACGCGCCGCCGGTCTCGAAGTCAATGTTCGGCAAAGCCGGATCGCCGATCTTCACGCGCGCCTCGCCAACGCCGGTAAACACGCCAACCCGTAGCTCACCGACACGACCGAGTTCGCGACCGAAATCGATGCCTCCCTCGGCCTCGGACAGACGCAACCGGGCGATCGTCGCGTCGTCCGTAAATGCGTTGATGTTCGACTGCCGAAGCTTGATATGGGGCGCAATAAAGAGCCGCGAATCAAAACTCAGTGGCTGATAGAACTCCGAAAACAGCTTGGGATCGGTTCCGAGGCGCAAGTCGTTGCGCCATTCGGCACCAAGCCGATTGATACCGGCGCGCGTCAGCCGCGACGACACGTTGAAGCCGGTTGATCCCTCGAAGTCGTCCTCGAGCGAGACGCCGAACTGCAGGAAATTGGGCCCCCAGCCCTTCGTCTTCGCAAGATACTCGACGCCGGTCCGACCGTCTTCCTCGATGAGGCTGTAGCTGACCTTCTCGTAGAGCTGCAGACCATACAACCGATCCGCGTTGTGCGCGAGCACATCATGGTCGATGGGATCTCCCGCCTCGACTGTTAGTTTCGACTCAAGCACCGCCGGTGCCAGCTTGCCATCATGCACAACACGTACAAACGCGAGGTGCGATGCGGACGGGACAGGTTGTTTGCGATTTGCGAGATACGCCTGCCATTCGTCTTCGCCAAGCGATATCTCGCGCAGGCGCTCGGCTTCGCGACGTGTCGCCGCTTCACCGGGCTGAACAGTCTGCACGATGTTGCCGAAATCGGTCGATGCAAATACGCCAAGCTCAGGCTGGATGAGTACATCGGACTCGCCAAGACGGTCGATCTGACGCAGCGTCTCCTTGCGAATCAGGATCGTCAGCATCTGCTCCGAGATCGCAAGCACCGAATCGAGCTCGTCGGCCGTATACAGCGGAAACTCAACGTCAACGGCGATGATGACGTCGACATCCATGGCCTGCATCACATCGACGGGCAGGTTGCCAACGATGCCGCCATCTACGAGCAGGCGCCCGTCGATTTCAACGGGCGCAAACGCGCCGGGCACCGACATGCTGGCGCGTATTGCGGCGGCCAGGTCGCCTTTATCCATGACCCAGGGCTCACCGCGTTCAATATCCGAGGCAATGGCGCGAAACGGGATCGGCAGACGATCGAAGTCGTCGATGTGCGATACGTTCAGCGTCAGTTCGCGAAGCAACAGGTCCAGTGTTTGCCCCTGGATTACGCCCTGCGGCAACAGCAGCTCGGTGCCGCGCACGCCGAGCTCGAAGTCGATCGGGTACTCGCGCTCGTCCTGCTTGCGCCGAAAACTCAAGTCTTCGCGCAACGGCTGGTCTGTCAGCGCGGCGGCCCAGTCGAGCGAACTGACAAGCGCTTCGAGTTCCGTTGCACTCATACCAGTCGCATAGAGTCCGCCAACGATGGCGCCCATGCTCGTGCCGGCAATCGCGTCAACCGGAATGCGCTGGCGTTCAAGTTCCTTGAGTACGCCGATATGCGCAGCGCCGCGCGCGCCGCCACCGCCGAGCACGAGGCCGACGCGAGGTCGTTCCTGAACGGCGTCATTGGCGAATACCTGCGTGACCAGCAGACACAGGAGCGTGCCCGACAGCCAGCGCTGTCGTCCTGAGTTCTTCATACGTTTACTCCACGCGCAATGAGTCGGCGTACGCGACGAGGCCGCCGAGCTCCTGCGCTTGTCGTTGCGGGTCCCAGCCCGCCTCCGCGGCCGCCAGCTCGGCGAACGCGTCGTACATTGGTCGTCCCTGGTCGGCATCGAAGCCCACCATCGTGCGACGGAATACGATGTCCTCGAGCGTGCGTGCGAATTCTTCTCGCAAAGCAAAGACCACTTCGGCAGCGACGACGCGCTGCTCGCTATCAATCGTCCGGGAAAGTCCGCTGTCTTCGCTGCAAAGTTCCGCTATGCCGGCCGCCCGGCCGCCGTACACACGAAGCATCCTGTCGATGCCCTGCTCCGACAAAGTCCCCAACGCAGCGAGGGCGACACGCGCCCGGTCGATGCCGAATGCGCCGGGAAGATCCGCATCGCGGGTGCGACACTTGGGTAATCGCAGGCGCTGCAACTTCGCCAGTTTGTCGATCGTTTGCTCGGCCAGGCTCCGGTAGGTCGTCAGTTTGCCGCCGACAATCGAGATCAGGCCTTCCGCGATATCTTTGTTAGCCTTAATAATGTGTCGTCGCGTGATCGCCGACTCAGGCCCCTCTTCCTTGTGCGGCAGAGGACGCACACCGGCGTAAGCGTAGTGAATATCAGCACGGCTCAGCTCCGCCTTCGGGAAAACCCGATTGGTCTCGGCAAGCAGGTAATCAACCTCGGGGCCGCTCGCACGGACGTGATCGAGATCTTCCTCGTAGCGAATATCGGTCGTACCGATCAGGTACTGGTCATACCAGGGAATGATGAAGAACGGGCGGCCGTCGGCCGCCGCCTCTACGTAGAATGCGTCTTGCGGTGCGCCCTCGAATTCTCCGACGATGATGTGACTGCCTTTCGTGCCACCCATCAGGCGCTTGGTGGCTACCGGCGCCGTACCGAGAACCTCATCAACCCAGGGGCCGGCGGCATTGATGACGGCCTTTGCGCGCACGGTTTGCGTCACGCCATCGGCATCGACATAGTCGAGCGCATCGACGGCGCCATCGGTCACGCCGATGCGTGTGACCTCGGCATGTGTGTGAATGTCGGCCCCGGCTGAGCGCGCAGCAAGCAGGTTCTCGAGCACGAGTCGTTCAGCGAACTCCACCTGTGCATCGTAATATCGGGCCGCCGCGCGCAGCCCCTCACGTTCGAGCCCGGGTTCTTCCTCCTGAATCTCGGCCGCGCTGAGCATGTCGTGTCGCGGCACCGTCTTGCCGATCGAAAGCAGGTCGTAGGCAATCATGCCGAGTCGAATCAACAGCGGTCCGCGTCGCGCCCCTTTATAGATCGGAATGCAAATACGCAGTGCCTCAACGAGATGGGGCGCCGTCAGTCGCAGGCAGATACGCTCGTGCAATGACTCATAAACGAGCGGGATCTCGGCGTACTCGAGGTACCGCAGACCGCCGTGAATCAGGCGACTCGAAATCGCCGAACAACCGCTGCACATGTCGTTCTTGTCCAAAACGACCACTTTGAGTCCGCGCATCGCGGCGTCACGTGCGATGCCCGCCCCGTTTATCCCGGCGCCGATTATTGCTACGTCGTAGCGCTGCACGTCACTCGTCACCGCGGTCTCACCTGGCCGCTGCCGCGCACCACGTACTTGTAACTGGTCAGCTGCTCGGCACCAACCGGGCCGCGTGCATGGATACGACCGGTCGCGATGCCGATTTCCGCGCCCATACCGAACTCACCGCCGTCAGCAAACTGGGTCGACGCATTTCTCAGGACAATAGAGCTGTCCACGTCCCGCAGAAACTGCTCCGCCGCTGCGTCATCGGACGTCACGATACTCTCGGTGTGACCAGAGCCATACTGTCGGATATGAGTCACGGCGTCGCCGAGCTCATCGACAACGCGCATCGAGATGATCGCGTCGAGATACTCGGTAGACCAGTCCTCTTCGGTCGCAGCGACCGCACCCGGCAAAAGCTCGCAGACGGCTTCGTCACCGCGAACCTCGCAACCCGCTTCCTGTAGCGCAGCACCGACGGCCGGAACCAAAGTACCGGCGCATGCGCGATCGACAAGAACGGTCTCCGCAGCACCGCAAATGCCGGTTCGCCGCATCTTGGCGTTGAGAACGACCTCGCAGGCCATGTCGCAATCCGCGGCTTCGTGCAGGTAAACATGGCAGATGCCCTCGAGGTGGCCGATAACCGGCACACGCGCCTCATCCTGCACACGCTTGATCAGGTTCTTGCCGCCGCGTGGCACCACGACATCGACCCATTCGGCCATCGATGACAGCAGGAAGCCAACCGCGGCACGATCGGTCGTCGGCACCATCTGTACGGCTTCGCGCGGAAGGCCGCCCTCCTCGAGGCCGGCCTGCAGGCATCCGTAGATAGCGTGACTCGAATGAAAGCTCTCGGAACCACCGCGCAGGATGACAGCATTGCCCGATTTGACGCAAAGCGCCGCGGCATCCGCCGTAACGTTCGGCCGGCTCTCGTAAATGATGCCGATGACACCGAGCGGCACAGCGACACGTTGAATCTGGAGTCCGTTAGGTCGCTGCCAGTCTGCCAGCACCCGGCCGACCGGATCGGGCAACGCAATTATTGTTTCGATGCCGGCGGCCATGCCTTCGACGCGGCTTTCGTCCAGCATGAGCCGGTCCAGCATTGCGCTGCTGAGCGCGCGTTCGCGAGCGGCAGCCATGTCTTTGCTATTCGCTTCGATGATCGAGCTGGCGCGCGCTCGCAGCGATGCCGCTGCGGCCGCAAGTGCTGCGTTCCGTTGCTCGCCGCTGGAGGTGGCAAGGTCCGTGGCCGCAGCCCGCGCGGCCTCGCCTAGCGTCGTCATGATTGTCGCAATGTCGCTATTCGTCATGATTTGTCGCTGTCATTGTCAAAAAGTACCAGTTCGTCCCGATGCACCATGACCGAACGACCACGATAGCCCAGTTTGTCCTCGATCTGCTCTGACTGGCAGCCGGCGAGCCTGCCTGCCTCCGTATTCGAATACTCCGCCAGCCCGCGACCGAGTTCCTCACCAGAGGGCCCTATGATATTGACGACGTCACCGCGTCGAAAGTTGCCGATAACCTCGACGACGCCAACCGGGAGCAGGCTCTTGCCGTTGCGCAGCGCGCTGACCGCACCATCGTCGACGCACAGTTCGCCCTGCACCTCGAGCACGCCTGCCAGCCACTGTTTGCGCGCCGCCGCGGGCGTGCCCTCCGCCCGGAACACCGTGTGCCGCGCCCCGGACAGCAAGGCACTGATCGGGTGGTCGATCGCGCCGCTTGCGATCACGGTCGAGCAACCCGCGTGCGTGGCAATCCGGGCTGCCTGCACCTTCGTGGCCATGCCGCCACTGCCAACGTCGGAGCGGGTCTCGCCGGCCATACCCTGCATGTCAGTGGTAATGCGCTTGACCTCCGGAATGTGCTCAGCCGCCGGGTTCGTTCCGGGATCGGCGGTATAGAAACCATCGACGTCAGACAGCAGGATCAGCGCATCCGCCATGACGAGCTGGGCAACACGCGCTGCGAGGCGGTCGTTGTCACCGTAGCGAATCTCCTCAGTCGCGACCGTGTCATTCTCATTAATAATCGGAATGACGTTGCGCTCAAGCAGCCGCGCGAGTGTGCCGCGCGCATTCAGGAAGCGGCGGCGATTCTCGGTGTCCTCGGGGGTCAGCAGGACCTGGGCAGCCGCGATACCGTGAACGCCCAGGATGCCCTGGTACGCGTGCACGAGTTGTACCTGCCCGGCGGCAGCCGCCGCCTGCAGGTCTTCGAGCCGGGCGCGGGCTTTGTTGATGCCCAGCACCGAGCTGCCAATCGCGATGGCACCCGAGGATACGATCAGGATTTCATGGCCGTCCCTGGCGAGGCGGCCGATGTCGTCGGCAAGTGTCTCTAACCAGTGGCGATTCAGCTCGCCGGCATCGTCGATGAGCAGCGAGGAGCCGACCTTGACGACAAGACGCCGGTAATCGGAAAGCGCCAGAGCGGCCATGACTCAACCGACGAGCAAATGCTGTCGGTCGAATGACGTGAGCGTAACCTCGCCTTTCGAAACGGCAACCGTGCCACTACGGGCAACCGCGGAAATCTCTCCGACCTCGGCCGCCGCATCGATAAATTCGTCGATCTCGGAAACGCGGCCCGTAAGCTGCATCGTGCAGCTGCTGGCATCCTCGTCAAGCATCTCCGCGCCGAATTTCTTCGCGACGCCAAGCGCCTTGGCCAGGCCACCCGTGCCGAGCTTGACCTTGACGATCGCGAGCTCGCGCTCGAAGTGCTCGCCCAGCGTCATGTCGTGAATATTGACGACATCAACCAGCTTGGCGAGCTGCGCGTTGAGCTGCGCGATAGCCGCATCGGAGCCGGTAACAACGAGCGTCACTCGCGACACTCGCGGGTCGTACGTGGGTGCCACATTGAGCGTTTCGATGTTATAGCCACGCGTGGAGAACATGCCGGTCATGCGCGTCAGGGCACCGACCTCGTTCTGCAGGAGGACTGAAATTGCGTGTCGCATGATGAATTACACGTGAAACTGGTTTTGCCGATGGTTAACGCGGATGGTCGCGCAGATTTTCCAGTATTGCAATGCACCTGAAATTCGTAAACACTCGCGAGAAATCCGTTACTTATCGCACGGTTTGCAGTTCATGAACGACCAGGCCAATACCGCTGTTAGCGATCAGCACCCGCTAGCTGGTCAGACCCTGTCCGGTGCCGACACCGTTATCCAGGTGCTTGCCGACGAAGGCGTCGACACGGTCTTCGGTTACTCCGGCGGCGCGATCCTGCCGATCTACGACGCGGTCTTCCGCTTTAACGATCACCACACCTCGCCCGACAAGGATGCAGCGATGCAGCTTGTCGTGCCGGCCAATGAGCAGGGCGCGGGGTTCATGGCGGCCGGGTACGCGCGTGCGAGTGGTAAAGTTGGCGTCGTCATGGTCACGTCGGGTCCAGGCGCAACCAATACGGTTACCCCGGTGCGCGACAGCATGGCGGATTCGGTTCCGATGGTCGTCATCACGGGCCAGGTCCCGACAGCAGCCATCGGCACCGATGCGTTCCAGGAAGCGCCTGTCGCGGCGATCATGGGTTCGGTCGCCAAGCATGTTTTCCTCGTTACAGACCCGGAGAAGCTCGAGGAGAGCGTTCGCAGCGCCTTCGAGCTCGCGCGCACGGGCCGACCGGGTCCTGTCGTCGTCGATATTCCGAAAGACGTGCAGAACTGGAGCGGCGCGTTCAAGGGACACGGCACCCTGCCCCTGCACGGCTACCGGCGGCGGCTCGCCAAAGTCGAAGACAATCATCTCAGCGACGAGGCTTGTGAACGCTTCTTTACGTTGCTCTCGGAATCCGAGCGACCGCTGATCTACGCGGGCGGCGGCGTCATCAACGCCAATGCCACCAAGGCGATGCGCCGTCTTGCGAACGAGTACGGCATTCCGGTCACGACGACACTGATGGCATTGGGCGCCAGCGACACAACGCATCCGCTGGCACTGCACATGCTCGGCATGCACGGCATCGCCTCGGCCAATTATGCGGTCGAAGACTGCGATTTCCTGGTTACGATCGGGGCGCGCTTCGACGACCGCGTTGCTGGAAATCCTGGGGAGTTTGCGCCAAGGGCCAAGAACATTGCCCATTTCGATGTCGACTTTGCCGAGATTGGCAAGGTCAAGCGCGTCGACTGGCATCACGTCGGCATGCTGGAGCGGGACCTGGTCGACCTGCTCGACTACGGTCGTCGTATCGGTTTCACAAAAGACTTCAACACATGGCACGAGGAGATCACGCATCTCAAGAAAGAGTACTGCCTGAACTACGATCGCGATTCCGAACTTGTCCAGCCGTATGCCGTTATCGAGGAGATCAATCGTCACACCAAGGGCGAAGCGATCATTTCGACCGGCGTCGGGCAGCATCAGATGTGGGCCGCGCAGTACTTCGATTTCCGCGGGCCGCGGCTGTGGCTGACCTCTGGTAGCATGGGAACAATGGGTTTCGGACTGCCCGCAGCGATTGGCGCGCAATTCGCGTGCCCTGATCGCATCGTCATCGACATTGACGGTGACGGCAGCATTCGCATGAACATCGGCGAGCTCGAGACCGCGACGACCTACAACCTGCCGGTCAAGGTCATTGTCCTGAACAACTACGGCGACGGCATGGTGCGGCAGTGGCAGCACCTGTACTTCGAAGGCCGCATGTCAGGTAGCGACAAGTCCCTGCACAGCAAGGACTTCGTCAAGGCCGCCGAAGCAGACGGATTCGAGTTTGCGCGCCGCCTGGACAAGAAGTCCGACCTGAAGAAGACCATTCACGAATTCATGGAATTCAAAGGCCCGGCCTTCCTCGAGGTGATTATCGATCGCGATGCCGGTGTCTACCCAATGGTTGGCCCGGGACTGTCCTACGACAACATGATCACAGGCGAGTGGATCAAGAGCCGCGAAAAGCCTGCCCACGATACGCTCGATCCGAGCGAGATGTTCTGACAAGAAAAAGCCCGGGATGGTGGTGCCATCCCGGGCTTTTTTTCATAGCTTTCTTTTCGGCTTACAGACCGCCTGGTCCGCAACGCTCGGCGAGATACTCCTCGACTGAGCCCAGGATCGCCAGATGATGCTGGGGAAACCATGGGAAGCTGTGCCAGAGATCAACGATTTCAGTGTACTCGACGTCCTTGCCAGCTCTCTTCAGCGCAGAAACGTATTTCCTTGACTGCTCGATGGGCACACGTTGATCACGGTCACCGTGAAATATATAGATCGGAATCGAAGCATCCTTGGCTACATCGAGGGGAGACAGGCCCGCAATCGTGGGATTCTGGAACTCGCGGCCAAAATTGCCTTCGAACGTTATCTTGTCGAAATAACGCAACTCCGATAGTCCGGCGCCCGCAATTGCACATTGATAGGGCGTATCGGGACG
>JASJCM010000034.1 GCA_030065985.1 Woeseiaceae bacterium | reverse complement strand
CCGTGCAGCGCTCCCGAGGGTTCGTAGCGGTGGCACTTGCCGAACTCGGCGATGCGCAGTGGCAGGTCGCGGTAGCTCTTGATGCCCTGGTTGTATACCTGGATGTGGCCCGGGCAGTTCATGGGCTTGATCGCAAACATGCGCCCGTCGACGGTTTCCGACGTAAACATGTTTTCGCCAAAGGTGTCCCAGTGGCCGGACTTTTCCCACAGGGTCCGAGACACCATTTCCGGTGTGTTGACTTCCTGGTAGCCAGCCTCGTTGTTGCGTTGCCGAGTGTAGGCAACCAGCGACTGGAACATGGCCCAGCCGTTCGCGTGCCAGAAGACGGCGCCCGGAGCTTCTTCCTGGAAGTGGAACAGGTCCATGACCTTGCCGAGACGGCGATGATCGCGCTTCTCGGCTTCCTCGAGCATGTGCAGGTACTTGCGCAGCGCCTTGTCGTTCGACCAGGCCGTGCCGTAGATACGCTGCAGCATCTCGTTATCAGAATCACCGCGCCAGTAGGCGCCAGAGACGTGCGTCAGCTTGAAGGCCTTGCCGAGCTTGCCCGTTGACGGCAGGTGCGGACCGCGGCAGAGATCGATGAACTCGCCCTGGCGGTAGAGCGTGATGTTCTCAGCCGAAGGAATGCTCGCGATGATCTCGGCCTTGTATTCCTCGCCCATGTTGCGAAAGAACTCGACGGCCTCGTCGCGATTCCAGACCTCGCGCACGATCGTCTCGTCGCGATCGACGATTTCCTTCATGCGCTTCTCGATCGTCTCGAGATCTGCGTCAGTGAATGGCTCTTCGCGTGAGAAGTCGTAGTAGAAGCCGTTCTCGATTGCCGGGCCGATGGTTACCTGCGTCTCCGGCCAGAGTTCCTTGACGGCCTCGGCGAGCACGTGGGCCGCGTCGTGGCGGAGCAGCTCAACGCCGTCTTCGGAGTCCCGCGTAACGATCTCGATGCTGGCGTCGTCCTCGATATCGCGCGTCAGGTCCCACAACTCCCCGTTGACGCGAACCGCAACAGCTGCGCGTGCCAGGCCTTCGCCGATACCGGCCGCAATCTCGGCGCCGGTGATGGCATTGTCGAACTGACGTTCCGATCCGTCAGGCAGGGAAATAGCAGGCATTCTCGAGTCTTTCTCAGGGCAAACCGATCAGCGCGCAATTGTACGCTAATTCAGTTCGCGTACAATCCGCTCCCATGAACGATATCGAAGCGCGGGACTTCATCCGCAAGATCATTTACGACGACCTGGAGTCGGGCAAACACGATGAGATCGTGACCCGATTCCCGCCCGAGCCAAACGGCTATTTGCACATCGGGCACGTTATGGCCATTTGTCTCGATTTCGGCGTCGCGGCCGAGACGGGCGGGCGGACATTCCTGCGCCTCGATGACACGAACCCCGGCAAGGAAAGCCCGGAGTTCGTGCAGGCGATCAAGGACGACGTTCACTGGCTGGGCTTCGATTGGGGAGACCGCCTCACACACGCGTCGGACTATTTCGATCGCCTCCACGAATCGGCGATCACGCTGATTGAGAAAGGCGTCGCCTACGTCGACAGCCTGACCGCCGAAGAGATTCGCGAGTACCGCGGCACGCTGACCGAGCCCGGCAAAAACAGCCCGTACAGGGATCGCTCGGTCGAGGAAAACCTCGACCTGTTCCGCCGCATGTACGAGGGCGAGTTCGGCGATGGCAAACACGTGCTTCGCGCGAAAATCGACATGGCGTCGCCGAACATGAACATGCGCGATCCCGCGATATACCGCATCCGCCACATTCCGCATCAGAACGCGGGCGACAACTGGTGCATCTACCCGATGTACGACTATGCCCACGGCTTGTCCGATGCCTACGAAGGCATCACGCACTCGCTGTGCACGCTCGAGTTCGAAGATCACCGTCCCCTGTACGACTGGTTCCTCGATCAGCTGGAACCGGAGCACCGGCCGCGGCAGATCGAGTTCTCGCGCCTGAATCTCGCTTACACGATCACCAGCAAGCGCAAACTAAAAGGGCTCGTCGATGAAGGCATTGTGTCCGGCTGGGACGACCCGCGCATGCCCACGATTTCCGGCATGCGTCGACGCGGTTATCCGCCGGCGGCGCTGCGCGAGTTTGTCAAACGAGCGGGCGTTACAAAGAAAGACAAGCTTATCGAGATGGGTGCGCTCGAAACCTGCGTCCGCGACGTGCTCGGTGACACGGCTGCCCGCCGCATGGCGGTGCTGCGTCCCTTGAAAGTCGTGTTGACCAACTATCCGGAGGACCAGGTCGAGTCCATGGAGGCCATGAACCATCCCGGCAATCCCGATTTCGGCACGCGCGAGCTGCCGTTTTCGCGAGAGCTGTGGATCGAGCAGGACGATTTCATGGAGGAGGCACCGCGCAAATTCTTCCGCCTGAAACC
This sequence comes from Woeseiaceae bacterium, assembly GCA_030065985.1. GTDB lineage: Bacteria > Pseudomonadota > Gammaproteobacteria > Steroidobacterales > Woeseiaceae > UBA1847. The sequence goes on along the minus strand of JASJCM010000034.1, from coordinate 27,546 downwards.
CGGCGGCGAAGTACGCTTGCGCTTTGGCTACATCATCCGCTGCGACGAGGTCATCAAGGATGACGGCGGTAACGTTGTTGAACTGCGCTGCAGCTACGACCCGGAAACGCGCAGCGGCACGGGCACCTCTGATCGTAAGGTCAAAGGAACGATCCACTGGGTGTCGTGCCAGCACGCCGTTGATGCCGAGGTGCGTCTCTATGACCGCCTTTTCAATGAAGCCAACCCGAACACAGCAGATGATGCGCACAGCGTACTGAATCCTGCCTCACTCGAAATCGTGAATGCGAAACTCGAGCCATCACTTGCCGATCTCGCCGAGGCAGTACAGTTCGAACGCCTCGGTTACTTCTGCCCGGATTCGCAGGACGATGCAGCGGGAGCCCGAGTTATCAACCGGATCGTTACGTTGCGCGATTCGTGGGCGAAGCTCGAGAAGCAGGCGCTGCAGGGTCAGGCCAGGTAACCATCCCGGATGACGAGCGGCGCGCCGCGCGCCGAACCGAGACCATCGGCTGCACTGCCTTCGGCGCGCGCCACCTCGACGACGCCGAATGAGTTCACTAACGCCAGGTAGTCGCCGGGCTGCGCGCGGCCGTACGTCGTTAGCATTGGAATCTGGTGCCCGGCTATATCGGCAACGGGTTGTGCAAAGCTCGCAATCAGGTCGGCGTCGATGTTGCTGATCAGGTTGCCGAACGTGTCCACGGTTACGATGACGCCTGCAACCCGATCACCCGAGACCTCCGGTTCCTCGACCCAGCCTGGCGTCCAGTCATTGGTGGGTGCGGCGATATCGCTTACGGCGAGCCGCCCGGCGGCGATATCCGCAGCGACCGGGGCAAAAATGTCGCGACCATGGAACGTTGCACTGGGAGCGGGCAGGTCGAGTGCGGCAACCTTGTCCATGTCGAGTTTGCAGACGCGTGCGTCATCGTGCCTGTCGAATAGTTGGGCGAGCAGGCCGTTGTCGGGCGCCATGAAAACATGCCCGCCAACTTCGGCGACGATAATATCCCGCTCCGTGCCGACGCCCGGGTCGACGATGGCCAGGTGAACGCTACCCCCGGGGAACCAGTGCCAGGCACGGCTGACCCAGAAGCCTGCCTCGGGTGGCCACTGTGCCGGAATGTCATGGGCGAGATCGACGACCTTCGCTTCCGGAAAACGCGTCAGGATGACGCCTTTCATCACGGCGGCGAACGGTCCCTTGTGACCGAAGTCCGTCGTTATCGTTATCACCCCGGATGGCTGCATGTGCGCCAGTGTATCAGGCCGCTTCGGGCACCGCGCGATGCCTGAACGCGTAGCGGGCCCAGTAGATGAACAACGTATCTATCGCGGCGATGACGACTTTAAAAACGTACTTCGCGGCGCCAAGCGCAAGCGCGGTTTTCAGATCGACAATGCCCCACCAGGCGACGAGAGAGTAAATCGTCGTGTCGACAATCTGTGAGGCCAGTGTCGAACCGTTGTTGCGCATCCACAGCCAGCGGTCTCCGGTCCATGACTTGATCTTGTGGAATGCCCAGACGTCGAAATGCTGGCTCACGTAGTACGCCAGCAGCGAACCGAAAACAAAGCGCGGCGTGAAGTTCACGATCGTGGCAAACGCAGCGTGGATGTTCGCCGAGTGTTCGGCTGCAGCGGGTTTGTCGCTCGGCTGGTAAAGCAGCGCAAGACTCAGCATGACCAGCACGATCACGCTGACCGTGAAACCCATGCGCACGGCCTTGTTGGCCGCGGCTCTGCCGTAATTCTCGCTGAGGACGTCGGTCGCGAAGAAGATACTCGAATAGAAGATGACGCCGAGACTGGTCTGCAGGCCGAAGATGACCGTCAGTTTAGGGCCTTGCAGATTCGCGAGAATGATCGCGACCGCGATAGCAACCTGCAGACCGACCTTGCCGAAGAGCCGGTAAAGCACCAGCGTGAAGCCGAGGTCCACGAGCAATGTCGTAAACCACAGAATCTCCTGGTTGGCGGTGAAAAAGTCGACGATGCCCTGGGGGAACATCGTCCTAGGGTATCAGGACTAGGGTGTCAGGACGCCAGCTTGTCCAGGTGAAAGTCTGCGTTGCCGAACAACGTGCCAATGGCGGTCAGGCGCTTGAAGTAGTGCGCGACGTCAAGCTCCCAGGTAACGCCCATGCCGCCGTGAATCTGCACGGCGTCCTCACCGAGGCGACGGCCGTCCGTACCAATCAGGTACTTGATCGAGCTGACCGCGCGCTTCGCTTCTTCGCCACCGTCCGCGTAGGCCATGACGGCCCAAACGAGCAGCGATTGCGCCTTCTCGCAGGCACTGAGCATATCCACCATGCGGTGTTGCAGTTCCTGGAACGTGCCGATAGGCACTCCGAACTGTACCCGGCTCTTCGAGTACTCGACCGTCTTGTCCGTGAGCACCTTCATGATGCCAACGGCCTCCGCGCAGATGGCCAGCGTTGCCTCGTCGATCGTGGCATCCAGCGCCGCAAATCCCGCGTCGACCTCACCCAGCATTGCGTCCGACGCAATCGGAACATTGTCGAGATGCACCTCGGCCGCGCGCAGCCCGTCGACTGTTGCATAGGTGTTTCGCGACACGCCCTTGGCGTCCGAACCGACAGCGAACAACGTGATACCGCTGGTATCGCGCTCATCGCCGGAGGTGCGGGCAGGAACGATGATGATGTCGGCCGTGTCACCGTTCAGAACAATGCCCTTATGACCGTTGATGACCCAATCGTCACCCTCGCGCGATGCGGTCGTCGCGATGCTCGCCAGCTCAAATCGGGCCTGCGGTTCATTAAACGCCAGCGTGGCGTGCAGTTCCCCCGTCATCATCGGTTGCAGCCAGCGCTCTTTCTGCTCAGGCGTTGCGATACGCTGCAGGATGCCGCCAGCCAGGATGACATTGGCGAGGTAGGGTTCGACGACGAGCCCGCGTGCGAGATGCTGCATCAGTACCATCATGTCGACCGGACTGCCGCCGAAGCCACCGTCCTCTTCGCTAAACGGTACGGCGGTCCACCCCAGTTCAGCCATCGTTGCCCACGCGTCGGCGCTGAACCCGGTTGCGCTGCCGGCATAGCCCTGGCGGGTATCGAAGTCGTACTCGTTGGCGATGAACTTGTCGACGCTGTCGGCGAGCATCGCCTGTACTTCATTGAGAGAAAAATCCATGTGCGGTCCTACAGTCCAAGCACGTGCTTGGCAATGATGTTCTTCTGGATCTCGTTCGAACCGGCAAAGATCGTCACCTTGCGATGGTTGAAGTAGTTCAGCGAGGTGTTGTGCTCGTTGTTCTCTCCGACGCCGGCTTCGGGACGATACGGCAGTGCGTAGTAGCCTGCCGCGTCCATGTACAGGGAGTCGATCGCCTGCACGATCTCCGTGCCGATCATCTTGAGGAACGAAGACTCGGGCCCCGGAGCCTTGCCGGAGGCGACGGCCGCCAGGGTTCGCAACTCGATGTATTCGAGCGACTTGAGGTCCACCTCGACTGCAGCGAGGCGCCGCATGAAATTGCGATCATTGGCCAGAGGTGGAGCGCCACGGACCGACTCCGCTGCCTGTTCGCGCAATTTGCGCAGGCGGTACGCGGAACGGAACGTGTTGGCCGAGTTTGTGCGTTCGTGCTGCAGCAGGACCTTGCCATAGGTCCAGCCTTTGCCTTCCTCGCCGACGAGGTTGTCGACCGGCACCTCGACGTTGTCAAAGTGAATCTCATTAACCTCGTGCGTCCCGTCGAGCAGGATGATCGGCTTGACCGAAATGCCCGGCGACTTCATGTCGATCAGCAGGAAGCTGATACCCTCCTGGCGGCGCGCAACATCGGTACTTGTGCGTACGAGGCAGAAGATCCAGTCGGCGTGCTGGCCAAGCGTGGTCCACGTCTTGGTGCCGTTGACCACGTAGTGGTCGCCGACGAGGTCGGCCTTTGTCTTCAGCGATGCAAGATCGGAGCCGGCACCGGGTTCAGAATAGCCCTGGCACCACCAGACGTTGCTCGCGAGGATATCCGGCAGGAAACGCTGTTTCTGCTCGTCGGAGCCAAACGTGTAGATCACCGGGCCGACCATGTTGACGCCGAACGGGATCATGAGCGGCGCATTGGCATAACCCTCTTCACGCGCATAGATATACTTCTGGACCGGCGTCCAACCCGTACCGCCATATTCCACGGGCCAGTTGATACCGGCCCAGCCACGGGCGTGGAGGATCTTCTGCCACCGGACCTGGTCCTCGGGCGAGAGGTGTTCACCCGCATCGACCTGGGCGCGGATGTCGTCCGGATATTCGTCGCGGAAGAACGCGCGAACTTCTTCCTGGAACGCGAGTTCTGTCTCGCTGAACGTTACATGCATCTGTCGGGACCCCGAATTTCGAGCGATGCAGCTTACCAAAGTCGCCCCTGAAGGTCTGTTGCGGTTTGTAACGGCCGGGCTTTGCGGCAGAATGCGTGCATGAGTACAGACCCGACCGAGTCCCCGGAGAAGGCGCCCGATGCCATCCGCGATGCGCTGCACCGACCCTTGCACGACCTGCGCATCTCGGTGCTGGACCAGTGCAATTTTCGCTGTCCCTACTGCATGCCCGAGGACGAGTTTCACGCGAATTACGAATTCCTGAAGCGTTCCCAGCGCCTGACCTACGACGAAATACTGCGCGTCGCCCGCGTGGCAGCGAGGCTTGGTGTCAGCAAGATGAGGCTGACCGGCGGTGAGCCACTGCTTGACAAGAATATCCCGCAGCTGATCGAGGGGCTGGCCGTCATTCCGGGCGTCGACGACATCGCGCTGACGACGAATGGCATGCTGCTCGCACCAAAGGCCGACCAGCTGGCGGCGGCGGGCCTGCATCGCGTAACGATCAGCCTCGACAGTCTCGACAAGGATGTGTTCCGGCGCATGAGCGGCGACCGCGGCGATCTCTATAGCGTTCTTGAGGGCATCGCCGCTGCGACCGCCGCGGGTTTGACGCCGGTCAAGATCAACGTTGTCGTGCAGCGTGGCGTCAATGATCACACCGTCCTCGATCTTCTCGAGCACTTTCGTGGCAGCGGCCATATCGTTCGCCTGATCGAATTTATGGATGTCGGCAACCAGAACGGCTGGCGCCTCGACCAGGTCGTGCCGTCGCGGCAGCTGCTCGAGGGAGTGCAGGCGCGCTGGCCGCTGCGGCGCCTGGACCAGAACTACCCGGGCGAGGTCGCGCGCCGTTACGAGTACCTGGACGGTGAAGGGGAGATCGGATTCATCTCGTCGGTGACAGAGCCGTTCTGCGGCGACTGCTCGCGGGCACGACTGTCCGCCGACGGCGTGCTTTATACTTGCCTGTTCGCAAACCAGGGCACCGACCTGCGCGAATCGCTGCGCGTTGCGGCCGACGACGAGGAACTGACCGACGTCCTCTCGCAGATCTGGTTGCAGCGCGGCGATCGCTACAGCGAGTTGCGCCGGCCCGAAGTGGCCGAGGCGCATGTACTGCGCAAGGTCGAGATGTACCGAATAGGGGGATAGCGTTGGGCAAACTAAGTCACATTGATGCGCAGGATCGGCCGACGATGGTCGACGTCAGCGCCAAGGGCGTCACGCAGCGTGAGGCGCATGCGCAGACGCGTGTGCGACTGCCCGAAGAGGTGCTCGCGCTCGTGTCGGGCGAGGAAATCGCGACGAAGAAGGGGCCCGTATTCGCGACCGCGATCATTGCCGGGGTCATGGCAGCCAAGAAGACCCATGAGCTGATCCCGTTCTGTCATCCGCTCGGTCTCGAGAACTGCAAGGTCTCGATCGAACTGCAGAGAAACGAAGTGGTGATCGACTGCCGCTGCAAGGTGCAACACAAGACCGGCGTCGAGATGGAAGCGCTGACGGGCGCAAGCGTTGCCGCGCTGACGATTTATGACATGCTCAAGGCCGTGTCTCACGATATCGTCATCGCCGAAACGCGGCTCATGGCCAAGACCGGCGGCAAACAGGATTTCAATCGCAGTGAATAAACCTCCGCTTTATGGACTCGTGCTTGCCGGTGGCCGCAGCAAGCGCATGGGGTGTGACAAGGCGCTGCTCGAACACGATGGCGAGTCGCAGCTTGCGCGCATCATGGCCCTGCTTGGCGGGTGCGTCGATCGCGCCTTCGTGTCGACCAGCGACCAACAACGCGACGAGCCCGAGCGGCGTCGGTTCGACCAGATCGTCGATCGCTACGCTGACATGGGTCCGCTGGCCGGCATCCTGTCGGCCATGGACGAATACCCGGAGGCAGACTGGCTCGTCGTTGCCTGCGACTTGCCGAATATCGGCGCCATGACGCTGCGTCACCTGATCGACAAACAGTCGTTTGAGCATCCTTTTACCGCGTACATCAGCAGCCACGATCACCTGCCTGAGCCGTTGTGCGCCGTGTATCGTTCCGGCACTGATACGGTCTTGCGTGAGTTTGTTGATGACGGCATCCGCTGCCCGCGCAAGATCCTGATTCGCTCCGATACCTGCCTGATCGAGCAGCTGGATCCTCGGTCGCTCGACAACGTCAATACGCCGGACGATCTTGCCGAGAGTATTCTCGAGGCGGCTTCATGAAAAACGTCACTGTGTGCTACTTCGCGATGTTTCGTGAACATGCCGGCGTCGCCGAGGAGACGCTGAGTCTGGATGTCGACACGACCGCGGATGTCTTCGAACAGACGCGCGACCGTCACGGATCTGCGGAGCCAAACGGGCATTGCAAAGTCGCGGTAAACGACAGACTGGCAGACTGGAATACGCCGGTCAGTGACGGCGATACCGTGCTGCTGTTCCCGCCGGTCGCGGGTGGCTGACATGATGGAGCTCACCGATGCGGCGATAGAAACGGCGTCCCTGCAGGCCTCCCTGGCCAATCCGGCGGCGGGCGGCTATTGCGCGTTCGAAGGCTGGGTTCGCAACGAGAACGAAGGGCACGAGGTCGAGCGACTCGAGTATGAGGCCTATGAACCGCTCTGTATCAGGGAGGGTGAAAAGGTGATCGCAGAAGCCCGTGCAAAGTTTCCCTTTCTCGAAGCGCGCTGCGTGCATCGCGTCGGCCGCCTCGAACTGGGTGAGTGTGCAGTCTGGATCGGTGTCGCGGCGAAACACCGCGACGAGGCGTTCCGCGCGTGTCGCTACATCATCGATGAGATCAAGGTGCGGTTGCCGATCTGGAAGAAAGAGCACTACGTCAACGGCGACTCCGGATGGGTCAATTGCGAGCGCTGCGCGAGTCACGGCATGAAGCACGGGATTGAGAAATAGACGGGCATCAGGTATCACTACCGCGATGAAGATCATCAAATCTATTGACGATGCGAAAGCGCTGGAGGGCCAGGAGGTCGGGCTGTCCGACTGGATCGTGGTCGACCAGCATCGCATAGACCAGTTTGCGGAGGCGACGGCCGACTATCAGTGGATTCACGTTGATACCGAGCGGGCAGCGAAGGAAATGCCGAATGGCAAGACGATCGCTCATGGTTACCTGACCCTCGCGTTGATACCGGCGCTGACGGGCAACTTCGTCGAGGTCGAGAACCTCGCGCGGGCGATCAATTTCGGCCTCAACAAGGTGCGCTTCTATACGCCCGTGCCGGTTGGTGCAAAGCTGCGAGCCCGGGCAACCGTCCTGCAGGCGCGTCGCCGCGCCGGGGCCTTGCTGTTGACCTCGGAGGTTCGCCTGGAGGTAGAGGGCGAGCGCAAGCCGGCCTGTGTCGCCGAAACGCTCGGCATGTATTTCTTCGATGAGGAGGGGAGCAACGATGGGTGATCTCGGAATATGGGGCCTGATTCACCTCGCGATCGTCATCTACGCGGCGATCCAGATCTGGAACAGCTCGGAAGAAGACATCAAGAAGATATTCTGGATTGCGATCGTCGCGATTTTCCCGGTGGTGGGCCTGATTGTCTGGTTCCTGATTGGCCCGGGTACGCCGAAGAAATAGGGCGTATCAGTCGTCGAATTCCGCCGTGGCCTGACGCTTGCGATTGACGACAAGCCGCGTGACGTCCGGTCGCGAATAGTGACCTACCACGTCGAGGCTGTGCCGCTCCTCGAGCACGCGCAGGTGATCGATCTCGACGATCCTGAGCACCTCCGTATCGGTAACGGGTTCCAGCACCCATTCTCCATCTGGACCCGCGACGCAGGAGCCACCATTGGCCATGACGTCGTCGGCGGCCTCGAGCAGCAGTTCCGCGTGCGGCAGCGACGCGTCAATGTCCTCCCGGCGCATTAACCCAGCGACGCTAACCACGTAGGAGCGACTCTCGCGCGCAACGAAACGCGTGATGTCTTCGGTATTGCGGCGATTCCCCGGCCAGACGGCAATGTGCAGGTCCTCGCCCTGCGCATACAGTGCGGCACGCGGCAGCGGCAACCAGTTTTCCCAGCAGTTGAGGCCGCCCACCATGAAAGCGCCAAGCGAGTGTGCGCGCAGGCCGTTCCCGTCGCCGATAGCCCAGACCAGCCGCTCCTCGTGCGTCGGCATCAGCTTGCGGTGCACGGAGCGAATTGCGCCCGCATTGTCGATATAGACGAGCGAGCAGTACAGGCTGTGCCGGCCTCGGCCTGCAGCGCGTTCCATGACGCCGAGATAAATGGCGATTTCGTGTTGGCGCGCAGCCGCGCACACGCTGTCGAGGTCGCCATCCTCGATGCAGACGCCGTGGCTGACATAGTGAGCGAACAGGGCTTTCTGCAACGGCGACTCGAATTCCGCACCGCCAGTGCGCTCCACCCAGAACGGGTAGCCGGGTACCAGTGCCTCGCCAAAGACAACGAGATCGGCTGCATCCGCGGCCGCTTTGCCGATCCAGTTGATGACCTTGGAGAGCGTTGCGTCGCGGTCCAGCCAGGCTGGTGCGATCTGTGCGAGTGCTACGCGCAATGTCGAATCAGGCATAAGTGCTCCGCGGCATGGTGTTGCGGCGATAAAAAAGGGCGGCAGGAAATCCTGCCGCCCCTAGTCTGTTACCGGATCAGTCCCAGTTCTTGCGGAACGTGATGCCGTATGTGGCTACTTCCGACGGATAGGAATTCATCCGTCCGAAGTCGAGCAGGGGCGGATCGAACGAGCCGTTGTAGTAACGCTCATCCGTAACGTTGCGGCCCCACAGCGTGATCGTCGAATTCCAGTCATCGAGATCCATGCCGACGCGCAGGTTCAGGATGCCAAAGTCATCCTGAACAGTCAGCGGGTCGTTATCGCCGTCCGTCGCTGTTTCCGATGCCCACGCGTAGTCGGCGCGGAAAAACAGGTTGTTAGCGCCCATCGGGAAGTTCTGCGTCAGCGAGATCTGGAAGCGGTCTTCCGGATTGTAGGGCAGGGACTCGCCGCTGCGATCACCGTCATCGGTCACGCCCGGGCTATGGAACGGTGTGGCATCCCAGGCCACGGCATTCGGGAACGTGATGTACTCGCCTTCGTTGTGTGCGAAGTAACCTGTGACGCTGGTGTTCTCCATGACCTGCCAGATCCACTCGAGCTCGACGCCCTTGATCTCAAGATCGCCCGCGTTACGCAGGACGAAGCCCGAGCCTTCGAACGTATTCGCCTGGAAGTCGTCGAAATCTGTCTGGTACACGGACGCCGACAGGCGGATGTTGTCGCCGATGTCGCCCTTGTAACCAAGCTCGATCGATGTGGATTTCTCTGCGTCGAACAGCTGCGAAAACAGCGGATTGTCGGGATCAGCTGCGTCGTAGAAGATGCGGTCCGCGTTGGTGCCGCCGGCCTTGTAGCCGGTCGCGTAAGACAGGTACATCATCGTGCTGTCATTGGCGAACCAGGTCACCTTTGCGGTACCCGTGATCTGGTCGTCCTCAAGCGTATCCTGCACGTTCGGACGCGGCGAGAACGGCGGCAGGGTCCAGCCGCCCCAGAATTCGTTCGGCTGCGCCACGGCAAGCAACGGCGTCGGATCCGGCGGCGCCGGGATGTTGCCCGCGAGGAACTCCTGGAAACCGACCAGCGTCGCGCCGATGGCAGCAAAGTCCGGCGGGTTCGTGCCCGGATTGGTCTGCGTGTAGACGGCGTCAATGTCCTTGGTTTCGTCCGTGAAACGCGCGCCGAGCGTTAAGGTCACCGCATCGCTCAACGCCCAGTCTACCTGGCCGAATACGGCATAACCGTCATGGTCCTGAGTTACGTTGTCGTTGGCGAATGCGCCCTCCGGGAATGCCTGAGCGCCGACCGGGATCAGGCCGTTCGTTGCGATAGAAATACCTGTAACGGCATTCGTGATATCGGTCAGCGTGAACGGACTGCCTGAGAACTGCTCGCCAAGATCCGCAAATGCCTGCAGCTGTGCGCCACCGACCGTTACCGTATTGCTCTTGATCTCCTGGGCGAAGTAGTAGGCCCCGACGACCCAGTTGCTGCTCTCGCCGAACGTGCCGGCCAGCCGGAATTCCTGCGAAAACGACGTTTGCTGAGCCGTGTTTTCGCGCTCGCCGAGCGTTGTATCCGTGAAATCGACGTCGATCAGGTCGTAGGTGTCGAACGCGCGGTAGGCGCTGACAGACGTAAACGTCGTGTTTTCGAAGTCCTTGTTGAACTCGACGGAGATCCCGCGATCTTCGTTCTGCGAAATCGGCGCGAAGTTGACCGAGGTGACGTAGTCATCCCAGCTGACGCCCTGAATGACGGTCGGCGGCAGGGGCACGTCAAAACCGAGCAATGCCGCCGTTGGCAGGACCGACGGGTACGGATAGTCCGTGAAAACGATGTTGCCGAGGTTCAGGCGCAGGAAGTCAGGTCCCGGGAGACCTACGCCCGTCGACTCCAGCAATCCGTGCGACAGGAGACCGTCTACCCGCGACGTGCCAATGCAGCAGATCTCGTCGATTTCCGAGTAGTCAGCAATGACGCGCAGATTGAAATCCTCGCCGTTGTCATAGCCGACCTGGAGACGGAAACCGAAACGGTCGCGGTTGTTGAACAGGTCTTCCTGCGCGGTCGTGGAGGGCACCGGTCCGGAGAGGTCATAGATCAGGTTGTCGACATAGCCATCGCGTTGCGACGAGAACACGGTCCCGCGAAAAGCCAGATTGTCCGTCAGGGGGATGTTCACCGCACCCGAGACGCGCCGCAGGTCGAGGCTGCCCATCGTGACATCGAGAAAGCCGTCGTAGCTCTCTGTGCTCGGCGCGACGGTGCGGACCTGGATGGCGCCGGCAGCCGTGTTCTTGCCGAACAGGGTACCCTGCGGGCCGCGCAGGACCTCGACCGCCTCAACGTCTACAAGCTCGTTGATCAGCGAGCTCTGGCGCGAGCGGTACACGCCGTCAACGTACAGGCCCACGGACGACTCGACGCCGAAGTTGTTCGACGTGGAGCCGATGCCGCGAATCGAGAAATTGGACGTGGTCGTCGTCTGGCTGCCACTAACGATCAGGCCGGGGACATTCTGCTGCAAGTCGATCATGTCCTTGATGCCGGAGGCTTCGATCTGGGCGCCCGTGACCGCTGTAATGGCGACCGGTACGTCCATGATGTTCTGCTCGCGCTTTTGTGCGACGACGACGATTTCTTCGAGCGACGCGCTCTGCATTGAAGCGCTGGCTTCCTGCGCGGTTGCCGGGGCGGCCAGAGTCAGGCCGGCCAGAGGCAATGCGAGAAAGCGACCGAGATTGAGTATGCTGGTACCAATCGGTTTCATGAGTCCCCCCCTATGGGATGTATCGTGTAATCCGGCGCAAGCATAACATGGTTTCGGGCAGCAGAAATGTCAGATAACCTTATGAAAAGTTGATGTTTATCAAGAATCAGACCACGAACAGGAAGCACCTATGCGCGGACTAATGATGGATACCCCGCTCCTCGTCTCATCGATTGCGGAGCACGCGGAGAAATTTCACCCAGATCGCGAGATCGTGTCAGTTACGATGGATAACCCGCTACATCGCTGCACGATCGCCGACGTTATGACAAGAGCGCGCCAGCTCGGGGCGGCGCTGGCCAAACTCGGGCTGAAACAGGGCGACCGGGTCGCGACGATTGCCTGGAACGACTTCCGGCATCTCGAGATCTACTACGGCGTGAGCGGCATGGGCTACGTCTGCCACACGATCAATCCACGCCTGTTCCCCGAACAGCTCGTATTCATCATCAACCATGCCGAGGATCGGTGGATCTTCACTGACGTCATGTTCGTGCCGCTGCTCGAGAAGCTGTTGCCGCAGATTGGCAATGTCGAGGGCTTCGTGGTCATGACCGACGAAGCCAACATGCCCGAAACCTCGCTGCCGAATGCTGTTTGTTACGAAACGCTGATCGGTGCGGAGTCGGCGGACCTAGAGTGGCCGCAGTTCGACGAGCGCACGGCTTCCGCGCTCTGCTACACGTCGGGCACCACGGGGGATCCCAAGGGCGTGCTCTACGATCATCGTTCCACCGTGCTGCACGCGTATGTCAGCCTGGCGCCCGATGTCATCGGCCTGTCCAGCCGCGACACGATTCTGCCGGTTGTCCCGCTATTCCATGTCAATGCGTGGGGCATCCCTTACTCGGCAATGATGGCCGGTGCGAAGCTGGTCCTCCCGGGTCCGAAAATGGGCGACGGGGAGGCGCTCTACAATCTGATCGAATCCGAGGGCGTGCACATGGCGGCGGGCGTGCCGACCGTGTGGCTTGGCCTGTTGCAATACTGTGAACAGGCCGGCAAGCGCCTGGATGCGCTGGAGCGCACCCTCGTTGGCGGGGCCGCGGTGCCGCGCGCGATGATCCAGGCGTTCCGAGACAAGCATGATGTGGAGACTGTCCAGGGTTGGGGTATGACCGAGATGAGTCCGCTCGGCGTGACCAACACGCTCAAGGCCGGTCTCGAAGGTCTGTCTGCCGACGAGAAACTCGATCTCGCGACCAAGGCCGGTCGTGGCCTCTATGGTTGCGAGCTGCGCATCGTTGACGACGAAGGTAATGAACTGCCCTGGGACGGCGTCGCCTACGGCGCCTTGCAGGTGCGCGGGCCGTGGGTCTGCAGCGACTATTTCAAGCTCGACGGCAGCGCCGGAACCCATACCGATGACGGCTGGTTCGAAACCGGCGACGTTGCCACGATCGACAAGCAGGGCTACCTGGCTATCACGGACCGCACCAAGGATGTCATCAAGTCTGGCGGAGAGTGGATCAGCTCGATCGAGCTCGAGAACACGGCAATGGGCCATCCGGCTGTCGCGGAGGCGGCTGTCATCGGTATCTCGCATCCGAAATGGACGGAGCGGCCGCTGCTCGTGGTCGTGCGGGCGGAAGGGCAGGACCTCGACAAAGACGAGATGCTCGCCTACTTTGACGGCAAGGTTGCCAGCTGGTGGGTGCCGACCGACGTCGCGTTTGTCGATGAACTGCCGCATACGGCAACGGGCAAAGTGAAGAAGATTGAATTGCGTAAGCAATTCGCGGACTATGCGTTTCCTGAAGACTGACCCTCCAGCAAGGATTCTGCATGGCTGATCCCAAACGCCTCTATGGTCTCAATGCCCTCGTGTTCAATGCGGGTGGCGGCATTGGAGAGGCGATCGCGCGTACGCTCCTGAAGCACGGTGCGACGGTCGTCGCGGCTGACACGCCCAATAGTGGCGTGGAGCAGCTGTTCCAGCGCGTCAGGGGTATCACAGGAGTCGCCTCATCATTGACGGATGCGGATCGCCTGCCAATGCTCGTCGAGGATGCTGTCGAGAAGCTGGGCAGCCTCGATATCATCGTCATCGACCTGCCGCTGCGGCAGGACGGGCCGTTCGAGAAGTCCGACGAGGCCCTCGAGAACCACCTCAAGCGGCGCGCGTTACTGACGATGGCCGTATGCCGGGCGGCGCTGCCGCACCTCAAGCAGAGTCCGCAGGGTCGCATCATCAACATGGGATTCCTGCGCAGCTGTTTCGCAGCCGACGGTGCTGACGCGCAGGCCCGTGCCGAGCAGGACCTCGCAAACCTTACGCGAGCGCTTGCTGCGGAGACCGGCGAGTTCGGCATCACAGCCAACTACATTCAGCCCGGTGCCGTCATGACACCGCAAAGCCGGGAGGTCTTTCGCAAGGACAAATCCCTGCGCGACCACTGCATCCAGAGCTCGGCGCAGCGCCGCCTCGGGGAGCCCGTCGATGTCGCGAAAGTGGCGTTGTTCCTCGCCAGCGACGATGCCGTTTTCGTTAACGGCACCGGCGTGGCCGTCGATGGCGGCCGTCTCGGCAACTGATGCACCCGGTACTTGAGGACCTGATCACCCTGCTCCGTCTGGAGCGGATCGAGCAGAACATATTTCGAGGCGACAGCCGCGATATCGGCAGCCCGCAGGTGTTTGGCGGGCAAGTCCTTGGGCAGGCATTGTCGGCGGCGCAGCATACGGTTGAGGACCGCGTTGCACATTCGCTGCATGCCTATTTCCTGCGTCGTGGCGACATCAATGCACCCATTGTCTACGAAGTCGATCGCGCTCGTGACGGTGGGAGCTTTTCCAATCGACGTGTCGTAGCGATCCAGCACGGCCGACCGATTCTCAACCTGGCGGCATCGTTTCAGGTGCCGCAGGACGGGCTGTCGCACCAGTGCGCGATGCCGGATGTGCCCGAGCCCGACGGCCTCAAGGATCTGACGCGCCTCGCGCAGGACGTACTCGACCGGATTCCGGTCAAACTGCGGCGATTCATGACCGACCAGCGGCCGTTCGAATTTCGTCCGGTCGAACAGTCGAATCTCGACGAGCCCCGCAAACAACCACCCATCAAGCACGTGTGGATTCGCGCCGTAGACGCGGTGCCCGATGGCACGGCGTTGCACCAGAATCTGCTGGCGTATGTGTCGGACTTCGAACTGCTGACGACGTCAACGTTGCCACATGCGCTGCCGTTCACGCGTGGCAACCTGATTCTCGCGAGCCTCGATCATGCAATGTGGTTCCACCGCGAATTCCGCATCGACGACTGGCTGTTGTATTCGATGGAGAGCCCGAATGCCTCAGGCGCGCGCGGTTATACGCGCGGGCAGTTCTTCACGCGGAACGGTACGCTGGTTGCCTCGACAACCCAGGAAGGGCTGGTGCGCGTGGTCGACCCGGAGCGCGTCAGGAAGCGCTCGAACCCGAAAGACCAGGTGTAGGCTCGAGCTGCGCGTTGAAACGCGCCGCATTCTTGACGTAGATATCGGCGGACCAGCCGATGTGCGCGATTTCCTCGTCACTGAGCGGCCGGGCGACCCGGGCCGGCGCGCCGATAATCAGCGAGCCGTCCGGAAACTCCTTGTTCTCGGTGATGAGGGCATGCGCGCCGACGATACAGTTGCTGCCGATACGGGCGTTGTTCAGCACCGTGCTGCCGATACCAATCAGGGAATTACTGCCAATGCGACAGCCGTGCAACATGACCTTGTGGCCGACTGTTACGTCGCTGCCGATGATCAGTTCGATGCCGGGGTCGGTGTGCAGCACGCTGCCATCCTGGATATTGCTGCGCTCGCCGATGACGAGCCAGTCATTGTCGCCACGAAGCACCGCGTTGTACCAGACGCTGACCTTGTCCTGCAGACGAACGCTGCCGATGATCGTTGCATTGTCGGCAACGAAGTGACCGTCGCCCTCGAACTCGGGCGCACGGTCACCGAGCGTGTACATCACTTGGCCTTGCCTTGGGCTGCGACCGCCGCCGCCGCCTTGGCAATCTCCTCCGGATCTCCGAGGAACTCCCTCTTAACTGGCTTGAGGTCCTCATCGAGTTCATAAGCGAGCGGTACCCCGGTAGGGATATTGAATCCGGTGATTTCCTCGTCGGACACTTCGTCGAGCATCTTCACGAGCGCCCGCAGGCTGTTACCGTGAGCCGCGATCAGGACGTTCTTGCCCGCCCTGAGATCGGGCGCAATGACCTCGTCCCAGCAGGGCATGACGCGCTCGAGCGTCAGCTTCAGCGATTCGGACCCGGGGAGGCCGGCGATGCCCGCATACCGCGGATCGTGCATCGGGTGGCGTTCGTCGTCCTCCTCCATCTCCGGCGGCGGAATGTCATAGCTGCGGCGCCAGATGTGAACCTGATCATCACCGTATTTGGCAGCCGTTTCGGCCTTGTTGAGGCCCTGTAACGCACCGTAATGCCGCTCGTTGAGGCGCCAGTCGCGTACGACGGGAATCCACATGAGATCCATCTGGTCGAGCATGTGCCAGAGCGTGCGGATGGCCCGTTTGAGTACCGACGTATAGGCGATGTCGAAGTCGTAGCCGAGCTCCTTCAACAGTTTGCCCGCGGCGATGGCTTCTTCGTTGCCTTGTTCCGTCAGGTCGACGTCTTTCCATCCCGTGAAAAGATTCTTCAGGTTCCAGTCACTCTGGCCGTGACGGCAGAGTAAGAGCTTGCCAGCCATGTTTGCTCCGTATGTTGTGCGACGGTGTCGCGATCAGCTTGATAAGAGGTCGCGCAGCTCCTGGGCTGCGACCGAGAGGGTAGCAAAATCGACCTTGCGTAGCTTCATCTCATCGATCATATGCAGGTAGCGCGTGACGTCATCGTCGCGCTTCGCGAGCCACCGGTCGACGATCTGGCGCGGATCGCGCTTGCTCCGACGGGTCAGCAGGCGCAGGCCGACGTCTCGTCGGATACGGTAAATCTCGTCGCGCAGATTGCTGCGCGCCATCGCCTGCCAGCGACCCTGGACCTTCAGATCCTCGGCCGAGTTATGCAGCCACCACAGACGCAGCGCATCATTGAGGCGGGCATAGAGTCGCGCGGAGTCGATGACGTCGCGGCGACGTTCGGCCGCGATGTCGACGATGTCCAGCGCCGGCCGCGTCAGGATCAGGAGGGCGACTCGGTTGGCGAGCTCCTCCGGAACGCCCATCTCGAGCCATTTGCGCTCCGACTCCTGCATGCGCGCATGCGTGGCTCGCGAGACGTACGTGGCGGACCGTGAATAGACGCGATTCATGCCGTCCCTGAGGCGATCGACAACGTCGACAATGTTGAGTTCGTCGCCGTACTGTTCGATCAGCCAGTAGCTGGCGTGGCGAATCGTGCGGCTGACCTCGAACATCATGCGCATCTGCGCGTGGGACGAGATCTTGTGGTCCATCGCCTCGATCGCGTGCCAGAGGGGGCGCGCCCGGCAGATGATGCGGGCCGCTTCGTAGGCCCGCGCTACGGTCACGATGTCGGCACCGGTGTCGGTCTGTGCCCTGGTGACGAAGGCCGGGCCCATGCGATTGACGAGGTCGTTCGCGATTAACGTGGCCAGGATCTGGCCGCTCAGCCGGTGACCGGGAATCAGGTCTTCGTAACGGCGCCGCAGCACAGTCGGGAAGTAACGCTGTGGATCAATCTCGAGGAAGTCCGTCAGCGCCGATCCGGATGCGATCAAGCCGTCATAGAGATCAATCTTCGCGTAACTCAACACGACAGCGAGTTCCGGACGCGTAAAGCCCTGCTTGCGATTGCGCCGATCCTCGATTTCGGTATCGTCCGGCAGGAATTCGAGATCCCTGTCCAGCAGACCCGTACGTTCGAAATTCGTGATCAGTCGCGCGACCTCATCGACGCGCTCGGGCGACAGCATCTCGCTGACGCTGATCGCCTGCGTCTGCAGGTAATTGTTGCGCAACACGAGGTTCGCCACGTCGTCGGTCATGGAGGCCAGCAACTCGTCGCGCTTCGGCCGCGTCATGCCTTTCTTCTTCGTGACGTCGCTGAGCAGGATCTTGATATTGACCTCGCGGTCGGAACTGTCGACGCCACCGGAATTGTCGATGAAATCTGTATTGATGCGGCCGCCGTTGAGGCTGAATTCAACGCGCGCGCGTTGCGTCAGGCCGAGATTACCGCCCTCGCCAATAACGCGGCAGCGCAGTTCACTGGCGTCAACGCGCACGGCATCGTTGCTGCGGTCGCCAACGTCGGAGTGTCCTTCGCTCGAGGCTTTCACGTAGGTTCCGATACCGCCGTTCCAGATGAGGTCGACCTCCATTTTCAGGATCGCCCTGATGAGTTCGTCGGGCTGTACGGAGGTATCCTCGATGCCCAGCAGCTTGCGTGTCTCGTTGCTGAGCCGAATCGTCTTGGCCTGGCGCAGGAAGATGCCGCCGCCTTTCGATATGAGCTTCTCGTCGTAGTCGTCCCAGCCGCCCTGTTTGCGGAACAGGCGGTTTCTTTCCTCGAAGCTCGCCGCTACGTCGGGCGTCGGGTCGAGGAAGATGTGACGATGGTTAAACGCGGCGACCAGCTTGATGTGCTTCGACAACAGCATGCCGTTGCCGAATACATCGCCACCCATGTCGCCGATGCCCGCGACCGTGAATGCCTCGTTCTGAGTGTCGAGTCCTTGCTCGCGGAAATGTCGCTTGACCGCTTCCCAGGCGCCCCGCGCCGTAATGCCCATCTTCTTGTGGTCATAGCCGGCGGAGCCGCCAGAAGCGAACGCATCGTCGAGCCAGAAGCCGTAGTCGGCCGAGATGCCGTTCGCGATATCCGAGAACGTCGCGGTGCCCTTGTCAGCGGCGACCACGAGATAGGGGTCATCGCCATCGCGGCGGATGATACCTTCCGGTGTCACGACTTCGCCGTCGATGACATTGTCCGTGATATCGAGAAGCCCGGAAATGAACATCCGGTAGCAATGCACGCCATTCTCGAAGATTGCGTTGCGGTCGCCTTTCGGCGCGCGTTTCGGGAAGAAGCCGCCTTTCGCGCCGGTCGGTATGATGACCGTGTTCTTGACGACCTGTGCTTTCATCAGGCCCAGGACTTCCGTGCGGAAGTCCTCGCGGCGATCTGACCAGCGCAGTCCGCCACGGGCAACGTCGCCACCGCGCAGGTGCACGCCTTCGACCTCGGGCGAGTAAACGAAAACCTCGTACTTGGGCTTCGGCAACGGGACCTCGGGCAAGCGCTCCGGGTCGAGCTTGATCGAGATGTAGTGTTTCGGTTCGCCGTCGTCTGTCAGGTAGAAGTTGCTGCGCAGCGTCGCCTCGATGCCGCCGGCGAACGCATTGAGGATGCGATCTTCGTCGACGTTCGCGGCGCGCTTGACCGCGCGCAGGACCTTGTCACGAATCGCGCGCAGTTCACGCGCTCGGCGCGATTTCGCGACGTCCGGGTCGAACTGCAGAGCGAACTGCTGCACGAGTAACCGGGCAAATTCGGCGTGCGCAACGAGCACGTCTTCCATGTAGTCCTGGCTGAACGGCAGTCCGAGCTGCAGGATGTGTTTTGCATAGCAGCGCAGCAGCGAGACTTCGCGCCAGTTGAGATTGGCACCAACGATCAGACGATGCAGGCCGTCGTTCTCGGCCACGCCGTGCAGCGCGGCCATGAAGCACTCTTCGAAGGGCTCCGAGATCGCATCGACGTCGATTTCCTCGCCGCTCTCATGTCGCAGGTGGAAGTCCTGGATCCAGAAAGACTCACCCGACGCGAGCGTCGCCTCGTAAGGACGCTCGGTGTACACATCGCAGCCCATCTCTTCGAGGATCGGCAGCGCATCCGAAAGCGCGATTGGCTCGGCGACGCTGTAAACGATAAACCGCATGTCGCCGGGGTCGAGACCCTCGGCGCGATACAGATCGACGGAACGCGGGAGGCCCTCGCGCACCATCGCATCAATCGCACTGATGTCGCCACAGGCTTCAAACGGAGTCGTCTCTTCCTGGTAGCCAACCGGGAAAATCCCGCCGAAGGCCAGCCACAGGCGTCGTCCTTCCTCCGGGCCGCAGGTCGCCAGCAGCTCCTGCTGCAGCCGATCGCCCCAGGTTACGACCAGTTCCGCGATCTGCTCCTCGATCTTCAGGATGCTGACGCGCGGGCGCTTGCCTTCCTTGGTGCGGACAATCAGGTGAACGCGCGCGAGTGCCGATTCCGAAATCTGCACGGCCGAGTCAACCGACACGCCTTCGAATGCGTCCATGAGAAGCGCTTCGATCTGGCGGCGAATCGCCGTCGTGTATTTCTCTCGCGGTACGAAGACGAGACACGAGAAGAAGCGCTGGAATGTGTCCCGCCGGACGAAGAACTTGACCCTTTGCCTGTCCTGCAGGTTGAGAATGCCGACAACCGTGCGAGTCAGGTCCTGGATCGATGTCTGGAACAGTTCCTCGCGTGGGTAGGTATCGATGATGTGCATCAATGCCTTGCCGCGATGGCCCGTCTCCTCGACGTTAGCTTTTTCGAAAACGCGGCGGACCTTGTGGCGCAGCAGCGGAATGTTGCGCGGGCTCTCGCTGTAGGCAACCGAGGTCAAGAGGCCAATGAAGCGGCGTTCACCGATGGCGTTGCCGTTCTTGTCATAGACCTTTACACCAATATAGTCGAGGAATGCCGGCCGATGAACGGTCGAACGCGAGTTCGCCTTCGTCAGGATTAACCAGTCGCGTGATCGTGTCAGGCGCTGCATCTCGGCAGTCAGTTCAATGGGTTTGGCGTTCGTCGACTCGCGACCGAGTACGCCAAGGCCAGTGCCCTCGACGGCATGCAGGAACTGCCGCTTGCCTCGTCTTCTCAGTTTGTATTCGCGGTAGCCAAGGAACGTGAAATGATCGTCGGCAAGCCAGTCGAGCAGCGCCTGACTCTCTGAGCGCAACAGCGGGTCAACGCCCTTCGGCCCGAACTGCAGGAGGTCGCGCGTCTCGCGCATACGCTGGCGCATTACACCCCAATCGCGCACGGTCATGCGCACATCGGACAGTACTTTTGCAATCTCCTTTTGCAAAAGCTTGAGTGCCTGCTCGTCGGTTTCGCGATCGATGGCAAATCGAATAAACGATTCTGAATGGGAGTCGTCGTCAAACGGTTCCGTGATCGCCTTCAGATTGCCCTGCTTATCGCGCCTGACGGAGACGATCGGATGCACTGTGATGTGCACTGCGAGGTTGTGGCGATTGATCGCGGATGCGACGGAGTCGACGAGGAACGGCATGTCGTCGTTGACCATCTCGACAAATGTGTATGGCGACTCGTAACCGTGCTCTTTCTCTGTCGCATTGAAGATGCGCAGCAGCGCCTCTCCCTTACGACGCTTCGCACCGAATTCGAGGTGATCGAGCGCCGCCCGCGCCATGACGCTCTCGGATCGCCCCTGCATATCCTCGACCGGAATATCGGCGAAATACTGCGCGAGGTAGTGTGTAACCTCGTCCGGCTTCTTTATGATCTTTGATGGAACACGTGCGGCAAGAATCGCCTCGACGATGTCCTTACGAAGATCACCGCTGCGTCGTTTTTCTTTTGTTGTCACTGTGTTAGCCCCGATGGGTAGAGCCGATCCGGAAGCGGCGATTCTAGCCTGATTGAAACTCCAGTTACATATGTAACTTCCGCTGCGTTCGGGGCGCCGTGTGCGTGGTCAGGGCGTGCCAATCAACCTGGCGCGAGCCAGCAGGCGTTCCATGATGCCGTTGAGCTGTTCCAGTTCCTCGGGCGACAGACCCTCGAGCAGATCACGCTCGAAGCCGAGCGCGAGTTCGGCAATCTCGTCGTGCAGCTGCTTGCCTTCTTCCGACAGGTTCAGGATAGAACGACGCTTGTCGGCATCAGCAAACTCACGGTCAATGCGGCCGTTCTTGATCAGCTTGGTGACGGCGCGGCTGACAGCAACCTTGTCCATCATCGTGCGTTCCGCCACCTCGACAGCCGACAGTCCGGGAAAACGACCCAGCACGGCGATCACTCGCCACTCGGGAATCGATACGTTGAAGCGCTTGTCGTATGCCCGTGCAACCGTAGTGCTGACCGTGTTGGAGAGCACCGCCAGCCGGTAAGGCATAAAGTCTTCGAGTTTCAGATCGGAGCTCATGCCCCGAATTTATCACGCAAGGTGCGGCAGGGCGAGATAGGCGGTCGACTGCATCTCGATAAGTCGACTGGTCGTCCGGTCGAATTCGAAGTTCAGACGAGTGCCCGCATAGAGATTGTGAACGTCGACATCGGCCGACAGGATAAGTTTCACGCGTCGGTCGTAGAACTCGTCCACGAGGGAGATGAAGCGCCTGGCCTGGTCTTCTTGCGTCGCGTCAAACTGTGGCACGCCGGAAACGATGACCGACGGGTACCAGCGTGCGAGCTCAATGTAGTCAGCCTGGCTGCGCGGACCGTCGCAGACATCGGCGAAGCGAAACCAGGCGATGCCCTTGGCGCAGCGATAAGCGCGTATCGGCCGTCCGTTAATGTCGAGATCGATGTCCTGCTCGACTCGTATGGACGCCGACTCCTCGAAGAAGTAGTTGAGCTTGTCCACGGCGGTCGGGTCCTGGGTCGACAGGTACGTCCCGGCCTTCTGCAGCAGGCGCAGCCGATAGTCGGTACCGCCGTCCATGTTGACGACATCGGTAAACTGGTTGAGCAACTCGATGGCTGGCAGAAATCGCTGACGCTGTAAACCGTTCTTGTATAGATCTTCCGGCGGCGAATTCGAGGTCGTCACGAGCGTGACGCCGCGATCGAACAGACCTTTGAGCAGGCGCGCGAGAATCATCGCATCGCCAATGTCACTGACGAAGAACTCGTCGAAACACAGCACACGAGTGTCGCGCGCAATATCGGCCGCAACGGTGTCGAGTGGATCCTCAATGTCGCCAAGTGCTCTCAGGCGCTCGTGAACCTCGTGCATGATGCGATGGAAGTGAATGCGCTTTTTCGCCTCCAGCGGCAGCGCCTCGAAAAACAGATCCATAAGGAAAGTCTTGCCGCGGCCGACACCGCCCCACAGGTACAAGCCGCGTACGCCTTTGACGGGTGCGCGCCGGCCGAACAGGGCGCCGAGACCACCACGCGCGGGGCGATGCGCGAGCAGACGGGCCTGCAGGTCCTCGAAGCGCGTGATGACTTCGAGCTGCGCCGGGTCTTCAACGTGACCCTCGCGCTGCAGGCTTTCCTCGTAGGCTTCGCGGATTTTCAATGTACCCCCAAATTGGCATGTGTCGCGTGGTATGCGCACGGCAAGATTACATGCCTGATAAGATACGGCCAATAACAGGAGTAGTGAAAAGATGTCGGAAGAATACGAACGCGAATCCATGGAATTCGACGTCGTTGTTGTGGGTGGGGGGCCGGCCGGCCTTGCTGCTGCTTGCCGATTGCTGCAGCTCGACGAGAGCTTGTCAGTGGTTGTCGTAGAGAAAGGCTCGGAGATCGGCGCGCACATTCTTTCGGGCAATGTCTTTGAACCTACGGGTCTCGACGAACTGTTCCCGGACTGGAGAGAGAAGGGCGCTCCGGTCAAGACGGCGTGCACGGGCGACCGCGTTCACTACCTGACGAGCGAGACCGGCGCGGTGCCGGTACCGGGCATCTTCCTGCCGCGTCCGATGCACAATCACGGTAACTACATCATCAGCCTTGGCCAGCTGTGCCAGTGGCTCGGCGAGCAAGCCGAGGCGATGGGCGTAAACGTGTTCCCGGGTTTTGCCGCGTCCGAAGTGCTTTACGACGCTGACGGTCGTGTCACGGGTGTTGCCACGAGCGACATGGGCATCGGCAAGGACGGACAGAAGAAGGACTCCTTTACGCCGGGCTACGAACTGCTGGGCAAGTACACGATCTTCGCCGAGGGCGTGCGCGGCAATCTCAGCGAAGAACTCATGGACAAGTTCGATCTGCGCGCCAACGCGGACCCGCAGCACTATGGCATCGGCATCAAGGAAGTCTGGGAAGTCGACCCCGAGCTTCACGAGGAAGGACTGGTCGTCCATACAACAGGCTGGCCACTCGATAACCATACCGAGGGCGGTGGCTTTCTGTATCACGCGGCCAACAACAAGGTTTACCTCGGGCTAATCATTGCGCTGAACTACCGCAACCCGCATCTATCGACATTCGACGAATTCCAGCGCTGGAAGCTGCACCCCAAGATTCGGCGTTATCTCGAAGGCGGCAAGCGCATCGGCTACGGGGCGCGCGCGGTCAACAAGGGCGGTCTGCAGTCGCTACCGAAGCTGGCGTTTCCGGGAGGCATGCTCGTGGGTTGCAGCGCGGGCTTCCTGAACGGTGTGAAGATCAAGGGTGCCCACACGGCTATCAAGACGGGCATGCTCGCGGCGGAGAGTATTCACAAAGCGCTGGCGTCGGGCGACCAGGGCCAGTCCGAGCTCGGTGACTATGAAGAAAGCGTCAACGCGTCGTGGGTTCACGAGGAGTTGTATCGAGGCCGCAATTTCGGTCCCGCGCTGCACAAGCTCGGCATGTTCCTGGGTGCCGTATTTGCCTTCATCGACCAGAACATCTTCTTCGGCAAGCTGCCGTTCACTTGGCGCAATCGCGATCCGGACCACGCCTCGCTGGACAAGGCGTCCGACGCGAAGCCGATCGAGTACCCGAAACCCGACGGTGTCATCACGTTCGACAAACTGTCGTCCGTATTCCTGTCGAGCACAAACCACGAGGAAGATCAGCCGTCACACCTGAAGTTACGTGACGACTCGATTCCGATTGCCTACAACCTGCCCGAGTTCGACGAGCCGTCGCAAAGGTATTGTCCGGCCGGCGTTTACGAAGTCGTTGCGGAGGAAGGCGAACAGGTCTTCCGTATCAACGCGCAGAACTGCGTGCACTGCAAGACCTGCGACATCAAAGATCCGAAACAGAATATCGTCTGGCACGTGCCCGAAGGCGGGGGCGGCCCGAACTACGCCAATATGTAGCCCTTACTTCGGCTGCATCCGAATTGCGCCGTCACAGCGTACGGTCTCGCTGTTGACGTAGGTCGTCTCGTAGATATACGCAACCGTGTTCGCGTACTCCTCGGGTTTGCCGAGGCGTTTCGGGAACGGTACCTGCGCTGCCAGCGAGTCCTGCACTTCCTCGGGCATGCCCGCCATCATCGGCGTGAGCATGATGCCCGGTGCAATCGTATTGACGCGGATACCGAACTGCGCAAACTCGCGCGCGAGCGGCAGCATCATTGCATGCACACCGCCTTTTGAGGCCGAGTACGCCGCCTGGCCGATCTGGCCCTCGAACGCGGCAATCGACGCTGTGCTGATGATTACGCCGCGCTCCCCGTCGTCGGTCGGTTCATTAGCGTTCATGACCGCGGCAGCTTCCTTGGTCACATTGAACGTCCCGATCAGGTTGATCTGGATGACGCGATTGAATTTCGCTGCTGGCCAAGGCCCCTCGCGACCCAGCGCGCGGCCCGCGTCGGCAACGCCGGCGCAATTAATCGCGAGCGTGATGCCGCCCATGGTCTCCGCGGCCTGCTTCATGGCGGCCTTGACCGATTCCTCGTTCGATACATCGGTGCTGACGTAGCTGGCGCGGTCGCCAAGCTTCGCTACGCTCTCTGCACCGAGTTCGTCGTTGATGTCCAGCAGGACGACCTGGCCGCCCTCGTCGTTAACGCGCTGTGCCGAGGCAAACCCGAGTCCCGATGCGCCGCCTGTAACGACGGCCTTGGCTTCTGACAATTTCACGTGTGTCTCCCTAAAGCATTTCGTAAGCGACGGCCGTGGCTTCGCCACCGCCGATGCATTGTGTTGCGATACCACGCTTCAGGCCGCGCGCCTTTAGCGCGTGCAGCAGCGTGACCGAGATGCGGCAACCCGTGGCGCCGATCGGGTGGCCGAGCGCGCAGGCGCCGCCGTTTACATTGGTCTTCTCGTGAGAGATGCCGACGTCCTTGAGCGCGGCCATCGTCACGACGGCAAAGGCCTCGTTGATCTCATACAAATCGACGTCATCCGGCGTCCAGCCGTGCGCCTCGTGCAGTTTCTTCAGTGCATAGACCGGCGCCGTCGTGAACCATGCTGGCTCCTGGGCAAATACAGAGTGGCCGACGATGCGTGCAATGGGCTCCAGCCCGCGCTTTTCGGCCTCAGCCTCGCTCATCATGACAACCGCAGCCGCGCCGTCGGAAATCGATGACGACGTCGCTGCGGTGACCGTGCCGTCCTTGCGGAACGCAGGCCGCAAGCCGGGGATTTTTTCGACATTGACTGTGCCAGGCGTTTCGTCGGTGTCCACCGTGACCTCACTGCGTCGCGAGGTAATCGTCACCGGGGCAATCTCATCCGCGAACGACCCGTCAGACACCGCGCGCTGGGCGCGTGTGACCGACTCGATCGCATACGCATCCATTTCCTCGCGCGTGAAACCGTATTTGTCAGCGGTTTCCTGGCCGAAGTGGCCCATCATCTCGCCCGTAAATGGGTCCTGCAGGCCATCCCAGAACATATGGTCAAGTGCCTGCTGGTGCCCCATGCGCATGCCTGAGCGCGCTTTCGGCAGCATGTAAGGCGCATTGGTCATCGATTCGAGCCCGCCCGCAACGGCAATGCAGATGCTGCCCGCCTTGATCATGTCGTGCGCCATGATGATCGTCTCGAGCCCTGAGCCGCACATCTTGTTGACGGTTACGCAAGGCACGCCCTCTGGCACGCCTGCCGCCAGCGCCGCCTGCCGGGCGGGCGCCTGGCCGATGCCTGCCGGGAGGACGCAGCCCATGAGTACACGGTCGACATCGGCGCCGTCGACGCCGCATGCCTCCAGCGCGCTTGCTATAGCGGTCGCGCCGAGTTGTGGTGCGGATGCGTTGCTCAGTGCGCCCTGGAAGGCGCCGATCGGGGTGCGTTTGGCCGCGACGATGACTACCGAATCCGAACTCATGGGTGTGCTCCAGGCTGTGCCGGTAATACGTGGGGGCTGGTACTTTCGGCCAATTTGCGCTGGTGCGCAATACTACAAACTAGCTATACGGCGGCGCCGTTTCGTCGCGCAGATCCGGTTCGTCGACGACCGCGAGAATCCGCTGCCGCGCGGTCTCGGCGAGCTCGCGGCTGGACTCGAATTCCGCGTCACCTGGCGCGATCGCCGGCAGGATATCGATGTGCAGCGGCCCGCGGCGAGGCAGGAAGCGGCCGGACGGCAGCACATACCGTGAGCCGCGGATCGCTATGGGAACAACCGGCATATCCCCTTTCTTCGCCGCGACGAATGCGCCGGGCCGAAAGCGCAGGATGCCGGGCTCGGCCTGGAAGGTGCCCTCCGGGAAGAAGCCCAGGGATTCACCGCTCTGGGCGGCCTTGACGATCTGTCGGGCGTCGCGAGAGCTGCCGCGTACATCCGTGCGCTCGACGAAACGCGAGCCGCCGCGCCGCAGCAGGAAGTGGGCAGGGCCGAAGTTCCGCATTTCGCCTTTGATCACAAAATTGAATCGCCAGGGGAGGTAACCTTTGAGCAGTACGCCGTCGAGATAGCTCGCGTGGTTGGCGACAACAATGCAGTTATCCGTAGGGAGATTGTCCATACCCGTCAGGTGCACCCTGAAGCAGGGCAGGACAAAGGTCATGCGGGCGGCCCAGGTCACAAATCGCTGCCGCCGCTCGGCCGACGGCACGATCAGCACGACAATCAGTGACAGCAGAACGGCGATGCCGAACGACAGCCAGGCGAAGAGGCCCCAGAGGGCCGCGAGCGCTCGTGTGACCCAGTTCACTTTATGTTAATGCCTTCCCTAATATGTGACAGCGGTCACGCCCGGCTATGAGTATCCCCAGCATACTCAGAAACCTTGAAAAATCCGTCGCTTGGCGATATTTGCGAGCCGGTATGCTACCAGCGGCACGCCGGCATGGACAGGTACTCGTCGCC
>JASJCM010000033.1 GCA_030065985.1 Woeseiaceae bacterium | reverse complement strand
ACGGATACCTCGCGCAACCTGATTCGCGTGTTTTTCCTGCAAGGCAAGCTGAAGAAACAGGGCAACAAGACCGACACGCAAATCAAACATGTGCACGTGGTCGGTGCCGGCGTCATGGGCGGTGATATCGCTGCCTGGTGTGCCCTGCGCGGCCACACGGTGACGCTGCAAGACCGAGAGCAGAAATACATTGATCCTGCCCTCGAGCGGGCCGCCAAACTGTTCTCGAAACGGGTTCGCGACGATGCCAAGCGCGCAGAGACCTCTGCGCGGCTGCGTGCTGACGTCAGCGGCGACGGTGCTGCCGAGGCGGACCTTCTGATCGAGGCCATCTTCGAGAACCTCGAGGCGAAGCAGGCGCTCTACCAGGAGCTGCAGGCGAAGATGAAACCTGGCGCGCTTCTGGCGACCAACACATCGAGCATTCGACTGGAGGACCTGCGCACGGTCCTCGATGAGCCAAAGCGCTTCATCGGCCTGCACTTCTTCAATCCGGTGGCAATGCTGCCGCTCGTAGAAGTGATTCGCTGCGCGGATACCGATCAGGACGCCATGGACATCGGCTTCGCATTCACGAAGGGTATCGGCAAGTTCCCGCTCGAATGCCTGAGTTCGCCCGGGTTCGTGGTGAACCGGATCCTCGCGCCTTACATGGGTGAGGCAATGGCTTTGGCCAAAGAGGGTGTACCGCTTGCCGAGATCGACAAGGCTGCCGTGGACTTTGGCATGCCGATGGGGCCAATTGAGCTGGCCGACAGCGTCGGGCTGGACATCGCCCAGCACGTGGCTGGGATCCTGACGACTGCATCCAACCGGGACGTTCCCGACAACGACCTCGCCCCCATGGTCGAGGCCGGCAATCTCGGGCGCAAGACCGGTCAGGGCTACTATCGCTGGGAAGACGGCAAAGCCGTCAAACCACCCTCTTCCGGCGGCAATGTGCCCGCGGACATCCAGGATCGGCTGATCCTGGCGATGGTCAACGAAGCCGTCGCGTGCCTGCACGAGGGTGTCGTCACGGAGGCGGATCTTCTCGATGCCGGTGTGATATTCGGCACCGGTTTCGCGCCGTTCCGCGGTGGCCCGATCAACTACGCGCGCGAGCGCGGTGTCGAGTCAGTGCTGGCCAGCCTGCGAGACCTGGCCGGGCGCCATGGCGAACGATTCACCCCACATGAGGGTTGGGCGAACGTGTGACGGCCGTCACACCTGGCCCAGGGTCGCCCCGCAAACTGTGCGGTGCTTCACGGTGGGAGCCAGAGACGGTACCGGAAGTCGTTGAATTCAAGGTAGAATGCGCGCTTGACGTAATATCGATACGAAGAGCGATCTCAAGAATTAGCAGGATGATTAATGTCAGGTGAGCAGGTAAGTACCGAGCTGCTCCGGGGTTTTTCGCCACTGGACGGCCTGAAACGCGACAACCTCGCGGCGCTTGCCCGTAAGGTACAGGTTCGCGAGCTCACGCCAGGCCAATTGCTGTTCAAGGAAGGCGACACCGAGAAACGCACGATCTATATCGTGTCCGGCGTGCTCGAGCTGCTGAGCGGCGGCAAGCTCGCCGGCAAGGTGGAAGGTGGCAGCGAGGTTGCCCGACAGCCTATCGCACCTGTCTATCCGCGACGCGTAACGGCGAAGGCACGCGACCGCGTCCGCTTTATCTCGATCGATAGCGATCTCCTCGACGTCATGTTGACGTGGGACCAGACCGGTACCTACGAAGTGTCGGAACTGCAGGGCAAATCAGACCAGGGCAACGAAGACTGGATGACGATGCTCCTGCAGACCAAGGCATTCCACAAGATTCCGCCGGCCAACATCCAGGCCATCTTCATGCGGATGCAGCAGATCAACTATCGCTCCGGCGATGTGATTCTCAAGCAAGGTGCTGAGGGCGACTACTTCTACGTGTTGATCCGCGGCTCTGCCCTCGTTACGCGCGAGACACCGCTTAGCAAGGAAGGCATCAAACTGGCCGAGCTGCACGTGGGCGATACCTTTGGCGAGGAGGCATTAATCTCCGACGCCAAACGTAATGCCACGGTGACGATGCAGACGGACGGTGCGGTGATGCGTCTTGGCAAGGAGGACTTCAAGAAGCTTCTAAACGAGCCGATGCTCGAGTGGGTATCGCGCAGCCAGGCGCAGGACATTATTCGCCAGGGCGGCCAGTGGCTGGACGTACGGCTGCCCAGCGAATTCGAGAATCAGCATCTCGACGGTTCGATCAATATCCCGCTCTACTTCATTCGCCTGAAGATCTCGACGCTCGATCCCGACAAGAAATACATCGTGTGCTGCGATACGGGTCGGCGGAGTTCGGCCGGCGCCTACATCCTGAGCGAGCGCGGCTACCAGGCTTACGTCCTGCAAGGCGGCATCAACGCCGAAGGCGCCTGAGAAACCCTCAGGCGGCGCGAAAGCGCATTTCTACATCGTGTGAGTAGGCTTGTCGCCGCCGAGGGCGCCGGCGAGATAGGTCTCGATCTTCTTCTGGGTATTGCCCTGATCCTGGTCCGAGAACTGCACGCCGATACCGGCGGTCCGCTTGCCCTGCGCGCCCTTGGGCGTCATCCAGATCACCGTACCGGCCACCGGGATCTTCTCTTCCTCGCCCATCAGGTTCAGGAGCATGAATACCTCGTCGCCGAGGCGATACGAACTGTTGGTCGGGATGAACAGGCCGCCATTCACGACGTAAGGCATATACGCCAGGTACAAGGCACTCTTGTCCTTGATCGTCAGTGTCAGCAGTCCGGGTTTGCTCATCAGTCTCGGCCTTTGGGCGTCAACGCGACGCCATAATCAGGTTCAGTCCGTCCAACGGGGCGTCGAGATTGCATTCGCGCAAGCCGTCGGCCCAGTCGATCAACAGGCTTTCGAAGGTCAGTTGCGGGTTCCAGGAGCCCTGCGCCTGCCCTCGCAGCCGGTTGATTATGTCTAGATAGCAGAAGAGGTTTCGGCTGTCCATGCGCCGCAGCACAGATTCGTCAATCGCAAGCCCGGGCGCGCTATCGCGGCCTGCGGACAGTGCTACAAGACTCAATCTAACCTGGTGCGAGAGCCAGTTCAGGACGAACTGCGGCTCGATCTTGGCCCACCGGCCAGCTACCTCAACCGCAGAGCCCTGGCCCCGTCCGAGCGCGTTCATGTCCCTTGCCATCCCGGCGGACGTGTCCATCTCGTCCAATGCACCGATCGCCGCCAGGGGCGCTCCGCCAGCAGCCCGCAACGCATCGACCCAGGCCGCGCCCGGCTGTAGCCGATCCAGCCAGGCCAACGCATCGGCCTCGGCCGGAGGCGCGAAATCAATGCGCTGGCAGCGACTGAAGATTGTGGCAGGTAAATGTCCCACTCGATCCGCAATGAGTATGAGCAATGCGTCGCCTGGTGGCTCTTCGAGCGTCTTGAGCAGGCTATTGGCTGCGTTGACCGTCATCGCATTCGCGGGCTCAATCACCGCGACCTTGCCGTTGCCCTCATAACTCGTCAGCCCAAGTTCGTGGACGAGCGCCCTGATCTGCTCGATGCTCACCGTCGCCTTGTCTTCCTCGGGCGTAATCCAGTGCAAGTCGGCGTGCTCGACAGGGACGGCAGGATGCGAAGGCAGCGCGTCCGTCGCGACGCCGAGATACGTCGATGCGATCCAGCAGGCCGCAGCCCGTTTGCCAGTGCCGGGCGGTCCGACAAGCAATACGGCGTGCGGGACACGTTCATGGCGAACGCGGTCATGCCATCCCTCAGTAAATCGCTTAAGCCAGACTAATTCCATTATTTTTAGTACTTTAAAATCACTTCTTAAAGTGACTACTCACTTGTGATCTGGGCGACGAGCGTGCGGATATCGTGCTCGACTTCTTCGAGACTCCGGGTCGTGTCAATGACAACGAAGCGTTCGGGCTCATTTATTGCCAACTGCAGGTAGCACTCACGTACGCGCTGGAAGAAATCATGCCGCTCCTGCTCAAAGCGGTCGGGCTCACTGCGACGCCCTGCTCTGTCCATGCCGACCTCGACCGGCGCATCAAGCAGGATTGTTACATCCGGCCAGGTGTCGCCGTGAACCCAGTCGGCAACCAGATCAATCGTATCCATCGGGATGCCGCGGCCACCGCCCTGGTAGGCGCGCGTCGAGTCGGTGAAACGATCGCTGACGACCCAGGTTCCCGCATCGAGCGCCGGTACGATAACGTTGTTCACATTGAACGAGCGCGCTGCGAACATCAGCAGAACCTCGGCAATTTCCGGCACCGGTTCGTCGCCCCGGTTCTTCAGGATGTCACGGATGTCCTCGGCCAGTGGCGTGCCGCCCGGTTCGCGCGTCGTCAGAACCTTGTGCCCTGCGGACTCAAGGGCCTCAACCAGTGTCGCCATGTTGGTCGACTTGCCGACGCCCTCGATGCCCTCGATGGTGATGAACTTGCCGCGATCCATATCAGCCACCTTCCCTGCGCTTCTCTCTGAGTCGCTTAAGGTACTCCGCGACGGCAGCATCGTGCTCGGCCCTGGTCGTGGAGAACTTGTGACTACCGTCACCGAGACCGGTCGCGACGAAGAAGAGCTCTTCCCCCTCCGCGGGATGCAGAGCCGCATGGATGGCGGCCTGACCTGGCATAGCAATCGGTGTTGGTGGCAGGCCGTGCCGCGTGTAGGTGTTGTACGGTGTGTCCGTTCGCAGGTCCTTGCGGGTGATGTTGCCGTTGAAGCCAGGACCGATCCCATAAATTACCGTCGGATCGGTCTGCAGGCGCATGCGCTTTTCGAGGCGCCGTGTGAATACGCCGGAGATGCGCTGGCGCTCGTCCGCGCGCGCCGTTTCCTTCTCGATTATCGATGCAAGGATCAGCGCCTCATAAGGTGACTTGACCAGGGTCTCCTCGCCGCGAGCCTGCCATTCTTCAGCAAGCACTTCCTGCATCAGCGTGTACGCCTGCTTCAATACCTGCCGGTCCGAGGAATTGCGCGGAACGCGATAGGTCTCGGGTAGAAACAGCCCTTCCGGATTCGTCTCGGCTGCGCCCAGTTCGTCGAGCAGTGCCGGCCAATCCTCATCGGTCATGGATGCATTAATGAACTCGGTGGCGTGCAGCGCCTTTAGAAGATCGTAGCGATTCCAGCCTTCGATGATCGTGAAGGAATAGAGCTTCACTGCGCCTTTCTGGAACAATTCGAGCAGGTTGTACGCGTTCATCCCTGGCTCGATGCGGTACTCACCTGCCTGGATCGTGTTCTCGGCGCCCGTCCACCTTGCCGTCAGGCGCAGCCAGAAGTAACTCTCGACGACGCCTCTATCGACGAGGTCTCTCGCGACGGCGCTAAACGAACTGCCGGCATCGATCACGTACGACATGCCATCCTCCGGCACATCGAGCTCCGTGGTCATGACCCTGTTCAATTGCCATACGCCCAGCGCCGCGGTTACGACAACGATTGCAAGGACGATGGCTATAGCCTTGGCGATGCGGATCACTGCCTGCACTCCAGGATGCCATTGTTCGCAAGCAGATCGAGTACCCGTTTCGTCACTGGGCCAACCGGCCAGGCATGATCGCCGCAACGATTCACGGGAATGGCGCCCATCTGGCTGTTGGTAAGAAAGACCTCGTCAGCTTCTCCGAGATCGGACGCAGCAATGTCGCAGACCTCGCAGGACAGCTCTGTGGATTCGAGCAGCGTCAGCAGGTGCCGGCGCATGGTGCCGTCGACGCCGCAGCGCTCGAGCGATGGCGTGCGAACGACATTGTCTTTCACGATAAACACGTTCGACATGGTACCGCAGACCAGTCGCCCATCCGCGTCGAGTGTCAGGCCTTCGAAGGCGCCTGTCGGGAGACATTCGGACCGGGCGAGAACCTGCTCAAGCCGATTCAGGGTCTTGAGACCCGCAAGCGGAGATCGGGTCGCGAGCCGGGTTTCGCAGAGTATCGTTGCGACACCCTGCACATAGGATGACCGCTTGACGGGCGCCGCGGGAAATACGCCGACAAAAATGCGTGGCTCGCTGGGCAGATTACGGCCGTAGCCACGCTGCGAAACACCGGCAGTGAGGATGATCTTGGCGATGCAGAACAATGGATCGCAATCGCTGTTGGCCAGGGCAGCATCCAGGCGCGCACGCAGGACCTTGACCGCTGGTGTGACCAGGGCCAGCGCCCGGCAGCCCCGTGCGAGGCGTTCGTAATGGTAGTCCCACAGGCGCGGCTCGCCGCGACGAATCGCAATGGTCTCGAATAAGCCGTCGCCATACTGGAGACCACGGTCGTCGAGTTCGATCGTGCTTGCGGGCTTGTCTATCTCGTACCAGTCGCTCATCCGGAAATCGCACGCAGCAGACCCTTGGCCTTGGCTCGGGTTTCCTCGAGTTCGGCTTGCGGATCCGAGTCAGCGACAATGCCTGATCCGGCCCGGAAGGTCACGTCCCGATCTTGTTTTACGAGCGTGCGAATCAGGATATTCAGATCCAGGCTGCCATCCCGGTTCAGGTAGCCGAATGAGCCCGTGTAGGCGCCTCGCGGCGCCTGCTCCAGCTCACTGATGATCTCCATGCAGCGTACCTTGGGGCAGCCCGTGATCGTGCCGCCCGGAAACACTGCGGCAATCGCCTGGCCCGGCGTGACGTTGTCATGAAGCTCCCCACGGACATTCGACACGATGTGATGTACGTGCGCGTAACTCTCGAGCACCATCATCTCGTTTACCTCGACGGTCCCTGCGCGGCAAACGCGACCGAGATCGTTGCGTTCAAGGTCAATCAACATGATGTGCTCGGCGCGTTCCTTCGGATGCGCGAACAGTTCGGCAGACAGGCTGTCGTCTGTCTCGACGTCCTCGGAGCGTGGCCTGGTGCCGGCGATCGGTCGTGTCGAGATGATGCCGTCGCGCACTCGCAACAGACGTTCGGGCGACGACGAGATAATCGTTGTGTCCTGCCAGCGAGCGATACCGGCAAACGGACCCGGGTTGGATCGACAAAGTACGTCGTAGATGTCGCTGGCCGAAACCGTGTCCGGTGCTGTCGCAGACCATTCGCGGGACAGGTTCGCCTGGTACACGTCGCCGGCCGCTATGTAGTCCTTGGCGCTAATGACGGCAGACTTGAAGCGGTCGCCAGGCTCTTCGGTGATTTGGGTCAGCGTTGCCGTGGTCGCGGCGGTGTCTCGCTGCAGTGCCGCAACATCCTCGTGCACCCTGTCCGAATCGATTTCCTGGCGATGCTCCGCAACCAGCCAGCAGGTCTCCTCCGCATGGTCGTAAATGAGCGCTGCGGGACAGCGCACCGCAAATGCCGTTGGCAGAACGGGATCTGAATGCAGTTCAAGGCCAGTCTCGATTTGTGCGGCAAGTTCGTAACCAAGGTAAACGAACCAGCCGCCGGAAAACGGCAGCTCGGAATGCTCGGGCGGAACACGTTCCCGTTGCCAGGCTGCGTCGAGATCATCGAGGAAGCGGTTCTCCGCATTGGCGACAATTGTGTCGTCCGGGAACGCGAACAGGATGTCGAAGCGCCCGAGAACTCCGCCGTGAGCGGTGCTTTGCAGCAGAAACGGGTAGCGCGCTGGGTGTTCGCGGTGCAGTTGTCGCAGATCTGCAGGACCCGCGATCGCGCGCAGACGCTCAGTCAACGGCGCGAAGAATCAGGCTTCCGTTGGTTCCACCGAAGCCGAATGAATTCGACAGCGCGGTCCGGACTTTCGCGTCACGAGCCGTGTTCGGTGTGTAGTCGAGGTCACATTCCGGGTCCTGGTTTTCCAGGTTGATTGTCGGCGGAATTGCCTGGTGCTGAATCGCAAGCGCGCAGAAGATCGCTTCCGCAACGCCAGCCGCGCCCAGCAGATGCCCGGTTGTCGACTTGGTCGAGCTGATCATGACGTCCTTGGCGTGGTCGCCGAAGGCGCGCTTGATCCCAGTGGTTTCGCCGATATCGCCAGCCGGGGTCGACGTGCCGTGGGTGTTGACGTAGTCGACGTCGCTCGGGTCGATACCGGCATCCTCGATGGCAGCAGTCATGCACTTGCGGGCACCTTCGCCGTCTGCTGGTGGCAGCGTAATGTGATAGGCGTCGCTGCTCATGCCGAAGCCAATCAGCTCGGCGTAGATCTTCGCGCCGCGCGCCTTGGCATGCTCGTATTCCTCGAGCACCACCGTGCCGGCGCCGTTGCTGAGCACAAAGCCGTCGCGGTCGACGTCATACGGTCGGCTCGCGCCCTTCGGGTCGTCGTTGCGGGTCGACATGGCGCGCGCCGAGCAGAAGCCGGCCATCGCCAGTTCGGTCGTCGCATATTCGGCACCACCTGCGAGCATGACGTCGGCATCGCCGTGTTCGATGCTGCGCGCCGCAAGCCCGATACAGTGCGTCGAGGTCGCACATGCGGTCACGATCGAGATATTGGGTCCCGTAATGTGCTGCATGATGCTGACCTGCCCCGAGGCCATGTTGATGATGCTGCCTGGAATAAAGAACGGCGACACCTTGCGTGGACCACCGGACAACATCTTGTTGTGGTTGTCCTCGATCGTCTTGATGCCACCGATGCCGGCGCCAAGCGCGACACCGATACGATGACCGTTTGCTTCCGTGATCTCGAGGCCCGAGTCGTTTAGGGCCTCGACCGTCGCCCCGACGCTGTAGTGAATGAACGGATCATTCTTGCGCTGGTCCTTCTTCGCCATGTACTGGTCGACATCGAACCCCTGCACGATGCCGGCAATGCGGGTCGGAAACAGGTCGGCATCAAACTCATCCAGCAGCACTGCCCCGGAGTTGCCCTCGCACACATTGCGCCAGGCATCGTCCAAGGTGCTACCTACCGGTGAGACAATGCCCATACCGGTAATGACTACGCGCCGTTTACTCAAGAATCTGTCCGTTTAGGTAGCGGCAGAACTGCCGATCGGAACAAGAGGAAGAGGCGCGGCCCGGGAGGCCGCGCCTGCGATATTAACCGTCGCTCTGGCGAGCGGTTACAAAGTCGATAGCCTGCTGGACCGTCGTGATCTTCTCGGCCTCCTCGTCGGGGATTTCTGTCTCGAATTCCTCCTCGAGGGCCATCACCAGCTCAACCGTGTCGAGCGAGTCAGCGCCCAGGTCATCGACAAAAGAAGCATCGTTCGTCACCTCGTCTTCTTTGACGCCGAGTTGCTCTGCAACAATGCTTTTCACTTGTTCTTCGATACTGCTCATAGTGGTTGCTTCTCCTAAGAAGACTCATTGTGCGTTGCTCAGGAGGCTTAAATGCGTCCTGAAATCCGTCCAAAAACTGGCTAAGTGCTTGATTTTTCAAGGACCGCCCCGGACGTGGGGTGCCATTGTATGTTAATCGAATCGTCCAATCTACAGCTTTTAGTCCATCACCATGCCGCCGTTTACGTGCAGCGTCTCCCCCGTGATATAGCCGCCTGCGGCCGACGCGAGAAAGACCACGGCATTGGCGATATCGGACCCGTCGCCGAGCTTGCCGAGCGGGACCTGCGTGAGCATCGCGGCGCGGTTTTCCTCGGGCAGTTCCCTGGTCATATCCGTGTCGATAAAGCCGGGTGCGACGACGTTTGCGGTGATGCCGCGCGAGCCGATTTCGCGAGCCAGCGACTTGGAGAAACCGATCATTCCCGCCTTGGTCGCCGCGTAGTTCGCCTGGCCGGCGTTGCCCATGACCGCGATGACCGACGCGATGCTGATGATGCGCCCTTTCTTCGCTTTCATCATGCCCCGCAGGCAGGCCTTGCTGACGCTATACATGCCAGTCAGGTTCGTGGCGATAACGTCGTCCCATTCGTCGCGCTTCATCCGCATCAGCAGGTTGTCACGGGTAATGCCGGCATTGTTAACGAGAATCGTCGGGCTACCCTCGTTGCCCTGAATATCCTTGACGGCCGCTGCAATTGAGTCGTCGTCGGCGACATTGAGGACGATGCCCCGCCCCTGATCACCCAGAGCCGCCGAAATCCCATCGGCTCCACCCTGGCTCGTCGCCGTACCGATGACCCTGGCACCGGCCGCCGCAAGTGCCGCCGCAATCGCTGCGCCGATACCGCGCGATGCACCCGTGACGAGCGCGATTTCACCCTCAAGGGCATTGGCGTTGAATAAAGAACTCATGAAATCTCCCAAAAACCGGCCCGTCAGGCGGGCTGCGGCGCATTATATCGACGCGGACTGAGGTTCTCTATGCCGCAACAGGGCCCCGGCAAGTAACCCGCCGATGACACCGTAGAGATGCGCGTCGACAATCACGGTGCCGCCCGACGTCGATTCCGAGCCGGGCAGCGGTCCGCCAACCTGCTCCCAGACGAGCTTTGCCAGCACAAAGACGGCGAGCACCATGCTTTCGCGGTCGCGCTGCAGAAGCCGTGGCAGAAGACCGGCTGCCAAAAGGCCATGCAGCATGCCCGACAGCCCGACATACCAGTCGAGGTCCGTATTGAACAGCCAGAGTCCCGCATCGATGGCCGCGATACTGACAAAACCGATGTAGAGCCAGCGCAACCAGGTGAACACGGTGCCGACGAGCCAGACGACGAGCGCAAGGCCGGCAAGATTCAGCACCGAGTGGGTCCAGCCAAGGTGGACGAAATGCCCGGTCAGGAGGCGCCACATCTGCCCTGCCGCGAGCGCAGCCCGGTCGTAGGCCAGAGCGTCCCGAACCCCTGCCGCCTCGAGCAGCATGCATAGAACTGTGACGACTCCCGCGAGCAGCCAGCTCTGGCGTTGCCTGGCGCGTATGTCAGCTTCGTGTAACCCCATGTTTGATATACTGACGTTTATAGGAAATCAGAGTCAATTCGGCGGCTTCGCATCCATTTCGTGCCGCCAGGAGCATCGCCAGTGAAACACCTTTCAAGGACGACCCGCGGCCTGCATCGCCAGGCCGGTTTTACATTGATCGAGATCATGGTCGTGGTCATCATCATCGGCATTCTTGCCGCGATCGTAGCCCCCAACGTGATCGGCCGCGTCGACGATGCCCAGATCACCAAGGCCAAAGCGGAGATCTCGGCAATCGAAAACGCGATGAAGTTCTACCGCCTCGACAACTTTCAGTATCCGACGACCGAACAGGGTATCGACGCACTGGTGACGAAGCCCAACGACCCGTCGATTCGCAATTGGAAACCGGGTGGCTATCTCGACCGCGTTCCCACGGACCCGTGGGGCTACCCGTACCAGTACCTGAACCCCGGCAATAACGGCGAGATCGACATCTATACGCTGGGTGCCGACGGTCAGCCCGGAGGCGAAGGCCTCAATGCCGACATCGGGAACTGGGAAACTGAGTAAAGCGCGCGGCTTTACCCTGATCGAAATCCTCGTCGTGATCGTCATCGTCGCGACGATCGTTTCGATTGCGCTGCTTTCCATCGGCGTCGCCGGCGAAGATGAAGAACTCGACACAGAACGCAAACGGTTGACGGCTTTGATCGAGACCGTGCAGGACGAGGCCATGCTGCAGGGCCGTGAATTCGGGATCGAGTTCACGATCTCGGCTTATCGGTTCGTGGAGTACGATGCGCTGACGCGACAATGGGCTGAGGTCCCGTTCGACGACCTGTATCGTCTGCGCGCGCTTCCTGAAGGTCTCGAGTTCGAGCTGTATATCGATGACAAACGCGTCGAACTCAATAACGACCCGAAAGAGATTGACGACCCGGATGAGAAGCCATTGAGCGCCGGTGTCCAGGTATACGCGCCGCACCTGTTCGTCTTTGCCAGCGGTGAAGGCACGGCATTCGAACTGCGCCTGTGGCGGCCACAGACGGATGCGGAACTTGTGCTCGTGGGTGACGTTCTTGGCCAGCTGCGCAATGGCGAAGACGAATTCGAGGAATCCGGTTTTGCCGCGCGTTAGGCGAGCGCGAGGTTTCACCTTGCTCGAGGTCATGGTTGCACTGGCGATCGTCGCGCTGTCGTTGACCGCTGTTGCGGCAAGCATGAACCAGATGATTGGCTCTGCGACCGCAATGCAGGAACGCACCTACGCCAGCTGGATTGCGCAGAACAAAATTGCCGAATTGCGCCTCGCCAATGTCACGCCAGAGGTGAGCACGACCAGTGGCGAAGTCGAGTTTGGCAACACCCGCTGGATCTGGCGCGCCGTTGTTTCGGAGACGGGTGTCGATAGTTTCTGGCGTATCGACGTGACCGTTTCCAACGCGGACGACGACTACGAGATTCGAACTGTCACAGGATTCATCGGCGAACCTCAGTCCGCGCCAGGCCGCGCATTTGGAATTTGGCGATGAGATTTCTGCAGCGCGGCTTTACGTTGATCGAGGTCCTGGTGGCGTTGGCCGTCTTCGGCGTCTTGTCGGCGCTTGCGTACATGACCCTTGGCCAGACGCTTTCAAACGCGGACATGCTCACCGAGCGGATGGATCGTCTACAGGCAATCCAGCGCACAATGAGTTACCTGTCGACAGAATTTATGCAGGCGTCGCCCCGCCCCATTCGCGACGATCTCGGTGGTTACGAGCCAGCACTAAAATCAGACTTCTCTTCTGATTTCGCCCTGCAGATAACACACGGCGGCTGGCCGAACTCTGCGGGCGTCCCGCGCAGCACACAGCAGCGCACGGCGTATCGCGTCGAGGACGAAGAACTCGTGCGCTACCACTGGAACGTTCTCGACCGAACGCCAAGTAATGTGCCAGTAGCCACCATCATGCTCGACGACCTCGAGAGCCTCACGTTCCGCTTCCTGCAGCCCGATGGCGAATGGGTCGACCAGTGGCCACCCGTGAGCTTGCAGGCACAATCGAACACGAAACTGTTACCACGCGCGGTCGAGATAACGTTGGTGCTGCCGGATGAAGGCGAATTGCGGCGCATCGTGGAGGTGGCGAATTGAACCGGCTCCGTGGCGTGGCATTGATTACGGCATTGCTCATTACGGCCCTGGCGGGTTCGGTTGCGGCCGGCCTGGCCTGGGACAATGCGCTAGATGTGCGGCGCACGATGGTCATGCTGTACCGCGATCAGGCAATCCAGGTTGCAGTTGGTTCCGAAAGCTGGGTGGCATCAATTCTGAAGCAGGATGGCATCGAGGGCGGACCTGGCAGCCCCGACCATCTCGATGAAATCTGGGCAACTGAAATCCCCGCATTGCCGATCGACTCGGAAGCGGTCCAGGGACAGATATGGGGACAGATCGAAGACCTGAGCGGGCGCTTTAATATCAACAATCTCGTCGATGACGACGGCGAATTCGTCCAGAAATACGTCGACCAGTACAGGCGTCTGCTGCAGGCGCTGGGTCTCGACGAGCGACTCGTTGATGCAACGGTCGACTGGCTCGACAAGGATCAGCAGGAGCGCATGCCAGACGGCGCCGAGGACCCGCTGTACTCAAGCCTGATTCCGGCCTACCGCACCGCGGACCGTCGCGTTACAAACGTCACTGAACTCGCCGCCGTGGCGGGCATGGACCGTGTCAGTTTCGAGATTCTGCTGCCGCACATTACGGCGCTTCCTCTCGAGACGCCCTTAAATGTGAATACGGCGACCGTTCCTGTACTGATGTCATTGAACGACAACATCGACCTCGGCACGGCCGAAGGGCTCGTCGAAGTACGCGAAGGCGGCGGCTTTGTCGACTATCGCGGCACCTTCGACACGATCGTGCACCCCGATCTGCAGCAGGACTACGCCGAATCGAGCGACTATTTCCAATTGAAGGCGGTCGTGCAGATTGATACCGTTCGCATTACTCTTTTCACGGTCTTCATTCGCGACCCTTCAACTCGCGAAGTCTCGCCGCTATTGCGGCGCATGGGTACTATCTGAACATGGCAGAGTTTGTCGTCATTCGCATCGCCAGCGACCGCGGCCAGGAGGCCGAGTGGATCGTGGTCGATGACAACGGTACCCGCCGTAGCCCGCCCGCAGCGGGCTCACTGGCCGAAGCAGCCGCCAGCGTGCGCAACCGCCCGGTCATCGTGCTGCTCCCGGCAACGGAAATCTTGACAACGACGGTTGATCTACCGGTGCGTGGGGGCGCGCGACTTAATGCCGCCCTGCCCTATGCGCTCGAAGAGCAGGTAGCGGCGGACGTCGACGACATGCATTTCGCGGCCGGTGACAAACACGACAGCGGCATCCGGCCTGTCGCGGCCGTCGCTCGCGCGACGATGGATGGTTGGGTCGATCAACTTGAAGCCGCTGGCATACAGCCGTGGAAGCTGGTACCGGAAAACTACGGCGTTGCCCGCGTGCCCGGCACGATGAGCGTCCTCGTCGATGGTTCGCGCGTGATGTTTAACGACGGCGAGGATGTCGAGTTTGTGCTCGAAGGCGCAACACCGAGCGATGCCCTGGTGGCCGCAGGCCAGTTGAACGATCGACAAGACGACGACGTCCCGGAGCAATCGGGCCACCTTGTCGTCTGGTGCAGTCCGGAAGACGAAGAGCGGCTGTCACACGAATGGATAACCTTGCGGCATGAGCTGAGCAGCGTCGACATCAATCTTCTGCCCGATGGTGCGCTGGCGCGACTCGCTGTCACGGTGGCAAGCGGACAAGGGGTCAACCTGCTGCAAGGCCGCTATGGGCCCAAGGCCGACTACGGCTCATGGTTGAGGCCATGGAGTGCCGCGGCGAGTCTGCTCATTGGACTGGGCCTCATTGGATTCGCGGCGAAGGGTGTTGATTACTACCGGCTTGCCCAGGAACAGGCTGTTTTGAAGACGCAGTTCACGCAGGAGCTGCGGCAGATTCGTCCCGTCGACAACCGCGAGGTTCTCGATCCGGTCGGCATCGTGACATCGCTCAAACGCGGCCTTGGCACAACGACAGCGCCACAGGTATTCCTGCCCTCGTTGCGGGAACTGAGCTCGGCAATCGCGCAGAATTCGAATGCGAGCATCGAGGCGATCAGCTATCGCGCCGGCGTCATTGACGTGCGCCTGTCGTCGCCGGACGTGGAGACGGTTGGCAATATTCAGAAGGCGATCAGCGCATCTGGCGCATTCAACGCGACGATACAGTCTACGGACAAGGTGGCCGACCGAATCAATAGCCGCATACAGATTCGCGAGGCAGGCTCATGAGGGACTGGTGGGAAAATCTCGAAGGCCGTGAACAAGTGTTCGTACTCGCGGGTGGCCTGTTCGTCGTGATAGCGCTTATTTATGCGCTCGTCTGGGTGCCGTTCGACAAGAGCCATCAGCAGTTGGTGACCAACGTCAGCAACTGGGAGCGCTCCCTCGCCGAGCTCCGGCCGCTGCGCGGCGCCGCAGCGACATCGAGTCAGACGGGCGGAGTCGTTACCTCCGGCAATCAGGCACCGATCATAATCGTCGATCAGA
This sequence comes from Woeseiaceae bacterium, assembly GCA_030065985.1. Taxonomy (GTDB): domain Bacteria; phylum Pseudomonadota; class Gammaproteobacteria; order Steroidobacterales; family Woeseiaceae; genus UBA1847. The sequence goes on along the minus strand of JASJCM010000033.1, from coordinate 14,567 downwards.
CTCTGCGCAGCCGCGGTCTCGAGCAGTACCGTCGCCGCAGCCAGCCAACCACGAGCAACGGTATACGGGTCGAATTCGAGAACGTCGCCTTTGATGAGCTGGTGCTCTGGCTCGGCGATCTCAGTGACCGTCATGCAATGCACGTGCAGGCCGGCAGTCTCTCGATGGCGAGCCAGGGTGGCCCTGGTCGCATCAACGCGTCTCTGACGCTGGAGCGCGCGCTTTGACTCTGCGCGTCCGCGGCCTGGTGGTTGTCGCTCTGCTGACTGTCATTATTGCTTTGCTGGTCACGTTTCCGGCACGCGTTGCTTACAGCTGGGCGTCGCCGCCATTCGTGCAGATCAGCGGCATCAAGGGCACGATCTGGTCCGGCTCGGCGCGCGAGTTCTCAACCCACGGGGTCTACCTGACCGACCTGACCTGGAGCATGCGTCCGCTCCAGTTGTTCACCGGTAAGGCGCTGTATGAGGTATCCGGGTCCCCGGTTGCCGGCTTCTTTGAAAGCCAGGTTGCGGTGTCTTTTGGGGGCACCGTCACGCTGCGTGATCTGCGCGCATCGCTACCTCTGCAGATGTTCGAGGGCGCCGCCAATGTCGCTGGTCTGCGCGGTTCGGCGAGTCTGCAGTTCGAACGTCTCGAGCTGGTCGCGGGAAGACCTGCGGCGATGGACGGCACGCTGGACATCGCGAACCTGGTCGTACCAATGGTCAGTGGAACGTCGCTGGGTGGATATCGCGCCGAGTTCTTTACGCAGAACAATGGCATCGTTGCCAGTGTCGAAGACACGGACGGCGTTATCGAGCTCGCGGGCAGTTTGCAGCTCAGGAATGACAAGACGTATGCATTTCTTGGCCAGGTTATGGCCAAGCAGAATACGCCGGAGCAGCTGCGCCGCCAGTTGCGCTTCCTGCCGCCGGGTAGCGACACCGGACGGCACGAGCTGCGCCTCGAAGGTTCTTACTGAATCTCGACAAACTCTCCGAGTAGCGGGAAATACAACGCGCAGCGTGACTCTACACCGGCCCATGCGCCGTATACCGCGGCGTACTTGCGCAGCTGCGGACGATAGCGCGTAACCTCAGCTTCGAGGAAGCCGGCAAGGTTGCCACCTTCATGAGTGCTCGTCTTGTAATCCACTATCCAGTGAATGCCCTCTTCGTCGACCCGCACGCGGTCGAGGACAATGGAGTCGACAGCGCCATCGTAGAGGCCCGTTAGCGCCAGCTCCGCGTGTCCTTCACCTTCGAGCAGCCAACGGCCGCGGTCGTCGCCCAAGGTGCGTTCAACCGCCTCGACGACACGTATCGACACTTCGTCGGCCGCCGCATCGGTGATACCCATCTCCCGCAGCCAGCGACGCGTAACGCGATCGAGGCTGTCACCTCCGTGATCGGCCCGTCCTTCAGTAAACAGTTGCAGCCAACGATGCACGAGGGTTCCGGCAATTCGAGCCTCGGTACCGACCCAGTAGAACTCGACGTCCTCGCGATCGGCTTCGGGGTCGATATGCTCCGGAGGCCCAGGCAGCGGCAATACGTCCGGAAGGTCCCAGGGATCGGAGAGCTGCCGGCGGACTGGCTCAATCCACTCCTCGCCGCCGTCGGCCTCAGGTGCAGGCGACCCGGCTGCGAATGCGTCTGCGAATGCCGGCTCAACAGCCGGCCACAACCGATGCAACAGGCTGTCGCTGCGCGCGGGTCGGTACTCGCTCCCGTCACCACTCACAGACACATTGCCAACGATATGCAAACTCTTCTGCGCCCTCGTGCACGCTACATAGAGCAGCCTGCCCTGCTCATGCGCCTCCTTCTCGGCTACCGCTGCGCCGATGAAACGATGCACCGGATCGCGGTCGACCAACCGTAGCGGGCCAATCGGACTGATCACCTTGCGCTCATCGCCATGTCCGGCCGGCATGTCGAACCACGACAGCACACTGGGATTACCGCCGCCCGGCTTTCTTCCCAATCCGTAGAGCAACACATGGTCGAACTCGAGCCCCTTCGACTTGTGCATTGTCATTACCTGCACGCGCGCTCTCGTACCGCTCGACACTTTCTGGTCATCGAGAATCGATTCGAGCGCGGCGACATCAGGCAAGGTGCCGCCTGTTTCGTGTGCCTCAATAAGATCGAGAAACCGATAAACGTTTTCGATCTCGGTAGCCGTCGTCAACGCACCCGGCCCACCCAGGCGCATCCAGCATGTTTCCACGCGCTGCCGAAGCGATACGGCGCGCCGCGGGGCAAGCAGGGAATCGAGCAACGGTCGGGCGCGCGAAATTGCCTCTCGACCTTCCGCCGAGACGTTCGCGAGCCTTTCCTCGTCATCGAGCAATTCCATGACCGTACGCTGTGCATCGCTGTGCGCAAGGGCATGCAGATCAGCCCAGCTCAAGCCGATCCAGGGAGCACGTAGCACACCCAGCCAGGCAATGCGGTCCGACGGGTGAGCGGCCGCACGAGTGAGTGCCAGTACATCGATGATTTCCGGAAGGTCCGTGAGCTTGTCGATCTCGATAGCCGCGTACGCAATACCTGCCCTGCGCAGCGCGCCCAGCAATGCGGGCAGCTGCGTCCTGCCGCGTACCAGTATCGCAATCTCGTCGTTTGGGTGATGCTCGAGAATGGCGCGAATGGCAGCACAACCAACCCTGGCCTCTTCCTGCGGGTCAATGCCAAAGACGGGATGAACGATCGTGTCCCCGCGACCTTCGAGATGATCCGCCGCGACCGCAGCCGAATAGGACACGGCCCCATGTAGAGGCTCATTGCGCGGCGCGAGAATGGACGGAAACACATCGTTGTACCAGTCCACGAGTCGGCTGCCCGACCTGAAATTTCGACGCAGGACCAGCGACTCAAGGCGCATGCGCCCGATGCCAAACTCGCGCGCCAGCAGGAACTGTCCGACCTCGGCGTTCCGGAACCGGTAGATCGACTGCATCGGATCGCCAACACAGAACAGCGTTCGTCTGTCACCTTCGGCCCAGCCGCCCGTCAGTGCCTCGAGCATCCGGTACTGCGCGGTCGACGTGTCCTGCATTTCGTCAACGAGAACATGACTGACCTTGTAGTCCAGGAGCAGCGCCGTATCGCCGGGTGTCTCAGCGCTGCCGAGCGCAGCGGCTGCGTTCAGTGCGACTTCGATATGGTCAGCGACTCCTTCCTCGGCAAACAGACGCTTGAGCTCCGAAACCGCGAGCGGCAACAGGCGGAACAGCGCGAGCAATACGTCCCACTGCTCGTCGCTGTATCTTGTAGGCGGCAGGGTTCGAGTGCCATGCAGCAAGGACGCAATGTCGGACAACTGGCCGAGGTCTTCGAGAATTCCAGTGACGATATTCTTGCGGTCACGATCTGTCGTCGGGAATCCCTGGGCCTTGGTGACGCTCTTGCGAAACTGCGCTTTGTTCCTGAGCAGGAGCATTTCCGCGACACCCTGCCAGAGCGCAGCGTCATCGGGATCGGTGCCGGGCCACCCGGTACAGCCTGCCAATGCAGTAACAGGACTACTCGCGTCTGCGGCGATAAGGCTGGTCGCCGCATAATTGAATTGCGCTGGCAGGTCTTCGAACTGACCATTCGCAAGCGCGGCATGAAGACGTGTGAGGTGGTCGGTGACTGCAAATGTGAGCGCTTCTTCGAATCGCTCCCGCAGTGCCGCGGCCTCTGCGTCATCAATTGCACCACTGCCGACAAACGGTAGCCACTGGTCCCGCGTCTTGAGCATCGCCGACAGGTAGGACACGTACAGCCACGTGTTGTTGTCGACGTGCGTGAGAACCTTACGCGTCGCCTCGGTGGCGCTGCCACTTTCCGCGAGCCAGTCGAGGGTCGCGAGCGCGGCAGCATCGTGAATCGCAGTCAGGTCAGCATCCGTGACGATGCGCACGCCGCTGGAACTCTCCGGAGAACTCAGCGGCTGAGCTCTCGTGATCGACCGGTTAAGCGAGTCGAGTGTCTGGACGCGCATTCGTCGCGGGCTGCCAATCAGGTTCCAACCCCTCTCTTCCGATCGCTGCAGCGCGGCTGACGCGAGCTGGTTGGTCAATTGACGGTGTGGCTCATCGGGCTCCTCACCGGAGCGCGCCAGGCGCAACGCATCAAGGACGCGTAGCTGCATCTCGCCGGCCGCCTTGCGCGTAAACGTAATTGCGAGGATCTCCTCCGGGTCGTCGACGATACTGAGAAGCTTGAGATAGCGCTGGATGAGCAGCTCGGTCTTGCCCGAACCGGCCGGAGCCTGGACGATGAACGAGCGAGCGACATCGAGCGCATCGCGTCGCGCCTGTTCATCGGCAACGAGCAGTGCATCATCACGGCTCATGACGAAGCTCCGTGTATCGGCTCAACAGGTTGAGCTGTCGTGCGCTCCCGGCACCCTGGGCAGCAAGCAGACTCACGTCACCAGCCAGTAGACGGTCGCAAGCGATGCGAATCTCGTCCTCGACGGCGGCCAGGAAACCTGGCCAATCGGCCTCATCCGTGAAGCCACGTCCGGCGCCACTGAATCCGGCCTCGCGAGAGTCGATATTGCCCAGCGCAAGCATGACGACCGGCGCATCGGCGGCCATCGCATAGACGAATAGCTGGGCCTGCCTGACCGAGCCATCGCGACTGACCAGCTGTCTGGCCCGCCCCGTCTTGTAGTCGATGATTGCTATGCCGCCGTCCGCGAAGCGATCGATACGGTCGAAGCGCAGGCGCAGTTTCAGGTCAGCGTATGTAAAGGTCAATTCGCCTTCGAGCGCAGCAACCTCGAACTCTCCGCGATCCCCATCCAGCGCGACAAATGTCTTGACGAGCTCGACGAGTCGGTCGCGCTCGAGGGCCAGCAGGCTGCGCAACACCGCGTCGCTGTTCCGCATATGACGCTGCATCGCAGCGTCGGCAGCAGCCTCGATCCGAGCGCCAAGCTCGTCGTCTGGAATCGCCCGTAGAGCTGCCGCGTCCGAAATATCCTGGTAAAGCCGGAACATTGTGTCGTGTACGACGTTGCCCCTCAGCAAGGCCGGAATGCCAGTCGCCTGACGATCCAGCCAACGCGCCCCAAGGCGGCCCTGAACAAAAGCCGCAAACGGCTCCGTAAGCTGCTGCTGAATCGTGCCGGCGCCGCCGAAGACGCGCTCGTTCGTAATCGCAGGAACGACATCGGGACGCTTCTCTGTCGAGGCGTTTCCCGCAAGCTCCACTGCATGCCAGCCCGGATCAACAGGAGCATCGTCGGCAACGAGCTCATCCAGAAGGTCGCTCGGGGCCTGCTCAACGTCATCAACGAGTATCGGGTAGCTGCAAACGACTGTCGACGCACCGCCGGAAATGCGCTGAAAAGCCGCGGTTGCCCACTCGCGCGTGTTCTCGGGCGTCGCGTCCGGCATATCGTGCTCGACCTGAAGGTGTCGCGAGATCAAGGCGGACGGATGCCCGGCCGGCGGCCAGTCCGTCGCCGTCATGCCTGCGATCCAGACAGCATCGAACTCGGCGCCGGTGGCCTCAAGCGGGCCGATGAGCTGCAGTGCTGTGTATCGTGACTCCGGCTGGAAAACGATCTCCCCTGCCATGATCTCAAGTTGTGTCACGGCACTGGCGGCCGTCATCGTTGTGCTGACGAGATCGAGACGCGCAAAGTCGTTCAGGAGTTCGCGCCAGCGATTGAGCAGCTGGAAGCTGTCGCTGTCTCGAGACCCTGGCCCAGGCCAGCCCAGGGCATTCAAGGCCTGATCAAACAGGATGACCCACTCGGCAGGTGCAGCCAACCTCGGAAGGTCTCGCCGCCGCTTGACGAGCGCGGCCATGCGACCAAGCCAGTCTTCCGCATCCCCTTCGATACTCTTGCCACGCAATGCAGACGCAAGCATTGAGGGGCTCCACGCCCGGTCCGGCAGAGCCCGCAACCGAAGCTCGAGTCGGCTGCGTCCGCCAACCTCGCCGTTGCCGAGCATCGGAGTCTGCAGCAGTCGGGCCACCTCGGTCGAGCGCAGATCACGGACGAGCCACCGCAATGCGAGCAGTGCTATGGTGACAGCCGGGTAGGCGGTCAGCCGCTGTCCGTAGGACACGTTGACGGCATCTCGCAGCACCCCGGACCCATACTGCCAGCCCGGCACGAATCCCTCGCGAACCAGCCGCGCATCGCGCGTCGCTGTTTGCTCGAGGCCTTGCGAAACGATTGCAATGCGTGCCTGCGGATTATTACCAAGGAACTCCCGGCTCCAGGCGCCCGCAGCCCTTAGCTCCGCATCACGGTTCTCAAACTCGAAGACCTTCGGAACAGCGCCGCGATTCACCGGCTCCTGAACCCGACAATCGGCCCCGGCAGCACGCAAGGCGTCATGGAGTGCAGCCGCAGCGGGTCTCACCCTGTCAAAGCCGACGAATACATAGCGCCGCGCGCGTGGCACGCTGCGGCCCGCCTTGAGGAGCGACAGCGCCAGTTCGGCAAGTCCGGCATCGTCAACCCAGTTGCGGTGCTCGAGCACCGACTGATACCGGCCGGCGGCCGCCGCGAACAGCCGCTGGTCCTCGGACTGTGCCGTCCTTGCGACCTCGCGAATAGACACTCGCGCGTCGGCAAGGCGTTGCCACGAATCTCGCGCAAGACGAACGAGCGCCGGCACACCCACGGCATCGTCGCCCAGTTCCTTCCTCAGGCAGCGCTCCCAGAGCACCTGGCTATGCTGAGCGTTTATGCGCGTTGGCAAGTCCGCTTGCGAATCGGTTTCCTCGACGATCGACGATATCCAACGTTGCCAGGACAGAACGTCCGGCGTGCGCCAGGCACTGGCGCCGCCCTCAAGTTGCGATTCACTCCAGGCTGCCTGCAGCTCGCGCGCAAGGCGACGGTTGGCCGTCACGAGGCACGAGTCATCGTCCAGTGCATCGCGCAGCCAGTCGTACATCGTCAGGCGTAGTTCGCGAGGCAGGCTTCTATCCGATCGAACACGATGTGCAGAGATTCGGTGTCCGGCAGCGTTGTAACGCGGAAATGATCCTTATAGGACGTATTGAAGCTACTGCCGGGTGCGACAAGTACGTGGTGCTTCTCGAGCAGCTCCAGTGCAAATGCCTGGTCGTCAAGCGCGTCAGCGAAGCGGCGATCGAGGCGTACAAACGCGTACATGGCGCCCATAGGGATCTGCACGCTCAGATAGTCACTTTCTCCGACCCTGTCGATAATCGTCTGACGCGACTGGTAAAGCCGCCCACCAGGCTCGCAGAGACCTTGAATGCTCTGAAATCCGCCAAGTGCCGTCTGCACGGCCCACTGGCCCGGAACGTTGCTGCAGAGTCGCAGCGCTGCCAGCAGTTCCATCCCATGGATATACTCCTCGGCGGCGTCGAGCTCGCCACTGAACACGCACCAGCCGACGCGGTAGCCGCAAGCGCGGTACACCTTCGAAAGGCCCGAATAGGTCAGGCACACGGTGTCGTTCACAAGCGTCGCCATCGGTACAAACACCGCATCGTCGTAGACCATCTGGTCGTAGATCTCATCAGCCAGGATCACGAGTTCGTGACGCTCGGCAAGTTCCACGATCGCGCGCAACGTCTCTTCCGGATACACGGCGCCACTCGGGTTATTCGGGTTGATAACCACAATGGCTCGTGTCCGATCGTTGATCAGCGATGCCATTGCCTCGAGATCGGGCTGGAACGCGTTCTCACGGCGACACGGGTAGTGAACGGCCTTGCCGCCATTGAGCGCGACCGCCGCGCTCCATAGCGGGTAGTCAGGGCTCGGCACGAGCACCTCGTCCCCGGGATTCAACAGTGCGCGCAGCGACAGGTCGATCAGCTCGCTGACGCCGTTGCCAATGAACACCTCATCAGCCGTGACGCCATGGATGCCACGATTTTGCTGCTGCATCACAACGGCTTCACGAGCCGGGAAGATGCCTTTCTGATGGCAGTAAGGCTCAGCAGAACCGAGGTTTTCGATCATGGCCAGGCGCATGGTCTCGGGTGTGCGAAAACCGAAGAGCCCCGGGTTGCCAATATTCAGCGAAATTATCTCGTAACCGCGTTTCTCCAGCTCGTAGGCGCGATGGGCGAGCTGCCCGCGGATTTCATAGCGCACGTCCTTGAGGACCGTGCTGGTCTGGATGGGGTGTTCCATGGTGTTAGCGGCGTGGGAATGTCCTAGATAGCGGCGTCTTCGCGCAGCGTGTCGATCATGTCTGCAGAGTACCCCAACCAATCGCGCAATACCTCCTCGGTATGTTCCCCGAGCGACGGCGGCGCATGCCGGTAGCTAACGGGTGTGTTGCCGAAATTCACGGGGTTGGCGACGGTTGGCACAGCCTCTCCTGCGCCGTTCGTCAGGGTGCGAACGAGATTGCGCTCCTGCGCATGCGCATTGGTCAGCACCTCCCTAAGGTCATTGATCGGGCCAGCAGGGACTCCGCAGTCGGCCAGCTTGCCAAGCCACGCCGCCGTTGTGTCCGTCTCGAGCCGGGACTGGATTGCACCGACGAGGGCAACCCGGTTTTCGATACGAGCCGGATTGGTCGCATAGTCGGGGTCATCGGCGAAATCGGCAAGCCCGAGGCAACCCATGCAAGCTACGAACTGACGGTCATTGCCGACCGCGAGCATCAGGTTGCCGTCACTGGTCCCGAACGCCTGATACGGCACGAGATTCGGGTGCGCCGTGCCCATCCTGCCGGGCACCTTGTTGCCGACAAGGAAGTTCATGCTCTGGTTGGCCAGCCATGCCACCTGGCTGTCGTAAAGCGGGATGTCGATGTGCTGACCCCGACCGGTTGCCTCGCGGGCCTGCAGGGCGGCGAGAATGGCGGTGGCGGCGTACATCCCGGCCATGATGTCGGCAATCGCAACCCCCACTTTCTGCGGGCCTCCGCCCGCCGCATCGTCCGGCGGCCCGGTAATGCTCATCAGGCCGGCGGAAGCCTGGATCATTGCATCGTAGCCAGGCTCATCGGCGCGTGATCCGGACTGCCCGAAGGCCGAAATCGAGCAGATAACCAGCCGTGGATTGGCATCCATCAAAGCCTGGGGTTCCAGGCCATACCGGGCCAGCGTCCCGACCTTGAAGTTCTCAATCAGCACGTCTGCCTGATTCGCCAGTTCACGCGTCAGTTGCTGCCCCTCCGAATGCGACAGATCGATCGTGACGCTGCGCTTGTTCCGGTTGGTGGACAGGTAGTACGCCGACGCTTCGCCCAGCCAGGGAGGCCCCCAGCGGCGCGTGTCATCGCCTTGTCCCGGGCGTTCGATCTTTACGACGTCCGCGCCGTAGTCCCCGAGCAACTGGCCGGCCCAGGGCCCCGCAAGGACACGGCTCATGTCGAGGACACGGATATTCTGCAGGGCGCTGTCCATGGGGCGAAGAGTACCCGGCCAACCGCGCGCTGGGAACTGCAAGAACCACGGGCATGAAAAACCCGGCCAACCGTATTCACGGACCTGCGAAACTCACGGGCATGAAAAACCCGGCCAACCTAGAAGGTTGGCCGGGTGGGTCCGCACGGAGATTGCGGATTGCGTGACTCAGTTGACGCGACGCTAATCGTTGTCAGCTGTGTCCAGCTCTTCTACCTCGGCGCCTTTGACGTCTTCCGGCGCCGGGGTTTGTTCGATTTCCGGTTCCTTCTTACCAAACTGGATCAGAAGGTGTTCTTCTTCTTCGGGCGTCAGAAGTCGGATTGTCCGGATTCTGATCGATTCGAAGGACCTCTCGAACATGTTGTCTCGGAACACGATCTCACTGAAGTCCTCACAGACGCGGCTCGATGTCGATTTGAAGGCAATACCCATGCTGCTTCGCAGCTCGTAGGCCTTGCGTCGCAGAACAACGTGATACGTACGGCGTCCTGCAGCATCGACGAGCAAATTTTGCGCGTCCAACACTCTGTATCCTCGGACACTTGGCTGATAGATGCAATCGTCACGCCAGTCGCGATCCTCCGATGTGGCGTCGTCCGACTGCTCAGCGGTTCCGGCACAACCTGCTAATGCACTTAAGGAAAGCGCGATAACAATATGTTTTAACTTCATTTTACCGACCTTAAAATGTGTTGCGTTACCACAACAAACGGGGCTCCACCGGCTTTATTCATCATTAGTATTAGACCCGTTTCGGGCGTTAAGTTTACGCCATATCCGCGGCGAGCAGACAGTCGGAACAGCCTTCCCCGACCCCAATTGGCCGCCCCGGATCGCGAATCCACTCGCTCCAGGAGCCCACATAGACGCGTGGCTCCCTGTAGCCAGCCTCAAGGCCCGCAATGGCAAGGTGGCAGGCCGTGACCCCGGACCCGCACATAACCGACCATGCCGCCTCCTTGTCCTCCCCGAGCGCCTCCTGCAGACGCTCGCGACGCTCCGCGGCGGACCGCCACAATCCCTCAGCCGTAATCAGATCGGAAAATGGCAGGTTAATTGCTCCAGGAACGTGGCCGGCAATCGGATCGACAGGCTCAACGTCACCCCGATAACGTGCTGCATCCCGGGCATCCAGGAGGCGTCGCCCGGGGATACCTGGAAGGTCATCGGCGAGTTCCTCCGTCGTCATTACGAGTTCACCCCGTGGCTTGGCACGAAACTCCGTTGCATCCGGAGTTGCGGTGCCTGCTTCCAGCGACCCACCAGCGCGGAGCCAGGCAGCGAGCCCGCCATCGAGCAGTCGGGTCTGCTCATGCCCCAGCCAGCGCAATATCCACCAGGCGCGTGCAGCAATCGCACCGTTGCCGCCGTCGTAGACGACCACACTCCTGTCATTACCAATGCCCAGGTGGCCGAGTGTCCGCGCAATCAGTGCTACATCCGGAAGAGGATGCCGCCCTGTCATCGACCCGATCGGCGCGGCAAGATCCTCATCGAGATCCAGGAACACAGCACCCGGTATATGCCCTTCTTCGTAACTCCGCCGGCCAGCCGCAGGATCGGCAAGATCGAAGCGCACATCAGCCACGACCGTATCCTGCCGCGCAATCAGCTGCTCGAGTTCGTCAACGGGAATGAGTATCTGGGGTTCGGACATCGGCTACCCTGATCATGGCATAGGTGTTTTCAGGCCTTGTACGCCAGACTGCGCTTCGAGACAATAGCATTGCCCCGCGGGCACCGCCCGCCCTATTCCTGTTAAGAATTGGGAGTCAACTTGTGGACAGGATTCTTGTCGGCCTGAAGCGCGTCATCGACTACAACGTGCGTGTCCAGGTGAAGAGCGACGGCACCGGCGTCGAAACCGATGGCGTCAAAATGAGTATCAATCCTTTCGATGAGATTGCGCTTGAAGAAGCACTTCGCATCAAGGAGCGTGGCGAAGCCAACGAGGTGATTGCCGTATCCATCGGCACGTCGGAGGCGCAGCAGCAGTTGCGTACCGGACTCGCAATGGGTGCGGATCGCGCGATTCTCGTCACGGCCGATGGGTACCTAGACCCACTGTCAGTTTCGCGAATTTTCCTGTCTCTGGCTGAAAAAGAAAATGCCGGACTGGTGATGCTGGGCAAGCAGGCAATTGACGGCGACAACAGCCAGATTGCCCAGATGCTTGCCGCACTCTGGGGTCGGCCGCAAGCGACCTTCGCTTCCGGCGTGACGCTGGACGGCGATACGGCACGCGTCGTACGTGAGATCGACGCAGGGCTCGAGACAGTCGAGGTCGACTTGCCTGCCGTCATCTCCGTAGACCTGCGACTCAACGAGCCGCGCTACGTGAAGTTGCCGGACATCATGAAGGCCAAGAAGAAACCACTCGACGAAGTGGCTCTGGCAGACCTCGGTATTGAAGCCGGTCCGGAGGTCAAGGAATTGTCCTATGCGCCGCCCGAAGCACGACAGCGCGGCGTCATGGTTGAAGACGTCGCCGGACTCGTTGCGGCACTTAAAGACAAGGGGCTCGCATAATGGCCAAAGTACTCATCGTTGCCGAACATGACGGCAAAACCCTGAATCCCAGCACTGCCAAGTGCGTGGCCTGCGCTGCTTCGATCGACGGCGCGGAAATCGATATTGTTGTTCTCGCTGCCGCGGTGGGTGACATCGCTGCGCAGGCGGCCGAGATCGCCGGTGTGTCTCGCGTTCTGACAGTCGAACGGGCCGAAAACGAGTACCCGATCTCGGCGATCCTCGCGCCACAAATCGCGGCCCTGGCCGGCGATCACACCCACGTGTTCGGCCCCTCGACCACATTCGGCAAGGACCTGATGCCACACGTGGCCGCTCTGCTTGGTGTCAACCAGGTCAGCGATATCATGAGTGTCGAAAGCAGTCATTCCTTCAAGCGCCCGGTATACGCCGGCAACGCAATTGTCACGGTAGAGGTTGCGGAGGGCAGCGTTGTTGTCGCTACCGTGCGTGTTGCTTCCTACCAGGCGGCTGCCGGAGGTAATTCGGCAGCCGTCGAGGCAGCCAGCGCGGATGTGGCTCTGCCGACCCACACGCGTTTTGTAGGCCTCGAATCAGGCGCTTCGGATCGTCCCGACCTGCAGACAGCCACAAGCGTGGTCTCGGGTGGCCGGGCGCTCGGAAGCGAAGAGGACTTCGATCTTATCTACAAGCTGGCCGACGCCCTGAACGCGGGCGTTGGTGCTTCGCGCGCTGCTGTCGATGCGGGCTATTGCCCCAACGATATGCAGGTCGGTCAGACGGGCAAGATCATCGCGCCTGACCTGTATATTGCGATCGGCATTTCTGGCGCTATCCAGCACATGACCGGCATCAAGGATGCCGGCACGATCGTCGCAATCAACAAGGACGAAGAGGCGCCAATATTCGAGGTTGCGGATATCGGCCTTGTGGCCGACCTGTTCAAGGTCGTTCCCGAACTCACGTCAGCACTCAGTTAGAACCTGCGTCATTGTGGGGACACGTTCTGCGAACGTGTCCCCGTGCGAAACGCCCGGGTCATTGTCGGGACACGTCCTGCGAACGTGCCCCCGTGCGAAACGCCCGGTGGCTGGGAAGAACTAGAGCGCTTCCAGAATCGCCTCGGCCTTTGAGACTTCGAATTCCGCCGGCGCTTCGACAGCAACGTGAGTCGCGACACCGTCATCGACGATGATCGCAAAGCGCTGACCACGGATACCCATACCGAAGCCGGTAGCATCCAGTTCGAGACCCAGCGCTCGCGTGTATTCGGCGTTGCCGTCGGCCAGCAAGGTGACCTTGTCGCCAACACCACGATCCTTGCCCCAGGCGCCCATTACAAACACGTCATTGACGGCCATGCAGGCGACCGTGTCGATGCCCTTCGCTTTGAGCGCCTCGGCGTTGTCAACGAAACCCGGCAAGTGATTCATCGAACAGGTCGGCGTAAATGCGCCCGGCACCGAAACGAGCACGACTTTCTTGCCGGCGAAAAGCTCGTCACTGGTCATTGAACCCGGTCCGCTATCGGTCATTACACCGAAGCTTCCCGAGGGCATGGTATCGCCAACTGCAATCGTCATAGCGTGGTCTCCCTTATCGCTAATAGTCGTTTTCGGCCACGTGAATCACGAGGCCGTCGAGTTCATCTGTTACTTCAATCTGGCAGGTCAGGCGGCTGGTCTCTTTCCGCTCGAAAGCCGCGTCCAGCATGCTGTCTTCCATGTCGTCCATTTCCGGCAGCTTGTCCGCCCAGGCCTCATCGACGTAGCTGTGGCAGGTCGCACAGGCGCACGCACCGCCGCACTCGGCGACGATCCCGTCAATGTTGTTGTTAATAGCGCCTTCCATGACGGAATAGCCGTTCTCCACCTCGACATCGTGGCGGGTTCCATCGGGGGTTATATAGGTGACTTTGGGCATTGCTGACTTCCGCTTCGACTGATCCGGTTCATGAAGGCGCAAAATATAAGGGCGTTGACCGTTTCCGGTCAACGCCCCCTGATGCAATGGACAGTGTGTTACTGCTGCGCTGCGGCCGCTGCACGCTTCGCTTCGAGCTGCTCGCGTTTCTTCCGAGCTGCTTCTTCTGCGAGGCGGATCTGGCGGTTGCGTTCGACCTCTGCGTCGATCACCTTGACCCACTGCGTCGACTGGCGCTTGGACCGCGGCGTCTTGCCTGCGTTGACGAACGCACGACGAGCGTCATTGTAGCGACGCAGGTTGTAGAGGCACATGCCGAGCGAAATCTGCGCGTTGTCCGGGTTCTTCAGCCCGCCCTTGCGGATAGCGTCGTTCGCCGAGCTGACACAGTCGGTGTACTCACCGACGTTCAGGTAGGCATTCGCCAGCCGAAGATCGAGCTGGCCGTCCGTCGCGAGGCCCGCAGCCGCCTTGAGCGCCGGAATTGCCTTCTCATCTTCCATTGACAGCATCCAGGCTTGCGACAACAGCCGGTAGTTCTTTTCGGTCTTCGGTACAGCGCCCCCGTCCATCTTGTCCTGGAGCAGCGTCGCCGCCTTGTAAGGCACCTCGGCCTGCAGGTAGAGCTGCGCCATCGTCACGAACTCCGTGTCCTTGACCAGCATGCCCTGCGTGTGAGCAGCGTCGTAGGCATAGATCAGCTTCTCGTCTTCACCGAGCTCCGTGTATGCGCCCGCCAGCGATTTCCAGTACCGGGCCTTGGGCCAGTTCAGGAGCAGCGTCTTCTGGATATCGCGGACCTTCAGA
>JASJCM010000079.1 GCA_030065985.1 Woeseiaceae bacterium | reverse complement strand
GCCATTACCGCGATCGCGTTCAGCTCAGCTGCGCTCGCTACCAATGATTCGCCCAACGACGTTATCGAGAGCTCTGTGACGCTGCTCGCGGAAAAACTCGATGGTCGCCAACAGGAACTGTCCGACAATCGCGACGAGCTCTACGCGATCATCGACGAAATCCTGATGCCCCGCTTCGATCGCCGGTTTGCGGCGCAGGTTGTGCTAGCCAAGCATTGGCGCACCGCGAGCGAAGAGCAGCGGACTCGCTTTATCGAGGCGTTTTACCGTGCGCTGCTGCGAAAGTACGCCGACGGTGTTCTCGAGTTCGATCCCGATATGATCGAGGTCCTGCCATACCGCGGTGACGCGACGAAAAAGCGAACCAAGGTGCGTAGTACCGTGTTGATGGACGACGGCAGCAAGGTCGCGGTCGACTATGAACTCGTGAAGCGCAAGGCCGGGTGGCTGGTCTTCAATGTCGTGATTGAGGGCGTCTCCTATGTGCGCAATTTCCGCGCCGAGCTTGATTCGGAGATCCGGGGCTCAAGCCTCGAAGCCGTGATCGAGCGGCTCGAAGGCGAAGCCGGGATTGCCGGCGAGTAGTCGCGCATGGCCGATTTTGACATCAAGGACCTTGGCGACGGCAAGTTCGCGGTTACAGGCGTCATGACCTTCTCTACCGCGGAGAAGATCCTGCGCGCCAGCGAGGAACCGTTCGAGGAACACTCGCAGCTCGAGATCGACCTGTCAGGAATTACGGCCAGCGACTCAGCCGGGCTTGCGCTGTTGCTCGAGTGGGTTACGTGGGCGAATCACAGCGTGCGCGAAATCCGCTTCAAGGACATGCCTGAGAAAATACTCGCGATAGCTCGGACAACCGAGGTAGAAGCGTTGCTGACCCGAGGCGAACGCTGGGCCGGGTTCATCGAGGCGCCAGACGGCCTCTAAAACCGCGCTAGTAGTCCTCTTCTTCCAGGAACTCGTCGTAAAACTCGTCGTCGTCGAGCGGCGGATCGCCGTCGTATATCTGGAACTCGCGATTCTGCAGGTAGGACTCCCTGATCGTGACATACGGATCCGCGGAATCAGCTAGGAGTTCCTCAATCGAGAGTACCCGTGCGCGCAGATTCACGAGACGCATTGCGTAGAGTGAATTGCGGACAGACTGTTTGTCGTCGTAGTGATAGAGCGGGTCAGCTGCTACGTCGAGCGGCATCATCACGGCATCGCGCAGAGTCGACGGTCCGAGGAATGGAATCACAACATACGGGCCTTGCGGCACGCCCCACACGGCAGCCGTCTGACCGAAGTCCTCGGTCTTCTCTTCAACGCCGAGATGGGCCGCGATATCGACAAGACCGCCTATGCCAACCGTGCTGTTGACGGCAAAACGCATGAGCTCCGAGAAGCCGTTTCCGGGCTTGCCCTGGAGGAAATTGTTGATCGCCGAACGCGGCGTGAACAGGTTGCGGCTGAAGTTGGTGATTCCGTTGCGCACGGGCTCCGGAACGACCTTGTTGTAGCCTTTCGCAAGGGGTTTCAGGGTGGCCCTGTCGACAGCATCATTGACACCGTAGATGCCGCGGTTCAGCGGTTCGAGCGGGTCGTAGTCGACGCGCTGATCGGCTGGGACCGTTACGCAGCCCGTGAGGAGGAAGCCGATTGCAAGCAGGGCGAGTCCGCGCTTCACTGCCGGGTCCTCGCAACTCCGACGGGCCGGGACGACTGCATGCGTTTCAGCTGTTCTTCAGTCATGAACTCGCGAATGAAATCAATGCGTGCTTCGAAGCGGGCACGCTGGATTTCCTGCAGTTCAGGCAATCGCAGCGCCTGCTGCAGATAGCCGATACCGCCTGCGAGATCACCGATCATGAGGCGATACTCGGCGAGGTAGTAATAGGCCTCGGCGTCCTCGCCTGCGAGGCTTGCAGCTCGGGCAATCAGGCGCACCTGGTCAGGCGTTGGCGGCACATTGTTGAGCAGGTCGAGCAGCATCGCATGGGCTTTTTTCGGCTGGCCCAGTTCGAGAAGACGTTCGCCGTACTCGATGACGAGCGGCACGTTGCGCGGGAACAGTTCCACTGCGCGCTCGAAGTGACGCAGAGCGTCGCTGTATTGGTCCATTGCAACGAGCGCCTGGCCGAGGCCGATGTAATAGGCGATGACCGACTGGTCCTCCTCGAGCAGGTCCTCGAAAATTTTCAGGGCTTCGAAGTGATTCCCCGCGCGCTGATAGGCGACGGCACGGCCGTAGCGATCGATCTGGCTCTCATTTGCAGTCGTACGAGCCTCGAAGTAGGCAACGGCCTCTTCGGGCGTATCGAAACGCGCCACAATCGTGCGCATTCGCGCGATACCGTACCCGGTTGAGTCTTCAGTGCGGAGCACCGGGTAACTGCGTGCCCGGGCGCGCGCCTCGGCGATACGTGCAGTCGTGACCGGGTGCGTGCGCAGGAATTCCGGTGCCCGCATCTCGGGGCTCGTCGTCGTCATTCGCGACAGGACCTCGAAGAAGGACGCCATGCCGTAGGGATCGAAGCCGGCCTCTGCCAGAGCCGAAATACCTACGCGGTCAGCCTCATACTCGTTCGAGCGGGTGAAGTTGATCTGTTGCTGAGCGGCCATGCCCTGTCCAACTGCCATGGCCCCCTGTACGGCATCGCCGCTGCCACCCGCAGCCGCAACAATGATCGCGCCGAGCATGATGGCAGTCGTCAACAGGCTCTGGCGGGAGTTTGCGTGGATCGCCCGTGCAATGTGGCGCTGCGTGACGTGAGCAACCTCGTGCGCCAGGACACCTGCAAGCTCACTTTCATTGCGCGTTGCTTCCAGAAGACCGGTATGAATACCGATATAGCCGCCCGGCAGCGCGAAGGCGTTGATGCGAGGGTCCTCGACCGCGAAGAACGTGAAACTGTGGTCGCCGTCGTTGGTCTGCGCCGCAATCTTGCTGCCGACGTCATTCAGATACTCGGCGATCAGAGGGTCCTCAACAACCATGCCGCTATTGCGGATATCGCGCATGATCATGCGGCCAATTCGCGCTTCATCCGAGCTGTTGAGGATCGCGTCGGCCGGACTGCCCATATCCGGCAGGTTGATGTCGTCGGCCCCGGCGCCTGACACGAAGATCACGGCACCCAAGAGGGCAGCGGTCAGGCAGCGTTTTGCGGTTTGGAAGATCATCGTCTAATTAGTACGGGTCCGGCAGCAGTCGTTCCCTGTAATTACAAGGCCTTGACGGCCTCGAGCACCTCTTCGGCATGGCCTTTGACCTTGACCTTGCGCCACTCGGTGCGCAGCTTGCCGTCGGCGTCGATCAGGAACGTGCTACGAACAATACCCATGACCTTGCGGCCATACATGTTTTTCTCGTGGATTACGTCGAATTGACGACACAGCTTTTCGTCCGGATCCGACAAAAGGTCGAACTTAAACCCCTGCTTTTCCTTGAATTTCTCGTGTGAAGCGAGGCTGTCACGCGACACGCCGAAGATCACAGTATTCGCCCGCCGGAATCTGGCGTGCAGGGCGCTGAAGTCCAGACCTTCCGTGGTGCAGCCCGGCGTGCTGTCTTTCGGGTAGAAGTAGATCACGACGTTCTTGCCGCGCAGGTCCTTCAGGCGAATCGTCTGGTCGCCGGTGGCGGCGGCCTTGAAGTCCGCGACAACGCGGTTCATGCGAGGTGCACTCAAGTTGGGTCTCCTGGTCTCGGAATTAGGTCTAGTTGGTGATCGCCTCAACGACACCGTCAAGGTTCATTTCGTCACAGAGGTCGTAAAACTCGTCCCGCATCTGTGCAACGTGTATGGAGGAGGGCACGTTGACAGTCATCTGCACGGAGAACATCGGCGCGCCGGTGTGGGCGGCCGCGTAGCGGCTCGTCGCAACGTCGGCAATCTCAATGTCACGGCTGGCGAAGAAGTTCGCGAGATTGAACACGATACCTTGCTGATCGAGCGCGACGACATCGACCGCATAAGGCATGCGATCTTCTTCGGCCGGTTTGGCATCGGTCTTCTTGATCGACACCTGCAGGCCACCCGTTGTGCGCAGCTTCTCGAGGTCCTGCTCGAGGCGGCTCAGCGTGTGCCAGTTGCCCGACACGAGCAGCAGCATCGCGAATTCAGAGGCCAGCGTCGTCATGCGACTTTCCTCGATGTTGCCACCGCAGGCGAGGATGACTTTAGTCAGGTCCTGAACAAGGCCCGTTTGATCTGAACCAACCGCTGAAATAACAATAAGTTGCGACATTTATCTAGAAAACTCCTGTTTTCTCTTCGGGTCCGATACGGGCTCTTGCCAGCACCGGATATGAACAGTAACATCGCCGCCTCATTTGTGGCGAGGATTCAACGTGTTTCACGGCAGTCTGGTCGCGCTCGTAACGCCGTTCGATGGCAATAATCGGGTCGATTACAGCAGTCTCAAGCGTCTTGTCGACTTTCATGTCGAGCAGGGCTCGAGCGCCATTGTCGTGGCGGGTACGACGGGTGAATCGCCGACGCTCGAACGCTCAGAGCACATCGAGTTGATCGGTCGTACGGTCGAGATAGCAGACGGGCGTATTCCTGTGATTGCCGGCACCGGTTCGAACTCGACGTCGCAGTCGATCGAGCTGTCGCTCGCAGTCGCGGATCCGCGAATCGCGGCTTACATGGCCGTTGTGCCGTATTACAACAAGCCGACCCAGGAAGGCCTGTATCGCCATTACATGGCAATCGCGGATGCGATCGACAAGCCGCTGCTGATGTACAACGTGCCTGGCCGTACGGTTGCGGACCTGCTGCCTGAGACCATCTCCCGACTCGCGAGCCATGAGAATATCTTCGGCGTTAAAGAGGCGACCGGCGACATGGAGCGTCTGCAGCAGATTCGTGACCTCGTCAGCGAGGACTTCCGGCTCTACAGCGGCGACGATTTCACTCTTCGGCCGTTTATCGAGCAGGGCGGGCACGGCGTGGTGACCGTCAGCGGTAATGTCGCGCCGCGTCAGGTGGCAACGCTGTGTGAGCTGGCGCGCACGCGCGCAACCGACGAGGCGAAAAAGCTCGATGACACGTTGCAGCCATTGAACAAGGCGCTATTTGTTGAATCAAACCCGATACCGGTGAAGTGGGCGTTGGCGGAGATGGGATTGATCGAGCCACATATCCGCTTGCCGCTGACGCCGTTTTCGGCGCAGTATCATGAGGACATGCGGGCGGCCATGGAGAAAGCGGGCGTCAGCATCGGAGAAAGTGCATGAGGAATTTCAGGTTCATCGCCATCGTGCTCGGCAGCGCGCTGATTGCAGGGTGTGGTGGCGACGATGGCATCATCGCCGATTGTGACGGCGGCGAGGAATACCAGAATCGCGTGGAAAGTAAACGGGTCGAAGTACCGGAAGGGCTCGATTCACTGGATGTCTTTGCCGAGATGCCGATTCCCAGGGCAGACCCGAACGCGCCGAAGACGGCGGAGGGTCGTTGCATCGATATGCCCCCGCCGATCGGCTCGGGCAACTAGTCAGATTCGGAGAGGTGGCTGAGTGGTTTAAGGTGCTCGCCTGGAAAGCGAGTGTACGGTGATACCGTACCGGGGGTTCGAATCCCCCCCTCTCCGCCA
>JASJCM010000032.1 GCA_030065985.1 Woeseiaceae bacterium | reverse complement strand
TGCGCCATCGTGTACGTCGTCTGCTTGGCCATCTGCTCTTCGAGCGTCGGCAGCGCCAGCATTCGCTCGTACGTACGAATCGCCTCTGTGACGTTGTCCATGTTGTAGTGGACGAAACCGATGTAGTTGAGGACGTTAGCCTGCTCGTACTCTGTCAGTTTGTCCGGGTTGTAGAGACTGTTAAGAAGCCTCAGTGCGCCGTTGTAGTTCTTCTCGTCGACCATCTCCTGCGCTTTCTGAATGCGCTCGTAGACGTCTTTGCTGACCGCCTGGGCCTGCTTCGTCTTGGTCTTGTCCGTCTCCGGGTCTGCGCGCTCCTGTGCCGCCGCGTTGCCCATCGCAAACACACCGACGAGCGCCACTAGGCACAGCTTCAGGGTAATTCCACGAGTCAGTTTCATGTCATTAGTCCTCCAGCTGGAACGAAATACGCGTCTTCACGCCCGGTACTTCGACAGGGACGCCATCCACGACACGCGGTTTGTACTTGAACTTGAGCACGGCGCGAATAGCTGCGCGCTCAAACAGGCTGCTCGTCGACTGGATAACGACCGGGTCCTTGACCGTACCCGTCGTGGTTACCGTAAATGACAGGTCGACGAAACCTTCGAGTCCTCGTGACAGCGCACGGGCCGGATAGACCGGCGCGACGCGAACGATCGGCAGGTAGTCGCCCTCGGCAATGTTCATACCACCCGGGCCACCGATATCGGTCGAGGCCTGAACCGTCGGCGGCGCGACGTTGATGGTCGGCGCATCCGGGTTCACGTTATCCATATCCTGAGGCGGCGTTTCGGGCGGCGTCTCAGGCGGCTTCGGCGGCTTCTCGGGAACGATATCCTCAATGTTGAGGTTCTCATTCCGCTTGACGCGCACGAACTCGAGCTTGTGGCGTGTACGGGGATCCGTTAACGCCTGCTTACCCGTAACAATCAGCAGCTGCATGATAAACAGCAGGCTGACGGTCACGAACGAGCCGACAACAATTGCAATACCATAACGACCTAGCATGGTCCGTTTCTCCTCAGCGGACTAACCGCTCTTTCTGCCCGCCTGATTGACTCATTAAGACAGTTATCCCGCACTTGCGTTCCTTACCCTTCGTTATCCGACGCAATCGCGACATTTGTCACGCCGGCCGCCTTGGCAGCCTCCATGACGACCACGAGGGTCTCATGCGTCGAACCTTCGTCAGCCTGGATGACGATCGAACCCTTCGGGTTCTCCGCGTGCAATCGCTCGATAATTCCCCTGAGGGCACGCGGGTCGCGCTCGGCGCGATCGATCCAGATCTCATCGTTCGGGCTGATGGCGATAAGAATAGCCGCGTCGTCCTGGGAGTCCGCAGTAAATGTATCCGGCCGCTCGACCTGGATACCCGCCTCTTTGATGAAGGTCGCCGTCACGATGAAGAAGATGAGCATGATGAACACGACGTCGAGCATCGGCGTCAAATTGATTTCGCTCTCGTCTTCTTCGACTGACAATAAGCGTTTCTTGGCCATAATTTAGCTCCTCTGGTCCCGCCTATTGCGATTCGCCGATCGAGATACTGTAGACGCCCGCCTGTCGCGAGGCGTCCATGACCTGAACAAGCACCTTGTTGGTCGACCTGTTGTTAGCCAGTATCACGACAGAACCGTCGGGATTCTCGGCCGCCAGACGTTCGATGTTCGCACGAATGGCGCGCGGATCGACGAGTCGCCGGTCAATCCAGATCTCGTCGGTCGCACTGATCCTGACGAGGATATTGGAATCCTCCGGCTTACTCTCCGTCATCGGCGCATCGGGGCGATTCACATCGATGCCCGCCTCCCTCACAAAGGAGGCGGTCACGATGAAGAAGATCAACATGATGAACACGACGTCAAGCATCGGGGTCAGGTTGATTTCACTTTCCTCGTCGTCAACGTGGATATCTTCGAGATGTTTTCTCATTACGAAATATCTCCTAGTGATCCATCGTCAGCGAATCCTCGAGGAATTCCACCTCGCGGGTCGCCCGACGGGTCAACAGCGTGATCAACAGTACGCCGGAAAGCGCACCGACCATTCCCGCCATTGTCGGAACCGTAGCCTGGGATACGCCCGCAGCCATTGCGCGAACGTTGCCCGAACCGGACGCCGCCATTACTTCGAAGACCTTGATCATGCCTGTCACGGTGCCGAGCAGGCCGAGCAAGGGGCACAAAGCAATGAGCGTCTGGATCACAGCAAGCCCGCGATTGGTCACCTCGCTGAATTGCGAGATCAACAGTTCGCGCACCTGCTTGGCATTCCAGGACTGGCGTTCAGGCCGAGATTCCCATTTGTCGTGGATTTCTCGCGACATCCTCTTCATCGACGAGCGGAAGAACACCACCCGTTCCACGATGAGTACCCACATGATGAAGATGACGACCGCGATGGCCCGGAGTACCGGGCCACCGAGAGCCATAAAGTCGCGAATGGCTTCTATTGCATCAGCAAGCCAAAGCATAGCGACTCCTCGTCATTAACCAGAACGCTCTGAGTGCTGGGCTACGAGGCCTGCACTCTGCGACTGAAGGATATTCACAATCTTGCGGCTCTGGCCGCTGACGATCGTGTGCAGAAGCACCATCGGGATTGCGACCAGGAGGCCGAGTACCGTCGTGACCAGTGCCTGCGAGATACCGCCGGCCATCATCTTCGGGTCGCCAGCGCCGTACAGCGTGATGACCTGGAAGGTCTTGATCATACCGGTAACCGTACCGAGCAGACCCATGAGCGGCGCAACGGCCGACACGACCTTGATGAACAGCAGGCCCTTCGTCAGTGCCGGCATCTCCTTGAGCGCGGCCTCCGAGAGCTTCAGTTCGATCGTCTCGGTATCTGCACCCTTGTTCGACTCGTAAGCCGCGAGGACGCGACCCAGCGGGTTGTCGGTGCTGGCCGTCTCACGCTTGAGCTGAGCATTGACCTTGCGGGCTGCCGTGGAGAGCGCAGCAAGGCGCAGCAGCGCAATCAGGACACCAATGATGCCGAGCGTGATGATTGCGTAACCAACGTAACCACCCTGGTGCATCTTCTCGGTCAGCGTCGGTGTATCAACGAGCGTAGCGAGAATACCGCCGCGGGTGACGTCGATACCGAACGCGACGGCATCGCCCTCTGCGCCTTCCAGCATGTCGCCGGCCGTGCCAAGGAACTTGCCGTCGGGCTGACGCAGCAGCTCGGAAATCGTGCCATCGTCATTGAACTCGAGGTAGCCGTTCTCCGAGACGAGGTTGAATGCGCCAACGCGCATAATGTCGACCTCTTCCTGGGTACCGTCAGCTTTCGTAACCAGGTGGGTGAAGCGCGAGACGCGACCCGACTCGACAACTTCCTTGTGCAGCATTCCCCAAAGTGTCTCGATCTCGGCGATCTCGGGGATGTTGCTGGCGCCAGCCAGCTTGCTGCCCAGTTCCACGAGGAAGTCGTTGCGATCGGGGTATTCGATGTTGGTCAGCGAGGACGCGAAGCGACCCTGCGTGTCACCGGACACCGTCTGCAGTACACCAAGCAGCTCTTTCAGGGCACCCATGCGCTCATCCAGAGCCTGGCGCGCCGTGATAATGCGCTGCTGGTTCTGCTCGAAGTTGTTTTCGAGCTGTGCAGACACGTTCTCCTGGCGAGTGCGCTCGGCACGTGCCTGGTTCAGGAGCTGTTGCTGCTGGTTGCGGGCCTGCGCAAACGCCGCTTCACGCTGGCGATTTTCGCGCGAGTCGCGAGACTGGCCCTGTTCGATGAGGCGCAGGAGTTCGCCCATGCTGGCAGCACCCTCGTCCTCGTCCTGTTGCGCGTGTGCCGTGGTCAGTCCGAGACTCAGCAGTCCGGCGGCAATAATGAGAGTAAAGCGTTTCATTTACGTAGCCTCCGAAACTTGAACCGGAATAACGATGAGTTCGGGTGCGATCAGCTGGCGCGCCATACGCAGGCCCTTGCGGACCTCGTTGCGTGCCGAGTCATCGCGAACGTACTCTTTCGTTTTGTTGTCCCAGCGACCCGTGATCGCGGTGTCGTCAGACTGGAAGTACAGACCAATGCGGCCGATACGCAGCATGTTGAACGAGCGCGTCTCACCGTCAATCGTCAGGGTGTCCTCGTAGAATTCGGACGACGTACCGTAATCGTTCTCGATCTGGTACGCCTCCATCACCTTCCTGAATTTCTCGGCAACGGAAACGTCGGAGCGTTCCATAATGTCTTTCAAGTCGGCGATACGATCCCTGCGCTCTGTCATCAGGAAAGGAATGTCGAGTTCCACCGACTGCTCGAGGCCGTCGATCATCTTCGTCATGAGCGGGAAGATCTGGCGGTTGATGACGTCAACGCGATCCATCGACAACGAAATGTCCTCGAGGGTCGCCTGTTGACCTTCAACCTGTGCCCGCATCAGGCGGTTGTAGACCTTCAGGCCGTCAATTTCCTTGTTTATTGCCCGGTACTGGTCTTCGAGAGACCGCGTACCCTCAACAATGTTGTTGATCCGCTCCTGCGATTGTTGCGCCAGATTCAACCGACGTTGATCAGCCCGCAACACATCATCGACGGTCTGGGCGAAAACGCTGCCGGAGATCATCATTACCGAAGCCGCGACAAACGCGGTGGCAAGACGCCGACTGCTGCTTATGCACCGTTTCATGAACGCTCCTTAAAGGTCGTTGTTAATAATTGTTATGGAGAGGGATGCAACGTATCCGTTGAATACATGCACAAATGAAAACCGACAACAAAGACAATGTTGCCAATTGCGCACGCGGCCCTCTCCACCTACGCCGCGCGGCGTGAACTTTTTTATTGGACCCCTGATTCTCTCTCTCGTATTTGGCTCCTGGGAATTCCCAGGTTTCCCCGCCATTTATTCCTTTATGTTTCAAGGTCCCCTGAATACCGGGCAAGAATAACACATGCGTTCAGTATCGCCAGTCTTGTGAAAGACATAACGTGCGAGCAGTTTGACGTGCCAATTCGAGTGCATTTTCAGTGCGAGTTTTTCTGCTCGATCGCACACCGCTCAATACCGTTTTTTTCGGAGTTGTTCAGAGTCAGCACGACGAGCGGTTATATATAAGGAGCTGCGCAAATCCGCCGAAATCACGAGATTAGTTTTTTGAATTAGAGGGTTATAGGTAACTCTTAATCTCTTTTATTTAGTATCACTCGTAACGGTGCAGGAAATGGTTGACAACATTTGGAGCTTACAACATGATCGCCGCTATGGACGTAACGCGCACGAACTCGCATGCAGCTGCACTGCTCGCACTCGTACTCGATCTGCTTCTTCTTGGGAGGCAGAGCGGGTAGCGCGTATCCGACGAGAGGACATCGCAAACCCCGCATCCGACAGGATCGTGGGGTTTTTTTATGAATTTTGATTGATACACGGGAACCACCATGAAGATGTATTCCGAAGCAGACGTCGATACGACGATTCTTGGCGACCAACAGGTCACGATACTTGGCTACGGCAGCCAGGGCCGCGCACACGCCCTTAACCTCAAGGACTCCGGTTTCAATGTCGTCGTCGGCCTGCGCAAGAGTGGTGCCAGCTGGGCGAATGCGGAGGCCGATGGCCTGACCGTTCAGGAACCCAACGAGGCGGTCAGTAATGCAGCCGTCGTCATGTTCCTGACGCCGGATATGGTGCAGAAAGCCCTTTACCAGACCGTGGTTGACGATGTCCCGAATGGCGCCCTGCTGCTCTTCGCCCACGGTTTCGCGGTTCACTACGGCCAGGTCGAGCCTCGTGCCGACCTCGACGTGGCGCTCATCGCTCCCAAGGGGCCCGGTGGTCTCGTGCGTCGCCAGTACGAGGAAGGTCATGGTGTGCCGTGCCTCGTCGCGGTTCATCAGGACGCCACGGGGGAGGCGCTGAAAAAAGCACTCGCCTACTCTGCTGGCATCGGCGGAGCGCGAGCCGGTGTGATCGAAACGACCTTTGCCGAAGAAACCGAAACCGACCTGTTCGGCGAACAAGCCGTTCTCTGCGGCGGTGCGACCGAACTGATCGTAGCGGGCTTCGAGACACTGGTTGAAGCGGGATACCAGCCTGAGGTTGCGTACTACGAGGTCATGCACGAACTCAAGCTGATCGTCGATCTCCTGCACGAAGGCGGACTCGCAAAGATGCACAAGTTCATCAGCGACACGGCCGCGTGGGGCGACATGATTTCGGGCCCACGCGTGGTCGACGATGCATCGCGAGCCGCGATGAAAGACGTGCTGACCGATATTCAGGACGGCACCTTCGCGAAGAACTGGATTGCCGAGAACGAGAACGGTATGCCGCAGTTCAAGGTGAAAATGCAGGCAGACCTTGACCACCCGATCGAGGAAGTTGGCCGCAATCTGCGCGGCCGCATGGACTGGTTGTCCGAATAGACCAGCGACACAGGGAAACCGCGAAACAACGGAGAGAGCCCGATGGCAGACAACAGGATACGCATCTTTGACACAACCCTGAGAGATGGGGAACAGGCACCCGGCTGCAGCATGACGCTCAGCGAAAAGCTTCGTGTTGCCAAGGCGCTATCCGAGCTTAACGTCGACATCATCGAAGCGGGTTTCCCCGCGGCCTCCCCCGGCGACTTCGAATCGGTCAAGGAAATTGCCGACCGCAATTTCGGGCCGTCGATCTGCGGCCTCGCCCGCTGCAACCCGGAGGATATCCAGAAGGTCTACGATGCCGTGAAAGGTGCCGATAACCATCGCATCCACGTATTCGTTGCAACCAGTGCGATCCACCGTGAGCACAAGCTCAAGATGGCCAAGGAAGAGATTATCAAGAGCGCCGTGGGCGCCGTGACGATGGCCCGTGAGCTCGTCGACGACGTCGAGTTCTCGCCGGAAGACGCCTCGCGGACAGAACTCGCCTATCTCGCGGAGGTCGTGACGGCAGCCATCGAGGCCGGTGCCACGACTGTGAACATTCCGGATACGGTCGGCTACACGGTACCTGCCGAATTCGACAAGCTGTTCCGCTATCTCGTCGACAATGTCCCGAACATTGATGACGCCGTGCTGTCGGTGCATTGCCATAACGATCTCGGCATGGCCGTCGCCAATAGCCTGGCAGCCGTGGCGGCTGGCGCGCGACAGATCGAGTGCACAATTAATGGCATTGGCGAGCGCGCCGGCAACTGCTCGCTCGAGGAAGCCGTCATGGCAATCAAGACGCGGGCCGAGTTCTTCGGTCTCGAGACGGGCATCGATACGACACGGCTTTATCCGACCTCGCGCCTCGTCTCGAACATCACGGGCATGCACCCGCCGCGCAACAAGGCGATCGTCGGGGAGAACGCATTCGCTCATGAAGCGGGCATTCACCAGCACGGGATGCTGCAGCACGCGTCGACTTACGAGATCATGCGTCCCGAAGACGTCGGTATCTCGAAGTCAAATCTTGTGCTCGGCAAACACAGCGGCCGGCACGCATTTCGCGGTCGGCTGGTTGAACTCGGCTTCGAACTCGATGAATTCGAAACCAACCGCGCCTTCCAGGAGTTCAAGAAGCTCGCGGACAAGAAAAAGGATGTCTACGACGGTGACCTTGAAGCGATCGTCATGAACGCCGGTGGCGCCTCGTCAGGACCGTGGACCCTGAAGTCCCTCGAGGTACAGACGCATACCGACGAGCCGGCCACGGCAGCGATCACGCTGATCAGTGAGGACGGCAAGGAAATCGCGGACTCCGCGCATGGCGACGGACCGGTTGCTGCTGCATTCCAGGCCCTCGAGCACGTGACCGGCGTGCGACTGGTTCTCAAGAATTTCGAGTTGCACAGCGCATCGATTGGCGAAGACGCTCAGGGCGAGGTCACGGTCACCGTCGAACACGATGGCCGGAGTTTCCGTGGCCGCGGCGCGAGTGTTGATATCGTCGAAGCCGGGACGCGGGCCTGCCTCGAAGTCATGAACCGAATCCTGCGACGTGGACAGCGTGGTGCAACCGGGCCGGGCGACGGCGAATCGACGCGCGCGACGATTTAGCTCTGGAGCGCCTATCTTGAGTAAACCAACGACCCTGTTCGAAAAGGTATGGGCCGACCACGTCGTGGTCGAAGAGACGGCCGACACGCCGGCGGTGCTGTACATCGACCTGCACATCATCCACGAGGTCACGACGCCGCAGGCGTTTTCAGTGCTGCGCGAAAAAGGGCTGCGCGTGCGCCGTCCGGATCTCACGCTGCCGACGCTCGATCATTCCACGCCGACCACACCGGTCAGCACGTTCAAGGACCTGCTCGTCGCCGGCGAGAGCGCGGCGAACCAGGTTCGGCAGATGGAACAGAACTGCGCAGACTTCGAGCTCGATCTCCTTGGCTATGGCAGCGGCAAGCGCGGCATCGTGCACGTGATCGGCCCGGAGCTGGGTGCAACCCAGCCAGGCAAGACGATAGTCTGCGGCGACAGCCACACGAGCACGCACGGCGCATTCGGTGCCCTCGCCTTTGGTATCGGTACGACTGAGGTTGGTCACGTACTTGCAACCCAGTGCCTGCTGCAGCGCAAACCGAAGACACTCGCGATCAACGTAGAAGGCACGCTGCGAGATGGCGTCACGGCCAAGGACATTATCCTCGCCGTCATCGGCAAGATTGGCGTGGATGGCGGAACCGGGCACGTGATCGAGTATCGGGGCGATGCGATTCGCGCGCTCGACATGGAAGCACGCATGACGATCTGCAACATGTCTATAGAAGGCGGCGCACGCGCCGGCATGATCGCGCCTGACGAGATCACTTTCGAATACATGACCGGCCGCGAGCGAGCGCCGCAAGGCGATGCCTGGGATGCCGCTGTCGCCCGCTGGCGGACGCTGCGCACAGATGATGACGCGTCGTTCGACAAGTCTGTCACGATCGACGCGAGCTCCCTGACTCCGATGGTCACCTTCGGCACGAACCCGGGCATGGTCGTCGGCATCGATGAGCCCGTTCCGGAAAGCACGGATGCAAGCTTCCGCAAGGCACTCGACTACATGCAGGTCGAATCGGGCAAACCGATGACCGGGAACAGCGTCGACGTTGTGTTCGTAGGCAGCTGCACCAACGGGCGCATTTCCGACATCGAGGAAGCGGCAAGTGTGCTCAAGGGCCGCAAGGTCGCCGATGGTGTGCGGATGCTAGTGGTTCCCGGCTCCGAAAGAGTCAAGGCCGAGGCTGAATCAAAAGGCCTCGACAAGATCATTACGACGGCTGGAGCCGAGTGGCGCGAAGCCGGCTGCTCGATGTGCATCGGGATGAACGGCGACATCGCCCGGCCGGGCCAGCTCAGCGTCTCCACGAGCAACCGTAATTTCGAAGGTCGCCAGGGTGTTGGCGCGCGCACGGTGCTTGCGTCACCGGCAACCGCAGCGGCGTCGGCGATTGCCGGCCACGTTGCGGATCCGAGGAAGTACTCATGAAACCAGTTACTCGTATCGAGTCACGTACCGTCGTCCTGCCAACCAAGGATATCGATACCGATCAGATCATTGCTGCGCGCTTTCTGACGACGACGTCGAAGGAAGGCCTTGGCAAATCGGCCTTCTATGACCTGCGATACCGCGATGACGGCGAGCTCAGGGAAGACTTCCCGCTGAATCGTCCTGAGGCAAAAGGCTGCAACATCCTCGTGGCAGGCAATAATTTTGGCTGCGGCTCGTCGCGTGAACATGCGCCGTGGGCGCTGCTCGACTACGGCTTCGAGGCCGTCATCTCGACGGAGATCGCGGATATCTTCCGCAACAATTCGCTCAAGAACGGGCTGGTCTCGATCGTGATCGATACAGACACACACGCCTGGTTGACCGATAACCCTGGCGCAGAGCTGGTCATCGATGTTGAGTCGACGACACTAACGTTGCCAGACGGGCGCGTGGTGCCCTTCCACCTCGATGGATTTGCGCGCTATTGCCTGGTCAACGGGATCGACCAGCTCGGCTTCCTGCAACAGCACCAGGACACCATCACCGCATTCGAAGAAGACCGCACATGGCAACCCTGATCACGCTACTGCCCGGCGACGGCATCGGGCCCGACGTTACGGCGAGCGCGCGCCAGGTTCTCGATGCAGTCGCGGATCGCTACGGCCACACGTTTGAGTACCGGGAAGCGTTGATCGGCGGTGCGGCGATCGATGCGGTGGCTAACCCGCTTCCGAACGACACCATTGAAGCCTGTGAGGCTGCCGAAGCCGTATTTCTCGGCGCGGTTGGCGGACCGAAATGGTCTGACCCAAATGCGTCGATTCGCCCTGAGCAGGGGCTGTTGAAGCTCCGTGCAGTTCTCGGCGTGTATGCCAATCTACGCCCGGTCAAAATCTACCCCGAACTGGCCGGCGCTTCGCCGCTGCGGCCAGAAATTCTCGATGGCGTCGATCTGCTCGTTGTTCGGGAGCTCACGGGCGGCATCTACTTCGGCAAGAAGACCCGAACCGATGACGCCGCATCCGACCTGTGTGAGTACACGACCGACGAGATCGAGCGCATTGTGCGCGTCGCGGCGCGGCTCGCAGAGGGACGGCGCGGCAAATTGTGTTCGGTTGACAAGGCCAATGTCCTCGAAACCTCGCGCCTGTGGCGTGACGTCACGGACCGCGTCCTGGCTGATGAGTACCCTGCCCTCGAGGTAGAGACGCTGCTCGTCGATGCGGCGGCGATGCACTTGCTCAGCCGTCCGGCTGACTTCGATGTCATTGTTACCGAGAACATGTTTGGTGACATCCTGACCGACGAGGCCTCGATGCTGGCCGGGTCACTTGGCATGCTGCCGTCTGCTTCGCTAGGTAACTCGCGCGCAGGGCTGTATGAGCCAATTCACGGCTCGGCACCCGATATTGCCGGCCAGGGCATCGCGAATCCTTGTGCGGCCATCGCAAGTGCCGCAATGCTGCTGCGCCATAGTCTTGGTCTGGAGAAGGAAGCTGCTGCCGTCGAAGCTGCGATTGCTGAAGCTATCGCGGGCGGCGCGAGAACGGCGGACATCGTTGCGGCAGGTCATACCCACGTGTCGACCGACGAGATGACCGCGGAAATTATTCGCTGCCTGCGCTGACGGCCTGCGCGGGCGCCGCTGCCGCCTGCGCTGCTCTGAACTCTGAAATTATCGATCCGAGCGTCTCGGTTTCGATCAGGAAGCCGTCGTGCCCATGCGGGCAATCGAGAATCTCGTACTGCGCATTCGGCAGATGATCCGCGAGGAAGCGTTGTTCTGCCGGCGGATAGAGCGCATCAGAACTTACTGAGACAACGAGCACGGGATGGGATATGGAACCCAGCACGTCCGTATACTCGCCGCGACCACGCGCCAGGTCATGCGTATGCATCGCATGCGTCAGCGTCACATACGTGTTGGCGTCGAATCGCTGATTGATCTTACTGCCCTGATGCCGCAGGTATGACTGTACCTGGTACTGGTCATCATCCCGGCGCTCGCGCCCGAAGCGCTCGTTGAAGCTGTCCCAGCTTCGATAGGTGCAGACCGCCATCATCCGAGCGGCCGCCAGACCCTGCTCGGGTGGCGCATCATCGCTGTAGTAACCGTCGTCCCAGTTCGGGTCTGCTGCGATCGCTGCGCGCTGCGCCTCGCTGATGCCGATACACCAGGCCGAGTGCTGCCCGCCTACACCGATCGGCACGACACTGCCAACGCGCTCCGGGTACATCGCTGCCCACTCGAGGGCCTGCATGCCGCCAAGCGAGGGCCCCGTTACGAGCTCCAGGAATTCGATACCAAGTTCATCGAGCAGCGTGCGTTCAAGCGCGACCATGTCGCGGACGGAGACCCGCGGGAAGTCGGCGCGATATCTCGTCTGCGTACCGGGTTTGAGATTCGCGGGCCCGGTCGATCCATAGCAACTACCAAGGATATTCGCGCAGACAATAAAATCGTGCGACGGATCGAAGGTCTTACCCGCCCCGATAATATTGGGCCACCACGCCTCCACATCGGCCGAGCCCGTCAGCGCATGGCAGATCAGGATCGCGCGATCGGCCGCGTTCGCGCGGTCACCCCACGTTCGGTACGCAATGTCGACATCGCGCAGCACTTCGCCGCTCTCGAGCACGAAGTCGCCCGGAACGCGCAGATATTGCGTTGCGGCAGCGATCTGGGCTTTGAGGTGGTCAGGAAGGCTCATGACAATCAGATGGCAACCACTTCAAGCCGCGGCGCCGTTGCGGCTGCCTCGAGCCCGGCCAACAGATCAGCAACAAGGTCCTCTGCCGCTTCGAGGCCGACGGACAGACGGATCAGTGTCGGCGTAACGCCGGCCGCTGCCTTGCGTTCCTCGGATACCGGGGCATGAGTCATCGAGGCAGGATGGCACACCAGGCTCTCGACTCCACCAAGCGACTCGGCCAGTGAGAACAGCCGCAGGTTCGCGAGGAACGCACGAACGGCGGCCTCGCCGCCCTCGATCTCGAAGCTGACCATGCCCCCAAAACCGCGCTGCTGTTTTCGAGCGAGCTCATGGCCCGGATGATCATCGAGGCCCGGATAGTGCACTTTGGCCACGCTGTCCTGCTCGCTCAGTACGCGCGCTACGAGCGCTGCATTTTCCTCATGCTGGCGAATTCGCGGATGCAGTGTGCGAATCCCGCGCAGGGTCATGAAACTGTCAAAGGGCGCGCCCGTGATACCGATGACGTTGGCCCAGTAGGCACACTGCTCAGCGAGCTCCTCGGTGGCCGCGATAATCGCGCCTCCCACGACGTCGCTGTGGCCGTTGATGTACTTGGTCGTCGAGTGAATGACCAGATCGGCGCCAAACTCGATCGGATTCTGCAATGCCGGCGACAGGAACGTGTTGTCCACCGCGAACAACGCGCCACACTCGCTGGCTATCTCGCGGATCCCGGCCAGATCGGAGATGCGCAGAACAGGATTGGACGGCGATTCTGTAAGGATGATCTTCGGCTGCACTTCACGACAGACATTGCGTAGCGTGTCGAGTTCGGTCTGGTTGACAAACTCCACGTTGAACAGCCCCTTCTGCGACTGCTGCTCGAACAGGCGGTAAGTCCCACCGTAGCAATCGTGTGGCGCGATGATTGTGTCACCCGGACACAGGAACTGCGTCAGGACGGTGAGCGCGCCCATGCCCGAGGCCGTGACGATTGCCCCGGCGCCTCCCTCGAGCTCAGTCAGGGCGTCACCGAGCGCGTCCCGCGTCGGGTTTCCGGAGCGCGTGTAGTCGTACTGCCGCGGCTCGCCGAACCCGGCAAACGTGTAATTGGAGCTCAGGTGCATCGGCGGTACCACGGCTCCATGCTGCGTATCGGACTCGATCGACGCACGAACGGCGCTGGTGGCTTTGCTCACTGATGTAGTCATTGGCGGTCTCCGCTTTACTGTCCCGTTGTTCTCATCGGAACCCTGCGAAGCCCGCAAGGGAGGGGTCGTTTTGCCCATCACCCAACCTGGGTGCTGCAAGAACCCTCATCTCTCGATGTCCGCTGGACATCGCAGGAGTTGGCACCTTTTCAGGAGGGTTAGTCCTGAAGGTTGCCCCGGCGTCTTTGGGCCTATCCCTCGACCGGTCTCGATGAGTTTGAGCAAGTTTAGGGTTGCCCGCTGAAACAAGTCAACCACCTGGTCGGCGAAAATTTCGATTCAGTTGAAACAGTTACGCAGGGGTTGCGTTTTGCGTAAGAATACATTAGCGTACTAACGCGTTAATACACTGGTTCTGGTATGAAACCCAACCGCAATGAATCCGGCCGCCGCGTGGCGCGTGCCGAAGACGCTCTGTTCGAGGCCATCCTGAGCCTCGAAGACGTCGACGAGTGCCGCAACTTCTTCAAGGATCTGTGCACGCCGGCCGAGCTGCAAGCTCTCGTCGATCGATGGCAGGTGGTTGAATACCTGGAACAGGGCCTCCCCTATCGCAAGATTCACGACATTACGGGCGTCAGCGTAACCACGATCGGTCGCGTCGCACGTTTTCTGACTGACGGCTTTGGCGGCTACCAGGCCGCTCTCGAACGTCTCCACCACTCCTAAGGACAGCTCAATGGAACCCTCTGAGCAGCGCATTAAGATTGCGGTGCAAAAAACCGGGCGCCTGACTGATCACTCGATTGATCTGCTCGAGCGTTGCGGTCTCAAGCTCACACGAAGCAAGGACCAGCTCATCTGTTACGGCGAGAACATGCCGATCGACCTGCTGCTCGTCCGTGACGACGACATACCCGGCCTCGTTGGCGAAGATATCTGCGATCTGGGCATCGTCGGCCTCAATGTGGTCGAGGAGAAACGACTGAACCGTGCTGCCGAAGGCCGGGCGATCGAATTCAAGCAGATCTACGAACTCGACTTCGGCCATTGCCGGCTGGCGCTCGCGGCCCCGGACGGTACTGAATACAACGGCCCAGAGTCTCTCGAAAAGACAAGAATCGCAACAAGTTACACGGGTCTATTAAAGCATTTTCTTGAGGAGAACAGGGTCGACGCGGAGCCCGTGTATTTTTCGGGTGCCGTCGAAATCGCGCCAAAACTGGGGCGTGCGGACTTCATCTGCGACATTGTCTCAACCGGCGGCACGCTAAAGGCCAACGGCCTGGTCGAAGTCGATACGCTGCTGCAAAGCGAAGCGGTTGTCATCCAGACCCAGCAGCCGTTGGGCGAGGCGAAACAGGCATTGGTAGACAAGATCCTCCAACGTCTGGACGGCGTGCTCCAGGTCCGAGAAAGCAAGTACATCATGCTGCACGCGCCGAAAGACGCCCTTGCGGAGATTCATGCGCTGCTCCCCGGCTCCGAAGCGCCGACGGTCCTGAGGCTCGACGGCGACGACGACAAGGTCGCCGTTCACGCCGTCTGCCGCGAGAATGTCTTCTGGGACACGCTCGAGAACCTGAAAGCTGCCGGCGCGAGCTCCCTGCTCGTCTTGCCCGTGGAGAAAATGCTCGCATGAGCCTGATATCGCCCATCACCTGGTCGGAACTCGAACGGGACGCTCAGCAAGCGCTGCTGGAGCGACCAGCGGTGGCCGACGACGAATCGATGCGAGCAGCGACGGCTGCAATTGTCGCAGAAGTGCGTGACGGCGGTGATCCGGCCGTGCGGAAATTGACCGAGCGCTTCGATGGCGTGCGCCTAAAGGCCCTTGCTGTCAGCGACGACGAGATCGCCGCAGCAGCGGACCAGCTCAAGGAATCGGACATCGCTGCCATCGACCTCGCGATCGACAATGTCCGGCGCTTCCATGAGGCCCAGCAGCCCGCCCCGATCCGTGTCGAGACGATGCCGGGTGTTGTCTGCGAGCGGATTAGCCACCCCATTGATGCGGTAGGCCTGTATGTCCCTGCCGGTACGGCACCGTTGCCCTCCGCCGCAATCATGCTCGCGGTTCCAGCCGCGATCGCGGGTTGCCCCACGAGAATCCTGTGCACACCGCCCAGGCCGGACGGCAGCGCGGATCCCGCCGTGCTCGTCGCGGCCGGTCGAGCCGGCGTTACCGAGATATTCAAGATCGGCGGAGCCCAGGCCATTGCAGCCATGGCCTATGGAACCGACACCGTGCCTAAAGTCTGCAAGATCTTCGGGCCCGGCAACGCGTGGGTTACCTGTGCGAAATCGCTTGTCAGTGGGGACGCGGCAGGGGCTGCGATCGACCTGCCAGCCGGCCCCTCGGAGGTCCTGGTCATTGCCGACGCCAGTGCGTCGGTGGAGTTCGTCGCATCGGACCTCCTTGCCCAGGCGGAGCACGGCGCCGATTCACAGGTTTTGCTCGTGACCGATGCGCCCGAGCTGGCACAGGACGTTGCAGGTGAGCTCGAGGCGCAGCTGGCGACGCTGTCACGCGCTGACATTGCGCGCGCAGCACTGGAGAATTCCCGCCTTATCGTGGTCGATGACATGGATAGCGCGGTCGAAGT
This sequence comes from Woeseiaceae bacterium, assembly GCA_030065985.1. GTDB lineage: Bacteria > Pseudomonadota > Gammaproteobacteria > Steroidobacterales > Woeseiaceae > UBA1847. The sequence continues at coordinate 14,038 of JASJCM010000032.1, read as the reverse complement.
AAGCAATGCCTACGCTCCGGAGCACCTGATTCTGCAGGTCGATGGAGCCAGAAACCTGATGCCTGCCATACGCAATGCAGGATCGGTTTTCGTGGGTCAATGGACACCTGAGTCGGTCGGAGACTACTGCAGCGGCACGAATCACGTCCTCCCCACGTACGGATTTGCGCGCAACTACAATGGCCTCGGACTTGACCAGTTTATTCGCCAGATGACGGTTCAGGAGCTCTCACGCGACGGGCTCGCCAACCTCGGAGACGCGGTGGTCAGTCTCGCAGCACTCGAAGGGCTCGATGCCCATGCCGCCGCCGTAACGCGCCGGCTCAGGAGCGATTCATGAGTATCGTCAAGCTCGCCAGGCCCGAGATCCAGGCATTGCATGCGTACAACGCCGCCGAGCAGGTCGATGACACGATTCGCCTGAACGCGAACGAATCCCCGCGTCGCAGTACTGTTGGCAGCTTTCGCCGGCCACTGAATCGCTACCCCGAAGTTCGGCCGCAGAGATTGCAGCAGGCCCTCGCCGAGCGCTTCGGCTGCCAGTTCGACCAGTTGCTCGTCACACGTGGCTCGAGCGAGGCGATTGACCTCGTCATTCGAACGTTTTGCCGAGCTGGTGTGGACAGCGTGCTCGTCACCGCGCCGTCGTTCTCGATGTACCGACACTATGCCGAGGTGCAAGGCGCAAACCTGATCGAAGTCAGGTCAATGCCTGAGCAGGACTTCGCGATCGATGTCGACGCGATTCTCGCCGCAAGCGATGACACAACTCGCCTCATTTTCATTTGCTCACCCAACAACCCTACGGGTACTACCCTGCCGCGCCCCGAGCTGGAGCGACTGCTGCAGGCACGGGGAGACGCGTCGGCCATCGTTGTAGACGAGGCCTATGTCGAGTTTGGTGACCACGAGTCGACAACGGCACTGCTTGACCGATACGAAAACCTCCTCGTCTTGCGGACGTTATCGAAAGCACTGGGATTCGCCGGTGCCCGCTGCGGCGCCGTTGCCGGTCCCGCCTCGGTTGTTGCGATGCTGAGCGCAGTGCAGGCGCCTTATGCACTTGCTACCCCGGTCGTTGAGTGCGTCGAGGATGCGCTGCAGGACGATCAGCTCGAACTCGCGCGTGAAACGGTGGCCGAGATTGTTGCCGAACGTGAACGGCTGGCCGCTGCGCTAGCCAACTATGACTTCGTTCAAAAGGTGTGGCCCAGCGACGCCAACTTCCTCCTCGTGCGCATGGTCGATGCACTGCGCGTCATGCGGCATTGCGAGGACAACAAAGTCCTGCTTCGTCACTTTGGCGGAGACCTCGACGACTGCATTCGAATCTCTGTTGGAACCCCCGATGAAAACAACCGCCTGTTGCAGGCCCTCGACACGCTGAGGGATCGCGAGAATGGCTGAGAAGATATTGTTCATCGATCGGGACGGCACCCTGATCCTGGAGCCCGAGGACTTCCAGGTTGACGCGCTCGACAAAGTGCACCTCGTCCCCGACGTCGTGCCAGCTCTACTCGAGCTGAAGGCGCATGGGTATCGATTCGTCATGGTGACCAACCAGGACGGACTTGGGACCGACTCTTTCCCCCAGGCTGACTTCGACGGTCCACACGCACTCGTCATGCACTTGTTCGAGTCGCAGGGCGTGAGCTTCGACGAGGTGTTCATTTGCCCGCACCTGCCGGACGACAGCTGCGAATGTCGAAAGCCGCGCACCGGGCTGCTGACACGCTACCTGGCCGCCCATGACATCGATCTCGATAGCTCAGCCGTCATCGGCGACCGCCAGACCGACATGGAACTGGCCGAACGCATCGGCGTGCGCGGCCTACTCGTGAACTGTGCTGCTGAGAGCGTACTGACCTGGCCGCAGATCGTCGATCTGCTGTGCCATTCAGACAGAACCGGGGTAGTCGAGCGCAACACGAACGAGACGCGCATTCGCGCTGCCGTCAATCTCGACAGCACGAACGACACGTCCATCGCCACGGGCATCGGCTTCTTCGATCACATGCTCGAACAGATCGCCAAGCACGGCGGCTTCGGCCTGCAGCTCCAGTGCGACGGCGACCTCGAGGTCGACGAGCACCACACTGTTGAGGATGTTGCGATCTGCCTCGGCACCGCCCTTCGCCAGGCGCTTGGAAACAAGTACGGAATCGGCCGTTATGGCTTCCTGTTGCCGATGGACGAAAGCGAGGCGCAGGTCGCGCTGGATCTTTCCGGGCGCGCGGCATTTGCATTCAAAGGCGACTTCCCTCGCGACAAAGTCGGCGAATTGTCCACGGAAATGGTCGAACACTTCTTCCGTTCCCTCGCGGAGTCAATCGGTGCCGCATTGCGCGTCGAGGTGAAGGGCGAGAATACCCACCACATGGTCGAGGCTTGCTTTAAGTCGGTCGGCCGTACCATGCGCCAGGCCCTGCGACGCGAGGGTTCGGAATTGCCGTCGACCAAGGGGGCGCTGTGACTCGGGTCGCCATCATTGACAGCGGCGGTGCGAACATTGCCTCCCTGCTCTACGCGTTCGAGCGGCTCGACACTGAAGCGGTGTTGACCACTGATGCCGACGTCATTAAGACGGCGGAGCGCGTCTTGCTACCGGGCGTCGGTGCGGCACGTGATGCAATGCAGCGGCTCCAGGACGCCGATCTCGTAGACGTGATCCGTAATCTGCAACAACCGGTACTCGGCATCTGCCTTGGGATGCAGCTGCTCTGCGAAGCGTCCGAAGAGGAAGATGTCGAATGCCTCGGTATCGTGCCCGGCGTCGCGCGCAAGCTTGATGTCGCTGAAGGCTTCGCTGTGCCCAATATGGGATGGTGTGAAACCACGATCAAAGGCCATCACGAACTGCTAGACGGCGTCGCCGATGGCAGCTGGTTCTACTACCTGCACAGTTACGCGTTGCCCGTGTCCAAGTACACGCTCGCGACCGCGCGACATTCGGCTGAGTTCACCGCGATCATTGGCCGGGACAACTTCGTTGCAGCGCAATTTCATCCGGAGCGTTCGTCCACGGCCGGCGCCGCTCTCCTGACAAACTTCCTCGGACAACCGGCATGAGAATAATCCCGGCGATCGATCTCAAGGACGGCAAGTGCGTACGCCTGTTCCAGGGTGAGTTCGACAAGACGACCGAATACTCAAACGACCCCGCGGCCATCGGTCGGCGCTTCTCGGCACTCGACGTTGAAGACCTGCATATCGTAGACCTCGACGGTGCGCGGTCAGGTGCTCAGCAAAATCGCGAGATCGTCACGGAAATTGCGACACAATCCGATCTGGCGGTGCAGCTAGGCGGCGGCATCCGTGGCCGAGACGATGTCGCAGGCTGGCTCGATTCGGGCGTTATGCGCTGTGTCATTGGCAGCGTTGCGATCTACGAGCCGCAGGTGGTTACTGACTGGATCGAAGAGTTCGGCGCGGACCACATTGTGCTCGCGCTCGATGTACGTCTCGGCGAGGACGGTACCCCGGTACTGACCGCGAAGGGCTGGACCGAGGACGCCGGACTCACCTTATGGGAGTCGCTCGACAACTACGCCGCATCAGGTGCAGTTCACGTCCTGTGCACGGATGTATCGCGGGACGGCGCAATGGAGGGGCCCAACTTCCATCTGTATGCCGAAATCCTGCAGCGCTACCCCACCATGCAGTTGCAGGCGTCAGGCGGAGTGCGGGACATCGAAGATCTCGAGATGCTCCGCGAACTGGGCGTGCCAGCGGCGATTACGGGCCGCGCGCTGCTTGACGGAGAAATCAGCGAAGCGGAGGTGTCGTCATTCCGGCTAAGCGAATAATCCCCTGCCTCGACGTTCGCGACGGGGTCGTTGTGAAAGGTGTCCAGTTCCGCAACCACCGCGTCGTTGGCGACATCCTGGAACTCGCAGCCCGATATTGCGAGGAAGGCGCCGACGAGCTCGTCTTTTACGACATCACGGCAAGCCCCGATGACCGTACCGTCGACCGCAGCTGGGTTAGCAATGTTGCACGCGTGTTGGACATTCCGTTCTGCGTTGCTGGCGGTATCAAGACACTGGCAGACGCCGAAGACGTGCTGAACAAGGGCGCCGACAAAATCTCGATTAACTCCCCGGCACTTGCCAATCCGAGCCTTATCACGGAGCTTGCCGAGCGCTTCGGTTCGCAGTGCGTCGTCATTGGCATTGACAGTCGTGAAGAAGACGAGGACTGGTTGGTCTACCAGTACACGGGCGATCCGGACAAGACCACGGCCGCTCAGCGCCGGACGCTCGACTGGGTTACCGAAGTACAGGCGCGCGGCGCCGGCGAGATCGTGCTGAATTGTATGAATCAGGATGGTGTTCGGCGCGGTTACGATTGCGAGCAGCTGGTAGCCGTTCGTGAGGTGTCGGACGTACCGCTGATAGCGTCAGGCGGCGCCGGCGCAATGCGGCACTTCCTCGAGGTGTTCATTGAATCCGACGTCGACGGCGCGCTGGCGGCGAGTGTGTTTCACAGTGCTGAGATCCCGATTCCCGACCTCAAGCGGTATCTCATCGAGAACGGTACCGAGCTAAGAACCTGAGAGAGTGACGTGAGCAAACCTGATATCGCCTTCATCGCCCAGCTGGAGTCCATCGTCAACGACAGGCTCAAGAATGGCACGGACAAAAGTTACACGGCGAGACTCGCTGCGTCCGGGACCAAGCGCATCGCCCAGAAAGTCGGCGAAGAAGGTGTCGAGCTCGCGCTCGCAGCTGCCGCAGGCAGCGAGCAAGAAACCATCGACGAAGCCGCAGACCTGATCTATCACCTGATTGTCCTGCTTGCCGATCGCGGCCTGAGCCTCGAGGACGTGACGCGTCGTCTCGAGACCCGCCATTCGGGTTAATTAGTATCGTCTAATACGTATTGCTCCCACGGAGCCAGCATTCGATAGTCACCGCAAATCCCTTGCGGAGTTACACCATGAATAGTTCTCATTGGCTGCGTGCGTTCGCGACCTTGCTCGTGACCTGCACGGTCATCTTTATGTGGTCAAGTCAGGCCTATGCCGACTGTAAGGGCCATGGTAAGCACAAAGGCCACCAGATGCCGAACTACGCCGAGCTGGATGCCAATGCTGACGATATCGTGACGTCTGAGGAGTTCTACGCGTTTCGTGCAAAACGGATGTCGGAACGTGCTGCCGAAGGTCGCAAGCTAAAGAACGCCAAGAACGCGCCAACGTTCGAAGATCTCGATCTCGATGGTGATGGCAATCTATCGGCCGAGGAATTCAGCGCGCACCAGGCGCAGTGCCCAATGCGTAAGAAGCACAAAGGGAAGCACCAGGACGTTGACCCACAGAATTAGGCCCAAGTCCCAGGTTTTCTTCACTCCACTCAGAAATCTGTCGGTGCCGGCGGTGCTTCGACCTCAACAGGTGGATTCTTCTCGAGTTCCGCAAGCAGGTACCTGACCGCTTCCTCGAGCGTCGGATCCTTGCCCGCTGCGACGAGTTCAGGACGATCGACGACCTCGATATCCGGGGAAACGCCTTCGTTCTCGACAGCCCACTCGTTGTCGGTGTCCAGGAAACGGAATGTCGACGCCAGAATGCTGCCACCGTCTGCGAGCGACGGATTACCGGAAATGCCGATGAGCCCGCCCCAGGTACGCGTGCCGATCAATGGACCCAATCCGAGCTTCTTGAAGTAATACGGAAACGCATCGCCACCCGATGACGAGTAGCCGTTAATCAGCGTTGCTTTCGGTCCCGTGTGAGAAAAGACCGGCGTGGCCTGCGGCTCGAGCCCCCTGCGCTTCCAGTAGTTCAACGGCTGACGGGAAACAACTTCGATCATCCGATCGGGAATGAATCCGCCGCCGTTGTACCGTGCGTCGATAATGAGCGCATCCTTGTTCACCTGCGGCAGGAAACGCTTGAACAGCTCGCGATTGCCGTCCACGGCCGTATTCGGCAGGTGGACATACCCAATGCGACCACCAGAGAGTTCTTCCACGCGGCGCGCGCGATCCTGAACCCAGTCGAGATAGCGCAGCTGTGTTTCACCCGTGACAGTCCGGACCATAACATCGCGGCTGCCGCGGGCAGACGGGCGATCATTCACAGTCAGCGTCACAATGTCACCACCCGTGTTTTCCAGGAGCTGGTAAAAATTATTCACGCCAGCGACCGCGACGCCGTTGACCGCAATGATGTAATCGCCAACCGATACATCAACGCCGGGCGCAGCAAGCGGTGAATAGAACGCGGGCTGCCAGGCCTCGCCCTTGAAGATCTTCGCAATCCGATAGGCATCACCGGCGCGTTCGACGTCGGCTCCAAGCAGGCCGCCGTTGCGTCGCTCTACCGACGGTTGGTCGCCGGACTGCACGTAGATGTGCCCGGCGTTCATCTCACCGGCGATCTCGCCAAAGATGTAATCGAGATCGGCGCGGTGAGCCACATGCTCGACAAGTGGCTGGTACTTGGCGCGAATCGCGTCCCAGTCCTGTCCGTGCATGTTGGGGTCATAGAACCAGTCGCGCAGTATGCGCCAGCCGTCGACGTACATCTGCTGCCACTCGATCCTGGGGTCAACAAGCAGTTCCATATTGTCGAGGTCGACTCGACCTTCAGACGCATCCTGCTCAGGGGCAAGATCGGCGATACCAAGCGCGCCTTCGGCGGAAAAAAGGACCTTCTCGCCATTGGCAGACAGCGAAAAACTGCCGACGCCCTCGAGCACCGTCGCCTCTTCTTCCTTCTCAAGGTCAAACATCACGACCTTGCTGTCCCCGTTGTTGGTCGCGACATACACGGGACCTTTCGCGCTCGCCAGGAGGTTGTTGTAATTGCCGCCCTCGGATTGCAGAGCAACGACACGGTCCTCGATGCCCTCAAAGTCGATGCGGACGACGACCTCAGTGTCTTCCGGCTCGCCATTGTCCTGCTCCGCATTCCCGGCGCCGTTTGGTGCTACTTCGTCACTCTTTGGCAGGAACAAGGCGGGCTGATCGGCATTCAATTGCGCCGCATAGACGCGAGTCGAGTCCGTTACCATGTAATTGAACTCGATCGAGCTGAACTGCAGATCCTGGTCACGGGACGAGCGGAAATACAGATAGCGGCCCTGTGGGTCGAACACCGGACCATTCTCGTTCGTCATATCCGACGTTACCTGGCGTGCCCGCTTATCGCCAAGCGAGTAGATCCATACGTTGCCGATGAGCAGGTCGTTATCCTTGATGTAGGTGACGAAGCGGCTGTCGGGCGACCAGCTGTAGTCAGTAATGTCGTTGTGTACCGATGAATCAACCACGGTCACTCGGCCATTGTCGACGGTCACAACATTCAAGCGCTGCTTCTTGTCGCCAAACATGAGCATTTTCGAGTCGGGCGACCAGACCGGCGGAAACCGCCAGATCGCGCCATCCCGGGTAACTTGCCGGGCCTCGCCACCGCCTACCGGACGTACCCAGATCTCGTACTCACCAGAGGCGTCCGACAGATAGGCGAAATACTCGCCGTCCGGCGACCAGCTGGCATCGATCTCACGCGCCTCTGGCGTGCGCGTCAGGTTCCTGATGGGCCCATCCTTCGCCGGCGCGCTGAACAGGTCGCCGCGGGCTGCAATGAGCACACGATTGCCCGCCGGAGAAAGGTCCGCTGACTCAATGAAGCCGGCACCTTCCACAACCTTTGGCATCGTCGCGGGACGATCGCCGCCTACCGTGATAGACAGCTTGCGTGATTCACCGCTCGCCGGGTCGAATCGATAGAGCCAGCCCCCATTTTCGTAGACGATCGCACGCGGTCCGGCGCTTGCCCACAGGACGTCAAAGTCCTCGTGTGCCGTTACCGCTTCAGACCCCTCCGCAGTGTAGCGGTAGAGATTCAATGTGTAGCCGCGATCGGACGTGAAGAAGATGTCATCACCGACCCAGACCGGCTGCTGATCCGTTGCAGGATCGTCGGTCAGCTGAGTCGAGGTGCTGTTCTCGAGATCGTAGACCCACACGTCCTGGGCGCGACCGCCACGATGGCGTTTCCAGGTTCTGAACTCTCGGTCAATGGGCGTATACACGATCTTCGTGCCATCAGGAGAGAACATGCCGCCGCCGCCTTCCGGGATTTCCATCGGCGACTCGTCACCACCGTTCGCCGGGACCAGATGGTAGCGGCCCATGCGTACGCCCCAAGGCAGGCGGTTTGCCCGCACGAGCACATGATTGCCATCCCGCGTCCAATCGAGCACGCGGTAGTCAGTACCGCCTCGCGGCGGCATGGCACCAACATCGTTGTACCAGGTCAGCTGGCTCGGTGTGCCGCCGGCCGTCGGGATGACGTAGACCTGGCGGGTCCCGTTGTACTCCGCGGAGTAAGCAACGTAATTGCCGTCGGGCGAAAACTTGGGATACAGCTCCAGACCTTCATGCGATGTCAGCCGCTTGGCAGCGCCGCCATCCGTCGACGCGATGTACAGATCGCCTGCATAGACGAATACGACACGGTCTTCATGGATATCGGGAAAACGCAACAGACGCGTCTCGTCGGCGAATCCGACATTTGCGATCGCAAGAAACAGAATGAATGAAACGGCCCGTAGCACCGACATGCGTACTCTCCTACGAAAATGAGGCCGGTATCCTAACGCAACCGGTGCCTCAGAGCGAAGCGACCGGGCTGATCGTCCGGCTGCCTGGCTAGCGCACGAAATGCCAGATGGTCTGTCGGCCGGCAAGATAGTGCACGTCGTCACCGTCGAAACAGGCGCTTTGCTCGAGCTTGATCTGCACTAGCTGGCCGTCCCAGTCGGACATCGGTGTCTTAATATTGCCCTCAATCGCGAAGCAGGTGTTCGCGTGCAATGGCCAATCACCGCGCACCGGTGTGCCGTCTTGATCATCCCACATACCTATAGTCGGGCCAGGCGCATGCCCGAAGAAACCGATCGGGTGCGTGTACACGCTGCATTCGATCTCTTTTCTATCACACTCGGCACGGGTTACGGCCGTGATCTCGTTGCCCGTGCGGCCAATGACGAACTGGTCTGTCAACAGATCCTGCCAGCGGTTGCCAACCTTGAGCGCGTCGATGAGGCCTTTCGGAATCTCAGTTTCACCGAGTTTCGGCACATAACCCATCTCTTGCGTGTCGGTGCACAGGCGCAGATAGCAGATACCGACGTCCGTATGAATGACATCGCCGGCCTGGATGATGCCACTCTCGCCGCAGAACGCAGTGTCGCTGTCACAGGTTTGTCCGGGACGTTGCGCGTTGACATAGGGCATAAACCACGCAGGCAGGTCGAGCTCGACGAAGCGTTGCCTCAGGTACCAGGCGACGTCATCGGTCGTCGTCACACCGGGCGTTATTACGCGGCTGGAAAACGCCTCGGCGATGACGCTGCGCGCGATGCTCACCGTATGCGCATACGTTTCCATCTCATTTTGCGTCCGCGTCTCTGCCCACCGGACGACCAGGTCTTCGGCCGACACCAGTCGATCTGCGTAGTCCTCGGGCAGCACCTCGAGCAAGCGCAGGTGCAGCGCGTGGGTAAGCCCATCGGCAACCGGCCAGTGGCGAGACACGTTGATACCGATGCGCGCGGGATCGCGGGAGACGATCAGCTCGCCCAGCGCCTGCCATTGTGAATCGAGATCGCCGCCCTCCCAGGCTGACTCATACGGACCGCCGAGCGGATAGCGGTTGACGGTCAGCTGATCGACACCATCGTCAGTACGATGAAACACCAGCATCGTTGTCCGGCGCGCCGCGAACGTCGGCTGCGGCACCAGGGAGAAGTAGATGGGATCTTCTGCGTACTCACGATTGAGCACGAGCCACATGTCGAGATTGGTCTCCTCCATCAGCGCGGGCAGTAGCGTGTCGAGGCGCTCTTCGAGGTGTCGATTTTCGACAGGGGGACGGTCTCGGTACTCCAACACCGCGCGAGGGCCAGTAACTTCGCGTCCTTGATCCTGAGCTAGCGCCGCTTGGGTGGGTAACAGCAGGCAGACGAGAACAGCCAGCTTGCGCATAGGGACACTCCTTATGACGAAAATAATACACGGCCGCCGCAATAGACCCTGGAGCGATCACCAGGACCATGATGCGTATCCACGGTACCACGCGAAAATTGGTTCTTCCGCCGTACATGGTTTCTATTCTACTGGCTGTATTTCAATGAGCTTGTTGTTCTCATCGAAAATAATCTCGAAGTGGCCGAAAATACCGTCGTGGGTAACAAACTTTCTGATTGCACTGGCGGGAAATCGAATAACCCTGTTGTCGTCGGAGCGCGCAACTATCTCCTGAGCGCTGCCTTGATAGTAAGCGAGGTATTCTTCAGCAGATATGGCTAGTCGAAAGCGAATGCTGTTCGAGTAATTCGTGGCAGTCATTTTGCGTACTGTGTACCGTCCGGACCGGTTCAATAACGTCACTCTTCTTTGTAATTGCGATCCAAGACACCCTGCTCTTTCAGCGTCTTTATCAGTTTTTCCGCTCTCAAGAATGCAATCAAGCCGGATATTGCGAACGCGAAGGCAATGTATGTCATGAAGTCTCCAGAAGGTTTTTCTTGAACTCGAAGGCTGACGGCAGTCTGCTGCGGGACAGTAGGAGTCATCCTACCTCAAGACTCCCGGGCGGCCGCCGATCATGCTCAGAACAGCCACAAGTGTAGGGCTATGAGCGTGGCCAATAACGGTATCTGGAAGACCAAGAGCGAGGTTCGGCGCAAGAAGTACGAGCCGACGCCAGCGGTGACGAATACGAGACCGTTGGAAGCAAAATAGATCGTGCTGATAACTCCAAGCGCGGCGCAGTCTTGTCCATCGGAAGAGCAACCTCGGTTGACCCAGAGTGCGTAGATTGAGACCGCAATCAGGATCGATCCGATGAAAATCTCAACAATCGCCAGAGTGGGTCTGAACCGCTTCACGCTGTATTGGGACTCCTCAAAGGCCGCTTTGGGTCAGAAGCCGACATCCTACCTCAAATAGCCTCGGTGGCTGGTTTCGGCAAGGAGCGGACTTGTGTCAGCGGGAAGTCTGGGCTCGGAATCTGCCATGCAGCCTAGTGATCGGAGACTAAGAACATCGGCCAGCGCCGATTCGCGGCATCGAACGAAATGACGATCATTCTTCAAAGAAGCGCATGATCTTCTGGTGCTCAGCCACATCACCTCCAAAGGTCTTGCTGAGCTTGCGCCGCGATGCTCCGATAACCTGGGGCAAGAAGTCTCGCTCGAAGTCATTTGGTCCCTGAGGGAGGTTTTCACCAAATGTTCTCATCGCGTCGATTCCTAATGGATCCACGACAAATATCTCGGCATCATTTTCAGTCGCAGCACTGTGAATCACATCATTGATATGGGAATCTGCGAAACCGTATCCGACGATCATCAACCTTACGCCTGATGAGCAAAGGCTATCTTCAAATGTCTGGAAGTTGTAGCGCAGCAGGCTCTTCGAGATTGTGGCTTGCTTGCCACCGCCTATGACAAGCATTGGCTTTGGGCCATGGTAACGGAAGTCCCGATAGAGGTACCAATTTGAAGAACCATGTAGCTTGATGTACGGCTGGTGGTTCTTTTTGACGGTCATGTCAGCATCTTCCATCCAGATATCGGCATCCGGATTTGCATAATATGATCTGCTACGGGAATACTGCTGTAGGGTGCCGGGAATCGCCCATCCGTTCCATTTTCCGTCGGACAGAAGGGAGATGTTTTCGTTCAAGTAGTGCTTTTCAAGCAGTAGGTCCTGGTTTAACGTGAAGATTGAGTCAAACCTAGCCAAAAACTTGGCGACGGAAAATCTGACGTTATCGGAAAACTCGAACGGGATGGATGAGAACGCGCGATTCATGTCACAGAACATCTGAATAACCGCGTTCTCCAGGCGGTCGAGCTGTCCATCTTTTCCTTTGTCATTGCCGCGCCTTTCCTGCAATTCAGACAAAGCGGCTTCAAACCCGCCCCTGTTATCGTGCTTAAGCAGCAGTCGCTTCAATTGCCGGTCAATCTCAGGGCATCCAATCAAGTAGTCAAGCACTTCGTTCGCTAACCATCCGCCCCAGTTGTGGCTGAATCCTGCACCTAGAAGGACATAGAATTTCATCCGGTCATTCTATGGGTTTTCACTGAGAAACTTCCTCATAAGGCAAGCACCAGAGGGGCTACAAGGGACGGGTTCGGGGGATTCTAACGTTAGGGCGACGGACACGTCCTGACCGAACATCTCCCGACGCCAGCGACTACAATGGGTCAGTAGGAGTCATCCTACCTCAAATCTCCTAGCCGGCGGCTTACGGCCACAACCGGACGTTAGCGTATTCCCCTAATGCGATGCGATAATGTGCTAACCGATTTGGGTGAGTTTCGCAGGCCAATGAGGTATGCGCAATGAGCAAGACCACTAACGTCAGGAGTGAGAACCAGTCAGGCGGTGTTACCGCCGGCGAGATTCGTGGCGACGTCAGCGTCGACCAGAACGTGACCACGGAATCACCATCGCGCGACCTTCCGGTCTGGGCGAAATATTTCGCTTGGGCGGTCGGAATCGCCGCCGGTGTCGTTGGGATTGTCACATTTTTTGGAGGCTGAGCAGTATGGGCGATGACGACAACGGTGCCACTTACAATGTTGAGAGCCACAACCAGAGCGGCGGTATCACCGCCGGCAGGATCAGCATTAACCTTCAACCGGGCTGGCGGAAGCTCGAAGAACGGCCGGTTGACTGGAAGTTAATGTGCGATGTCATCGCTGCATACCCTAACCACCCGGTCAAGTTCATTGTACCGGCGGGTGACGCAGAAGCGATGACGTACGCGATGCAATTCCGTAAAGCGTACAAACGAAATGGACTGGAGGTGCAGGAATTCATCCACGAAGGCATGGGCGGCGACCCATTGCCGCCGCTGTCGTACTGTCTAGAGGCCGATAAGGGTCGAGAGTGGGTGCTCATTCAGGTAGGCAATCGGAATAGTCCGACGCGGCCGACGGGCAAAGCATGAACGACGATACATATAAGGTCCACAGCGACAATCAGACCGGCGGTGTTACTGCCGGTCAGATCAACATTCATCTGGGTGAGCACGCAATATCGGCGCTCGCCGGTCTCAAGCGCATCGGCGAATGGCTGAAGACGCTGAGTGAGAGCGGAACCGACGTGCCCGACGACATTCGTGAGCTGGTACTTCGGCTCAGGGAAGACTTGACCGATATTCGCGCAGGGCTTGCCGACGCGGCCGATGTGAACTTAGGTCTGCAGCGTCGGATCGATGAGATGCAGGAACTGCTCGACGCGCGAGCCAACTTGGCCTATCGAGATGGTATGTACTGGGAGCCCGGTGAGATTCATGCAAGTGTGGTCGGTCACGAAACGAATATTGGACCGTACTGCCCCCGTTGCTTCGACGCCGATGGCGTTAAGATGACCCTGCAGAAGACTGCGTATACATGGAATTGTCCGCAGCGAGGTTGTGGATTCACTTACCAGCACTCTGATCTTCCGGAGATCAATTATCGTTCCGTTTACGACACCTAATGCGGCTTCACGCTTCAGAAGTCGAAAGAGATTTCACCGGAATCTGAGTGACCGTTTTGGGTCAGAAGGCGTCACTCTAACCCAATACACTTGGACGGCTGCTGCCGGCCAGAACCAGCGATTGAAACTCCAGTCAGGCAGCGCTTGATTGCGCGAGTTCTGCTTCCTGCCTGATCGCCAGAATCTTCTTGGCGAGCGGGTGCAACGCAGTATCGTCAAACGTCTCCAGCCTCCTCTTTCCGAGTCGTGAGTCCAACACTGCAAGAGCTTGAATCAGTACATCATCGGATTTGAGTGCTTCGTCGTGAGACATGCTGTGGACGTAATCAAACATGGAGCGATAGGCGTCTTGCCTGCTCCTTTCTCCATATAGAACAAGATGGTCCTTGTACATCGGGTTCGACCCGGAATCGCCGTGCAGCTTCTTGTTGTAGTAGGCGCGCGTGCAGAAGTTCGCGACGACTTCTTTGTCGAGGGTTAGCCAGCAGTGACCGCACGTGCAATTGCCATAGGCCGCACTGTGAAT
>JASJCM010000031.1 GCA_030065985.1 Woeseiaceae bacterium | reverse complement strand
TGTGGAAGAAGATCGTGCCGTTCCTGAAGGCCGGCAACTTCCAGGAGGCCGCTCAGCACACGGCTAAATCCAAAGCAGCCATCGGCTCGATCCTGACCTACGGCCTGTACCGCGTTAAGTCGGCACGTCGTCGCGACGATATCGAGAAGGCGATGGAAGAAAGCCTGATGGAGGTGCTGCCGCGTCTTGAGAAGCGCACGCACTACATCGCGACGCTCGCAAACATCGCGACGCTGCTCGGCCTGCTTGGCACGATTATCGGTCTGATCTCGGCCTTTACCGCGGTCGCGGAAGCCAACCCGGCTGAGAAGGCGGACATGCTGTCTGCCTCGATTTCGACGGCGATGAACACGACGGCATTCGGCCTTATGGCCGCCATTCCGTTGCTGCTGATTCACGCGCTGCTGCAGACCAAGACGAACGCCCTCGTGGACAGCCTCGAGATGGCATCCGTCAAGTTCCTGAACGCAGTGACCGAACGCCAGCTGAAAGCGACCGGAGCGTAAGACATGATCCGCAGCCGCAGGGGAGGCCGTCATCATCGCAATGATACGGCTGAACTTAACATCACGGCATTCATGAACCTCATGGTGATCCTGGTTCCGTTCCTGCTTATCACCGCGGTGTTCTCACGTTTGACGATTCTTGAATTGAATCTGCCAGGCTCCTCTAGTGAGCCCGTGGAACCGCAGGAACAGACGTTCCAGCTCGAAATCATCGTGCGACAAGACAAGATTGAAGTCGGCGATCGTAACCAGGGCCTGTTGGGTGTTTACCCCAACACGGACGACGGCTACGACTACGCGGCCCTTGCGGAAAAACTCTCTGAGCTCAAAGAGCGCTACCCGACCAAGACTGACGCGTCGGTGCTGCTCGAGCAGGAGATTGCTTACGACACGCTCGTGCAGGTCATGGACACGGTACGCGTTTCCCAGGAAGTCGATGAAGAAGAGGTACTCGTGAAACGCACCGAGCTGTTTCCCGATATTTCAATCGGCGACGCGCCGGTGCTGGATGGAGGTACCTCGTAATGGTGAAGTCAGCCCGCGCAAAACGCATGGAGAAACACCACAAGCGTAACAAGGGTTCGGGTGCGCTGAATCTGGTTTCGCTGATGGATATCTTCACGATTCTCGTGTTCTTCCTTCTGGTTAACTCGTCGGACGTGCAGACCTTGCCGAACGCCAAGGACATGAAGCTGCCCGAGTCGATCGCCGAGAAGAAACCCGAGGAAACGGTCACGATCCTGATCGGCAAGACCGACATCCTCGTGCAGGGCGAGCCGGTAGCCTCGATCGATGAGGTCATGGCGACCAAGGGCAATGATATTCCCGAACTCCGCGAGGCACTGCTGTCGCAAAACGACCGTGTATTGCGCCGCGCGGCCAAAGATGATGTTGCTGGTCGTGAGGTCACGATCATGGGCGACAAGGATATTCCGTACCGTCTGCTGAAGAAGGTCATGGCGACGTGTACGCAATCGGACTACGGGCAAATCTCGCTGGCCGTGCTGCAGAAGAGTTCAGACAAGCTGGACGACCTGCAGGCGTCGCTGTAAGGCCGGCATAGAGACCAGGAGTCACGGAATTGGACTTACCGTTTTACAGAGAATATGACCTGCCATGGACGACGGGCAGGGACCAGGAGAAGAAGTTCCAGCGCCTGCTGGGCATCGTCTTCCTGATCTGCGTGCTGCTCAGCGCCGTGTGGCCGTTCATTCCTGTGCCGGAGCCCGATCCGTTTGATGTTGAAGAGATTCCGCCACGCATTGCGGAGCTGTTGCTCGAGGAAGAGCCGCTGCCGCCACCGCCGCCGCCCGAGCCGGAGCCCGAGGAGCCAGAGCCTGAGGAGCTCGAGCCGGAGCCGGAGCAGGTCGTCGAGGAAACACCTGAGCCGGAACCCGAGCCTGAGCCCGAACCCGTTGTTGACCGGACGGAACAGGCACGTGAGGAAGCCCAGGCAGCCTTTATGCCGTTCGCCGAGGACCTCGCGGATCTCGTCGACAAGGATCTCCAGGTCAATGACGATCGTCCGCTGACGGCGTCAGTGGGTGAGGCCCAGCGCAATGAACGTTCGATGATCACGTCGAGTGTCGGCACTGCGTCGAGCGGTATCAATACCGCGAACATGAGCCGCAACACGGGTGGCACCGGCATTGCCGGACGCAATACGACCCAGGTCGAAAGCCCGGTTGCCGGTATCGGCCAGCAGGGCCCGGACGCACGTCGTCAGGGTACGAGTGGCAAAGCATCGCGTTCGCGCGAGGAAATTGAGCTGGTGTTCGATAAGAACAAGGGCGCTATCTTCGCGCTGTACAACCGTGCGCTGCGCCGCGATCCATCGCTCGAAGGCAAACTCGTGCTGCGCCTGACGATTGCGCCGAGCGGCCAGGTCACGATGTGTGAAGTCGTATCGAGTGAGCTCAATGATGAGGAACTCGAGCGTAAGCTCGTGCAGCGTGTGAAGCTGTTCCGCTTCGAAGCGCGTGACGTCGAGGCGGTCACGACCACCAAGCCGATCGACTTCTTCCCCGCATAGAACCGGGCAGCCCCCCCGCAACAGGCTCCCAGCCTGTAACAAGTTGTATTTCCGGCGCCCGGTCTCGATGCCGGCGTCGCGGTTGCGGTAACCTTTACGCATGGACGGAAGATCTCCCGACAAATCGCCGACATCTGTCGTGGCTCGCAAAACCGACGGGAATCCCGAGGGCAAAGGCAGCAACGGGTTTCTCCTTGACTGGGAGCGCACCGAGCCGAGAGGCGTGGTGGTCAAGCCGCGCCGCCAGCTGCTGGCCGAGTTCTTCACGTCGATGCTCATTCTGTCGGCGAAGTTCAAGTTTCGCCCCGCCATCGGCGCCGCGACCTACCTGTACTGGATCGACCATGAGTGGTCGCTGAGCCTGATTGCCCCGGAGCAGTGGTCAGACGAGCGGCGGGCCGGCTTTGCCGGGACCTGCATGCTGCAGGCCGATATGACCTGGACGCTGAATCCGTCTGCATCACTAAAAGACAAGGGCCCCGTCGCCGATGCGATGGCCCGTTTCTATGAAGCGTTTGCAGAGAAGCTCGACACCGACCTGACGCTCGAGGAGATACTGCCGTTTTATGTCGGCACGATGCCGTACTATCAGCGGCTGTTTGCCAGCGCCATGAGCCGTTCGTTTCGTGCGGCCGTTATTCTCGGGGATCAGACCGGGACGAGTTGCCGCGACTGGCAGGCGTTGCTGCCGCGTCGTGGCAACAGCTTGCTCGAGTACGCGCGTTAGCCGCGCATTCATTCGCAAGCGCTGTGCACCATGCCTCGGGTACACTAACCCGCATGGCAGACATCCCGGTCAAGAAATACCGCCTGCGTCGGGCACGAAAATGGCTGCAGCAGAAGCTGACACCGTTTGCTGTGCGCGCCGGCAGGGTTGCATCGCTCTGGAACAAGCCCGACAGGAAAAAGTTTCCGCCGCGCTCGCTGGCGGACGTGCCGGGCCTCGCGCGTTACGAATACAGCTGGCTTTCACAGAACGGCGAAGACGGCATCTTGCGCTACCTGTTCGACGAGATCGGTTTCGAATCGCGCTGGTTCGTGGAGTTCGGCTTCGGCGCTTCGCAATGCAATGCACTGCGTCTGATACTCAAGGAGGACTTTCACGGTCTCCTGATGGACGGATCGAAGGACAATGTCGACTACTTCCGGTACGCCGCGAACCGGCATGGTTGTGACAGGGTCACGGCAAAGCAGGTGTTCATCACCCGCGATAACCTGCAGACGATGATCGAGGGGGCCGGCGTTCCGCGGGAGATCGACTTTCTGTCGATCGATGTCGACGGTAACGACTACTGGTTCTGGCAGTTGCTGGACTGCGTATCGCCGCGAGTCGTGTGCATTGAATACAACGCGGGTATCGGCCCCGACCTTTCCCTGACGGTACCTTACGATGCCAGTTTCGAACGCTTTGCCAAACATCCCAGCGGCTTCTATTACGGTGCGTCGCTCGCTGCGCTCGAGAAACTCGGTATCGAGAAGGGGTATTACCTGATCGGCTGCGACTCGACAGGCACCAACGCCTTCTTCTTGCGCGACGATATACACATCGATGGCGTTACTGCGCTTACGGCGCGCGAGGCCTATCGCCCGCATGCAAACTGGTTGCAGCGCGGTATCTCCGAGGCCGAGCAACTCGAATTCATGCAATCGATGCCCTACGAAGAAGTATGACCGAGTTGCCAGGGCCCTGCCGCATAGCGCGAAAACATGTTGCGATCGACGGATCGCGTCGACGTCGCCTTTACCTGTTTCGTCACGGCGCTGTCGACTACGTCGATAAGAACGGTAATTTCGTCGATGATCCGGACAGTGTCGAGCTGAATCGGCGAGGGCAGGTGCAGGCTCGAGCTATGGCCGAGATGTTCTCGGACGTCCATGTCGACAAGGCCGTGTGCTCGGGGTTGCCGCGCACGCGCCAGACCGGTGAGACGATACTCGCCGATCGAGAGCTCGAACTTGGCGTCATCGCCGACCTCGAAGAGATTCGACCCAGCAAGGGAGAAGCAGCGGGCGGCTACGACATCGTTGCCGATATCGCGTTTTCGCATTGGCGCGCCACGCAGCCGGAAGCCACCTTTCTCGGCGGAGAGCGTTACCACGATTTTTACGCGCGCATCTGCAGTGCAATGGATGCGTTGCTCGCCGACGACTCGTGGCACGATCTCGCCATATTTGCGCATGGCGGTACCAACGCAGCGGTACTTGGCTGGGCGACAGGTGTTGGCCTGCAAGCGTTCGGCCTGCTCGACCAGTCAACCTGCTGCCTGAATGTCATCGATTTCGACTTCGATCAGGACGGCGTATTGCTGCGCAAGACCGTACGCGGCATGAACATCACCGCCGACGACCCGGTCATGCATCGCCGCGAGGCCGGCGATATGGAGTTACTCGCACGGCGTTTGCTCAAGTGGCGCGAGTGATTTACGGCAGCTGGAGCAATCCATGACGCGCTCTGAGGGGTTTCCGCCGATCGCTCGCAGCGATGCGCGGATTCTGATTCTCGGAAGCCTGCCGGGTGATCGCTCCATCGCAGAACAGGAGTACTACGCGCATCCGCAGAATGCCTTCTGGAAAATCATGGCTGAGCTCTACGGCGTCGAGGGGGATTACGTGACGCGCTGTGCGCTGCTGTGCGAGCGCGGTATCGCGCTCTGGGACGTCCTGCAGAGTTCAGTTCGGCCTGGCAGCATGGATGCTGCAATCCGGCTGGATAGCGCGCAAGCGAACGACTTCGACGCGTTCTTTATCGATCATCCGGATATCCGGACGATCGGTTTCAACGGCCGCAAGGCACAGCAGATGTTCGCGCGCTTCGTGCTTTCGGCAACGTCGGCTGCAGACCAGGTGCTGTTGCCGTCGACAAGCCCGGCCTACGCGTCGATGTCGTTCTCGGCTAAGCTCAATGCATGGCGCAGTGCGCTGGATCTCGAATAAGAATGAGGAGGGGATCATGATCGGATACGTAACGCTCGGCACGGACGACGTTCCGCGCGCGGCGAAGTTCTATGATGAGTTGATGGCCGTCATTGGTGCAGGGCGAGTCTTCGAGGGCGACAACTTTGTTGCGTGGGGCACCAGTATGGATCAGCCGGGTCTGTCGGTGATTACGCCTTATGACGGCAAGCCGGCTTCGGTCGGCAACGGCACGATGGTGGCGCTGGTCGTGGATGCGCCGGAGAAGGTCCATGCCGTGCACGCGAAGGCGCTGGAACTGGGTGGGACGAACGAGGGCGATCCGGGGCCGCGGCAGGGGAATTTCTACGCCGCGTACTTTCGCGACCTCGACGGCCATAAGCTGAACGCATTCTGCATGGTCGCAGGGCAGGGGGACGAATCATGACGGGCGGCCAGATTCTTGTCCCGATGCTGGGCATGATGGTGCTGACGGCGATTGTCTGGATTGTGCTGTACGCGCGGCGGATTCCCGCAATGCATCGGGCACAGCGGCCGGTACAGGAGTACACGACGCCGGAGAAAGGTGCCCTGCGGCTACCCGACGAGGTCAACTACCCGGCAAACAACTTCAAGAACCTCTTTGAGTTGCCGGTGCTGTTCTACGCGCTGTGTCTGTACCTGCACGTCACGGGCACAGCCGGACAGCCGGATATCGTCGCTGCCTGGGTGTTTCTCGTGTTTCGCATCGCGCACAGCACGATCCACTGCACGGTGAATATCGTTATGGCGCGCTTCGTTACCTATGCCATTGCGGCACTGGCGCTCTGGTTCATGGTTGCGCGCGCTGTGTGGGGCGTCCTATAGCGCGCTGTCGCCGGTTTCACCGGTGCGAATGCGCAAGACCTGTTCGATCGGTGTAACGAAGATCTTGCCGTCGCCGACCTTACCGGTCTTGGCGGCATCGACGATAGCTTCCATGACGCGCTCGACGAGATCGTCGGTAACGGCGATCTCGATTTTGGCTTTTGGAAGAAAATCAACAACATACTCCGCCCCGCGGTACAGTTCGGTGTGGCCGCGCTGGCGCCCGAAGCCCTTGACCTCGCTGACGGTCATCCCCTGGATGCCGACCTCGCTGAGCGCGTTGCGCACGTCGTCGAGACGAAAGGGTTTTACAATGGCGGTTACAAGTTTCATGCGCGACGTCTCCGGGACGAATCAGGTGGCGCATATGCTAGCAATAGGTTTTGCCTATGTGTACAACTAGTCGCATGCCGCGAACGCGGAGACGGTATTGGCGATCCGACTGAAAGAGCGAAAAGGGCTGCTGTACTACGGCCTGGCAGTCAGCTACGCCTGCGTCGCTTACGTGCTCGGCTTCGCCGCGCTCTTTTCGAATCTCTGGACCGTCAATGCGGTGGGTACGCTGCTGCTCGCTCACGCGATGATCATTGCCGCCTATCTCATCCACGAGTGCGGGCATAACGCGATCTTCCATCGGCAACGTGATAATACACGGCTCGGCGAATTTCTGAGCTGGCTGTGCGGAGCGGCCTACGGCACCTACGAAGATATGCGCTACAAGCACTTTCGGCATCACGTCGACAACGCCGATGTGGTTTGTTTCGACTACGGCAATGTGCTTGAGAAACATCCGCTGTTCAGGCGAGTGGTACAGGTGCTCGAGTGGTTCTATATCCCGGCCCACGACCTGATGATGCACGGTGTGATGGTGCTCACCTCGTTCGTGATTCCCGAGCGACGCGACCAGCGCATGCGCAACGTCACCGTCATCCTGATCAGGGGCAGCCTGTTCGTTGCGCTGCTCGTGTTCTTCCCGAAAGTCGCGTTGCTCTACGTCGTTGCATACCTGCTCCTGATCCATGTCCTGAGGTTCATGGACAGCCTGCAACACGACTACGATTACACATTGACGCTGTACGAGCCGAAGGTAAGGCCGTCGCACAAGGGCGATCGGGAATGGGAGCAGGAGCATACGTTCACCCCAACGCTCTCGTTACGATTCCCTTGGCTCAACTTGCTGGTGCTCAATTTCGGATATCACAACGCACATCATGCGGACATGAACCTGCCGTTCTACCGCCTGCCTGAAAAACACCGCGAACTGACCGGCAACGACCCCGAGCGGGTTATTCCACTGTTGGCACAGCTGCGCGTCTATCACCGCAATCGCGTGAGGCGCGTCTGGAGCGACCGGCCCGAAGACTATCCGCAGGGCGACGACTACCTGGCGGCCGCACGGTCCGGCATTGGACGTGTCGGCGGCAATGCGGCATCGTTCCTGACTTCGTTCTGAAAGAAAAAGAGACGTCTATGTCCGACAGTGCACAAATCGGCAAAATCGGCTGGATCGACATGGCAGTCGACGACGCCGACGGTGTCCGTGACTTCTATAAAGCCGTTGTCGGATGGGGCAGTGAAGATGTGTCGATGGGGGATTACGCGGATTATTCGATGACCACGCCAGGCGGCGAGGTCGTTCTCGAACCGCGAGGTCTTGGAGGCGGTCGCTTCTGTGTCATTCGTGACCCCTCCGGGGCCACCGCCGCTCTGTATCAGCTCTGACCATGGTGGACTCCCCCTTCATAACCGCCGAATGGCATGACACGCTTGCCGGAGTTGTCGACGCCAGCGATCCCGACACAATTGCGGCGCGCCTTGTTGACCTTATCTGCGCGACGGTCGAAAACAGCGGCACCAGCCTGCTCGCGTTCCACAAGGATGCATCACCCGAAGTGCTGGCCCACTCGTTGGCGCCAGCAAGACGCCGTCATTTTCTCGATCGCTACCTGGCCGGACCGTACCTTCTCGACCCGCTGTACCAGATGGCGCTGTCAAACGAGAAACCATCAATGTGCCGATTCCGCGACGCACAACCGGACCGATTTCGATCGAGCGAGTACTACCGGCAGTATGTCGAACGGACGCATCTCGTTGACGAGATGGATTTCCTCCAGGATGTCTCGCCGACGACGACGCTCGTGATCGTTGTCGGGCGCGTCGAAAAACGCTTCACGAAGGCTGAATTGAGCCGTCTGCACCTGATCGAGCCGGTCGTGCTCGCCGGCATGCGCCGCTCGTGGGAGGGGCGCACCGCAGCGCCCGAAGCGCCCGATCGTTCGATCCACCAGCGCCTCACCGAGTGTTTCGATAACTTCGGTGACGACGTGCTGACACAGCGCGAGCGCCAGATCACTCAGCTGTTGTTGCGCGGTCATTCAACAAAGTCTGTTGCGCGTGAACTCGACATCGCGCCTGGCACGGTCATGGTTCACAAGCGCAACCTGTTCTCCAAGCTGGGCATCACCTCGCAGTTCGAACTCTTCTCGCTGTTCATTGACGCTTTGTCCGGCAACGAGCGCCGCGAATAATCCGGTTCACAGGGACAAGCGCGGTACCCCGCGATTGGTATTCAAGACCCGGAGCCTTCCCCGGAGAATGAGGTTACATCTGTAACCTTGGCATCAGAGCCCTAACTCCATGTTTGAATTCGATTTTGGTCTTGGTGAGGATCTCGACCTGCTGCGGGAAACGGTGCGCAGTTTCGCAACTGATCGCATTGCGCCGCGAGCGGCCGAGATCGATGCAAACAATGAATTTCCACGCGATCTATTGCCCGAACTCGGCGAGCTCGGTTTGCTGGGCATCACGGTCGAGGGTGACTACGGTGGCTCGGAACTTGGCTACCTCGCACACGTCGTTGCCATGGAAGAGATCAGTCGCGCATCGGCGTCTCTGGGATTGTCCTATGGCGCGCACTCCAATCTGTGCGTCAACCAGATAAGGCGCTGGGGCAACGCGTCGCAGAAGGAAAGGTACCTGCCGAAGCTCGTAAGTGGCGAGCACCTTGGTGCGCTCGCGATGAGCGAGCCCGGCGCTGGCTCCGATGTCATGAGCATGCGCACGACGGCTGCGCGCGACGGCGATGAGTACGTACTGAACGGCTCAAAGATGTGGATCACGAATGCGCCCGGTGCAGACGTCATGGTCGTGTACGCGAAGACGGACCCGGATAAGGGCAGTCACGGCGTCAGCGCATTTGTTGTCGAACGCGGCACACCCGGGTTCTCGACGCCACAGAAGCTCGACAAACTCGGGATGCGCGGTTCCGATACGAGCGAAGTCCTTTTCGAGGACTGCCGCATCCCGGCCGACAACCTGATCGCTGAGGAGGGCAAGGGTGCCGCGATCCTGATGAGCGGCCTCGACTACGAACGTGTGGTCCTGTCCGGCGGTTCGTTGGGCATCATGGCAGCGTGTCTCGACGTGGTTATGCCGTATGTTCACGATCGCAAGCAGTTCGGCAAGCCAATCGGCGAATTTCAGCTCATGCAGGGCAAGATTGCCGATATGTACACGACGATGAATGCAACGCGGGCCTATGTCTACGCGGTCGCACGCGCCTGCGATCGTGGCCTCACTACCCGTTTTGATGCCGCTGGATGTATCCTCGTGGCTGCCGAGAAAGCAACCTGGATGGCCGGTGAGACCATCCAGTCGCTCGGTGGGAACGGCTACATCAACGATTATCCGGCCGGCCGTCTGTGGCGCGACGCCAAGCTCTACGAGATCGGCGCCGGAACCAGCGAGATCCGCCGCATGCTGATTGGCCGTGAGTTGTTCAACGCAACGAAGTAAGGCGATGCCGGTAATAGAAACCCAGGTCGACCGATCGTCGGAAGACTTCGAAAAAAATAAGGAAGCGCACGAAGCCCTCGCGCAGGAGCTTCGGGAGGTCGACGAGTACGTCATGCAGGGTGGCTCCGAGCGCTCGCGAGAACGTCACATCAAGCGCGGCAAACTGCTCGCACGCGATCGCATCAACGCGTTGCTGGACGAAGGCACGCATTTCCTGGAAGTCGGTCGCCAGGCCGCGTGGCAGGTCTATAGCGATGACGTGCCGAGCGCCGGCATCGTTACAGGTATCGGCCGTATCCACGGCAAGGAATGCGTCATCGTCGCCAACGACGCGACGGTCAAGGGTGGCACGTACTACCCGCTCACCGTGAAAAAGCACTTACGCGCCCAGGAGATCGCGGAGGAGAACCACCTGCCGTGCATTTACCTGGTTGATTCGGGCGGTGCATTCCTGCCACGGCAGGACGAAGTGTTCCCTGACCGCGAGCACTTCGGCCGGATCTTCTATAACCAGGCGCGGCTGTCCGCCAAGGGAATCCCGCAAATCGCCGTCGTCATGGGATCCTGCACCGCGGGTGGGGCCTATGTCCCGGCGATGTGCGATGAGTCGGTTATCGTCCGCAACCAGGGCACGATCTTCCTCGGCGGTCCGCCGCTCGTGAAGGCAGCAACCGGCGAGGTCGTCGATGCGGAGACGCTCGGCGGTGGCAGCGTGCACTCCAGGATCTCCGGCGTAACGGATCATCTTGCCGACAGTGACGAGCACGCGCTGGCGATAGCCCGCGATATCGTCGCCAACCTGAATTTCCCGCGCCGACCGAGCGTCGAACGACGCAAACCGACCGATCCGCTGCACCCGATGGAAGATATTTACGGCATCGTGTCGCGCGAGTTCCGGTTTCCCTACGACATCCGCGAGATCATCGCGCGGATCGTTGATGGCAGCGAGTTCCACGAATTCAAGAAGCTCTATGGCGCGACGCTCGTTTGCGGCTTCGCGCATATCGATGGCTATCCGGTCGGTATCGTGGCCAACAACGGCATCCTGTTCCCCGAGTCGGCACAAAAGGGCGCGCATTTTGTACAGCTCTGCAATCGTCGCCGAACGCCTATCCTGTTCCTGCAGAACATCACGGGCTTCATGGTCGGCAAACGCGTCGAGCATGCCGGCATTGCGAAGGATGGCGCCAAGATGGTGAATGCCGTGGCGACGGCGACAGTGCCGAAGTTTACTGTCGTCGTAGGTGGTTCATTCGGCGCGGGCAACTACGCGATGTGTGGTCGTGCTTACAGCCCCCGCATGATGTGGATGTGGCCGAATGCGCGTATCTCGGTAATGGGTGGTGACCAGGCTGCGCTGGTTCTGTCCACCGTGAAGGAAGAGGGTCTGGCGCAGCGCGGCGAGGAATGGCCGGAAAAAGACAAGGCTCACTTTGAAGACATGATTCGTGCGCAATACGAGAATCAGGGCAATCCTTATTATTCCAGCGGTCGGTTGTGGGATGACGGCATCATAGACCCTGTCGAAACACGCGCTGTTCTTGCCCATGGCCTGTCGGCCGCGATGAATTCGCCACAACCGGACGAGACTCCGTTCGGCATTTTCCGCATGTAGCGGTACACTCTTGCGCCATGGTCGATCGCCAGGCACAAAACACGGGTACACGAGAGGTTCGCGAAGCGAATCGCATCGATGAGGCGCGTCTTGCCGAGTACCTGACATCGCATGTCGAGAGTTTTAGCGGACCTTTGACGGTAGAAGAATTCAAGGGCGGGCAGTCGAATCCGACCTACCTGCTCACGGCCGGATCGGGTCGCTATGTTCTGCGCCGCAAACCGCCCGGCAAATTGCTCAAGTCCGCGCATGCTGTCGATCGCGAGTTTCGCGTTATCAGCGCGCTATACGGTGCCGGTTTCCCCGTGCCGCGACCTTACGTGCTGTGCGAGGACGATGACATCGTCGGCACGAGTTTCTATGTCATGGAGTTCGTCGACGGTCGAATTTTCTGGTCGCTCGATCTGCCAGGACTTGAGCCGGATGAGCGCGCGGCAATCTACGACAACGTCAATGCGACGATGGCGCAATTGCATAACGCAGACTACAAGGCGTTGGGGCTCGAGGGTTTTGGCGCACCGGGCAACTACTTCGAGCGCCAGATCTCGCGTTGGACCCGCCAGTATCGTGCTTCGGAAACTTCAACGGTCGAAGCAATGGATCGGCTCATCGAGTGGCTGCCGGAGAACCTGCCGACCGACGACTCTGCGAGCATTGTTCATGGCGACTATCGCCTCGACAACATGGTGCTGCATCCGACCGAACCGAAAGTCATCGCCGTGCTGGACTGGGAGCTCTCGACGATCGGGCATCCGCTTGCAGATTTCACCTATCACCTGATGGCCTGGCAGATGCCGGAAATCGGTATTGGTTCTGTGGGACTCGCGGACAAACCGCTGGCCGAACTGGGCATCCCCTCGACGGATGCGTACACGGCGCTGTACTGCGAACGTACTGGTCGTGACGGCATTCCAGACATGAATTTCTGCGCGGCCTATAACTTTTTCCGTCTGGCCGCCATCTTGCAGGGCATCGCAGGGCGTGTGCGCGACGGAACCGCTGCCAGTGCGCACGCGTCCCAGGCTGTGAAAGCGGTGCAACCGCTGGCAGACTTGGGGTGGAACTACGCCAGCAAGCACGGATGATCCATGCCTCTTGAATACGACAAGCTATTGTCGACGGTCGAACTCGACCTGCCGTTTACCTATACCGACGCGGACACGATGCTGTACGCTCTGGCCATTGGCATGGGACGAGACCCGGTCAATACCGATGAGTTGCCCTATGTCTACGAGCAGGGCGAGCCGCTCAGAACCGTGCCAACGCTGGCGACGGTGCTGGTCCCCGACATGTTTCCCAAAGGACTCGGCTGGGACTACAACCAGATTCTCCACTCGGAGCAGCGTCTGACGCTCTATCGGCCTTTGCCGCCCGCCGCTGAACTGAAGATCAACAAACGTGTCGTTGATGCATTCGATCGCGGACCGAAGCTTGGCGCGCTCATTCTGCTCGAGGCCGAAGGCCGGCTGGCGAGCGACGATACCGTCCTGTTCACAATGGGTTGCTCGATCGTCGCGCGAGGCGACGGCGGTTTCGGCGGGCCACGCGGCAAGGGTATCCCGCCACATCGAGTGCCGCGTCGCGAACCCGACCTGAGTTGCGACATC
Source organism: Woeseiaceae bacterium (assembly GCA_030065985.1). Classification (GTDB taxonomy): domain Bacteria; phylum Pseudomonadota; class Gammaproteobacteria; order Steroidobacterales; family Woeseiaceae; genus UBA1847. Next base: position 16,146 of record JASJCM010000031.1, on the reverse strand, counting down.
GCCACACGTGCCGATCAGGCCTTGCTGTATCGACTGACTGGAGACCGCAACCCGCTGCACGCGGATCCGTCGCGCGCACGCGCCGTTGGTTACGAGCGGCCGATTCTGCACGGTTTGTGCACTTTTGGCGTGGCCTGCAACGCCATACTGCAGACGATTTGTGATTACGACTATACGTTGATCGAGGAATTCGACGCGCGTTTCTCGGCGCCGGTGATGCCCGGTGATACGATTACGACTGACATGTGGCAGGACGGCAACGTGGTCAGTTTCAGCTGTTCGGTCAAAGAGCGCGACGCGGTTGTTCTGCGCAATGGCAAGTGCACGCTAAGGGCGTAAGGGGGATAGCGACGATGTCCGAGCGGGTCAGTATCAGTATCGAGGGTCATGTCGCCGAGGTCATGCTCGACCGGCCGGACAAGATGAACGCCCTCGATATCGAGATGTTCGAAGCGCTGGATGCGGCGGGCCGTCGACTGCAGTCCGAGAAGGGTGTGCGTGCGGTGGTCCTGCACGGTGCCGGCGACAATTTCTGCGCCGGTATCGATATCACGACGTTTTCCGAAGGCGGTCCGGAAGCGGTAAAGACGTTGCTTGCACCGGTCGAGGGTTCGATCGCGAACCTGGCGCAACGAGCCGGGTATGCGTGGCGCGAATTATCGGTCCCTGTGATCTGTGCGCTGCGCGGCTTCACGTTCGGTGGCGGATTCCAGGTGGCGGCAGGTGCGGATCTGCGTTTCGCCGCGCCCGACACCCGGTTCTCCATCATGGAGTCCAAATGGGGCATCATTCCCGACATGGCGATCAGCACCACGCTGCGCGACATAGTGCCGCCCGATCGCATCAAGGAACTGGCGTGGACCGCTCGCGTTTTCGACGCAGACGAAGCGCTCGGCCTCGGTATTGTGACGGGTATCGAAGACGATCCTCTTGCGGCGGCGCGGGACGTCGCCGCGGCCTGCGCGGAACGCTCGCCGGAAGCCATTCGGGGGGTCAAACGGCTCGTGAACGAAGCTTGGAACGTTGCGGAGAAAGACGCGCTGGCGCTCGAGGCCCGGATCCAGATGCCTTTGCTGGGTTCGCCGAACCAACGTGAGGCGGTGCTCGCCAACATGCAGCGTCGCAAGCCCGAATTTGCGGACTAGATCGCAATTATTGGAGGAACTTTGCACCCGTCGGTCCCTCAAACCAGATGTCCTGGAACGATTGATGAAGGATTGAATTGATCGCTCGAATCGCCATTGCCCTGATCATGTTATTCGCATTTGCCGGCGGAGCGCTTGCGCAATGGGCGGATTACCCGACTGGTCCGATAGACCCCAAGACGCTGCGGTTTCAGTCCAAGGCCGACAAGCTCTATGAGCGCGGCGACTTCAAGCGCGCGCTGTTCATCTACGAAAAAGAACTCGCCAAGACCGGTGACAAGTATGCGCAGTACATGACCGGCTACATGTATCTGATGGGGCAGGGCGCAAAGGCCGACCCGGTGCTTGCATCAGCATGGTATCGCCTCGCCGCGGAGCGCAAGGTGCCGGAGTTCATTGCGGTCCGTGATCAGCTACTCCGCACGATGAACGTCGAGCAACGTGCCCGTTCGGATGAGCTGTATGTTGGCCTGCGCAAGGAATTCAGCGATGTCGTTCTGACAATGAACCTCCTGCTCAGCGACCTGAAGCGTCTCGATGGCGGCACAACTGGCTCGCGCCTTGGTACGTCGAGTAGCCCAGTCACGATCATTGACCCACAGACCGGCGTTTCAATGTCGGCGGCTCGATATGAGTCGCGCATTCGCAAGACTGTGCAGGCGCGCCTCGATTTTGTGACGGGGCGACTCGACATTGACGCGCTGGATGCGGACCTGTCGAAGGACGAAATCGACGCGCTCTGGCAGCGCATCAACGACTTTCTAACCGTCGTCGACGACGACGACGTCTTTGTTGATACGCGCTGACGCGCAGGCTCAGTGCTCGAGCCCGGCGCTCAGGATTCCCGGAAACTCCGCTACGATCTTCTCGCCCACAGTGGTGTCGCCATGAAACCATTTCGGCACCCAGTTCAATGATCCCATGATGGCGTTGCCCGTCATGCGCACGTCGCACGGCGCGATGCTGCCGTCCTCGATGCCGCGCTCGAGCACTGCCTCGAAGCGCGCGCTGTGATCACGGGAGATCTCGAGAATCTCATCGCGGTGCTCGGGTTTGAGTGACGGAATCTCCGACATGATCGCGATGGGTCCGCGTTCGCCCGTCATGACTTCAAGGTGATAACGGAGGTATCGCCGGACGGTATCGAGCCCGTTTTTTCCCTCCGCGATTGCTCGATCGAGCGTTTCCCGGCCGACATCGCCCGCCCGCAGGTAGCAAAGGTACACGAGCTCTTCCTTGTTGCGGACGTAGTAGTAGAGGGCCGCGTCGGTAAGCCCGAGGACGTTGGCGACGTCCTTGAGGGAGCTGCCGCTGTACCCCTTTTCGTTAAAACAGCGGGCTGCCGCGCGCAACATGCGGTCTTTTTGCAGCTCCCAGCGGGTTTCAGACGCTTTTCTGGCCATGGTTTGCGGGGTTTTCCTTGAGTCCCGACCCATTCTGCATTATTTTAATCCAGATTAAAATTTTTCTCAGGGTTTTCGTATGAGTACGGCAGCCAACGATTTGCCGCGCGCTGAAGGCCGCGGCGACGCCATCCCATTGCGTTTCGTAACAGCCGCGTCGTTGTTCGACGGACACGATGCCGCCATTAACATCATGCGCCGTCTGATCCAGGCGCAGGGGGTTGAGGTCGTGCACCTCGGTCACAATCGCAGTGTCGATGACATTGTGCGCGCCGCGATCCAGGAAGATGCCGATGGCATTGCCATCAGTTCCTACCAGGGTGGCCACAACGAGTTCTTTCGTTACATGGTCGATCGTCTGCGCGAACTCGGCGCCGGCCATATCAAAGTGTTCGGAGGCGGTGGTGGAACGATTACGCCAGAAGAAATTCGTGAGCTGATGGACTACGGCGTTGAGCGCATCTACCACCCGCATGACGGCATGGAGCTCGGCCTTGAGGCAATGATCAACGATCTCATTGATCGGACACAGGCAGGCCGCAAGGCGACCACGGTTCCGGCTAGCTCGGAGACGGCCGTCGATATCGCTGCGATGATTTCCGCGATCGAGGAAGGCGTGTTGGACGATGCCGAGCTGGCCGCTCTGCGCAAGGAATGGCAGGTCAAGGCAGGGCGTGTTCCTGTCATCGGCATCACGGGTACGGGCGGCGCAGGCAAGAGCAGCGTCACGGACGAAATCCTCAATCGCTTCCTCGCCAGTTTCCCCGACAAGCGAATTGCCGTACTTGCGGTCGACCCGACCCGGCGTCGTACCGGCGGCGCACTGCTTGGCGATCGCATTCGCATGAACTCACTGCGCTCCGATCGTATATATATGCGGTCCATCGCGACGCGACGACAGCATCTCGCGACGAGCGAGATGCTGGGCGACCACATCGCGTTTCTCAAGGCGCAGGGTTTCGATCTCGTCATCGTGGAGACGGCCGGAATCGGACAGAGCGACAGTGAGATCGTCGACATGGTCGACTACTCCGTGTATGTCATGACCAGTGAATACGGTGCGGCGAGCCAGCTCGAGAAGATCGACATGCTCGATTTTGCCAACCTCGTCGTGCTGAACAAATACGACAAGCGTGGTGCCGAGGACGCGCTGCGCGACGTGCGCAAGCAGTGGAAGCGCAATCACCTCAAGTTCGATATGCCGGATGACGAAGTTCCGGTTTACCCGACGATTGCCAGCCAGTTCAACGACCCGGGTGTCAGCTGGATGTTCGCAGAGTTGTGCCGGCGAGTCGCCGAGAAAACCGGCCTCGACAGTGACGACTGGACGCCTGACATCGATACCTCGATTCGCGAGCCGCGCTCGACAGCCATGATTCCGGGTGCACGCATCCGCTATCTCGCCGAGATTGCCGAACAGGGACGCAACATCAATGCGCGCGTCGAGACACAGGCCGACATCGCGAGCCGCGCGCAGCATATTCACGAGTCGCTCCGCCTTCTCGAAGATCCCGAGTTGCCGGCAGCGCTCGATTCCTATCAGTCCGAGGCGCTGACCGATGCCGAAGATCGCAGCCTCGCCGTGCTGAGGCAGCGCTACCAGGAGGCCATTGGCGATCTTACGCCTGAGTCGCTGGCGCTGTTGCGAGAGTGGCCGGCGCGCCGCGAGGGCTTACGCTCGGAGCGCTACAGTTATACGGTGCGTGGTCGAGAGATCACGGGCAACAACTACCGCGAGTCGTTGAGTCACCAGAAGATCCCGAAGATCGCCGCCCCCGACTTTGCAGACTGGGGCGCGCTACTGCGTTTCCTGAAGAAGGAAAACCTGCCTGGCGCGTATCCGTACACAGGCGGTGTGTACCCCTACCGTCGCCTCGGCGAAGACCCGACTCGCATGTTCGCAGGCGAGGGCACGCCGGAACGCACCAACCGCCGCTTCCACTACCTGTCGCTGGGCCAGCCAGCGGCGAGATTGTCGACGGCTTTCGATTCCGTGACGCTGTACGGGGAAGACCCGCACGAACGGCCCGATATCTACGGCAAGGTTGGCAACTCCGGTGTATCGATTGCTACCGTCGATGACATGAAGAAGCTCTACTCCGGTTTCGACCTGTGCGCGCCGACGACGTCGGTGTCGATGACGATCAACGGGCCGGCGCCGATGATTCTCGCGTTCTTCATGAACACGGCCATTGACCAGCAGGTCGAGAAGCACCTGCGCGAGACCGGCGGTTGGGACACGGCACAGCACAAGATCGATGCGTATTTTGAGAATCGCGCGAGGCCACATTACGAAGGTGATCTTCCCGAGGGTAACGATGGTCTTGGGCTTGGGTTGCTTGGCGTATCCGGCGAGCTCGTCGTCGATGCCGAGACGTATGCGCGAATCAAGAGAGAGACGCTTGCCACTGTGCGCGGCACGGTGCAGGCCGACATTCTCAAGGAAGACCAGGCACAGAACACGTGCATTTTCTCCACCGAGTTCGCGATGAAGATGATGGGCGATGTGCAGGAGTTCTTCATCGAGAATAACGTTCGCAACTACTACAGCATCTCGATCAGCGGTTACCACATTGCTGAGGCGGGCGCGAACCCGATCAGCCAGCTCGCGTTCACGCTGTCGAACGGTTTCACGATCGTCGAGTACTACCTCGCGCGGGGTATGAATATCGATGATTTCGCGCCGAACCTGAGCTTTTTCTTTTCGAACGGTATGGACCCCGAGTACACGGTGATCGGGCGCGTTGCGCGTCGCATCTGGGCGCGCGCCATGCGCGAGCGGTACGGCGCAAGCGCACGATCGCAGATGCTCAAGTACCACGTGCAGACCTCGGGTCGCAGCCTGCACGCCCAGGAAATCAGCTTTAACGACATACGCACGACGCTACAGGCGTTATACGCGCTGTTCGACAACTGCAACAGCCTGCATACGAACGCGTTTGACGAAGCGATCACGACGCCTACCGAGCAGTCCGTACGTCGAGCAGTGGCCATCCAGATGATCATCTCCCAGGAACTCGGCCTGAACTTCTGCGAAAACCCCTGGCAGGGTTCGTTCATCATCGACGAGCTCACGGATCTCGTCGAAGAGGCGGTCTACCAGGAGTTCGAGCGCATTTCCGAGCGTGGCGGAGTACTTGGTGCGATGGACACAATGTACCAGCGCGGCAAGATTCAGGAAGAGAGCCTGTATTACGAGAGCAAGAAGCACGACGGCTCGCTGCCCCTTATTGGCGTCAACACGTTTCTGCCAAAGGAAGGGCAAGAGGACGAGGTTCATGACCTCGAGCTCATCCGCTCCAGCGAGGCCGAAAAGGGCGATCAGATCAGTAACGTTCGCGCCTTCCGGGAAACTCATGCTGACGCAGGCGAGCCTGCGCTCGCGCAACTGCAACAAGTCGCGCGCGAGCGCGGCAACGTATTCGCGGAACTCATGGAGACCGTGAAGTCCAATTCCCTGGGTCGGATATCCGGCGCACTTTACGCCGTCGGCGGTGAATACCGCCGCAACATGTAAAGGAGATTCCTTGTGAGCGAGATTGTCAGGTACGAGCAGCACGGTGCCGTAGCCGTCATTACGCTGAGCCGGCCGGAGAGCATGAATTCCTTCGATACGGCCCTGAGGGCGGCCGTGGTCGAGGAGTTTGCTCGTGCGCGCGACGACGATACAGTGCGTGTGGTCATTTTCACCGGCGAAGGTCGTTGCTTCTCGGCAGGTGCGGACCTCAAAGCAGGCATCGATCGCGACGTCGAGACCATTCTTCAGACAGAATATCGGCCGATCCAGGAGGCTATTGCGAATATTCCGAAACCGGTAATAGCGGCGGTACCAGGATCAGCCGCTGGCATCGGTTTTTCGATGGTTCTGCAGTGCGACCTGGTTCTCATGGCCGAGAACGCGTTCCTGCTGTCACCGTTCACCACGATTTCACTGGTGAACGACGGCGGCCTGAACTGGATGCTCGTTCGGCAGCTCGGCTATCGACGTGCCTTCCAACTGAGCGTGGAAGCAGAACGTATTCCGGCAAAACGTTGTGTCGAGCTTGGTCTTGTGAACAAGACAGTAGCCGCGGAATCGCTGCAGGAAGCGGCACTCGAATGGGCGCAGTCGCTTGCGAAACGTGCGCCGTTGTCAATTGCGGCCACAAAGAAAGCCATGCGATTTGCCGCCGATCACGATTGGGCGTCCTCGTATGATCTTGAATCAAGATTACAGGGTGCGTTGCTCGGCAGTGAGGACAACCAGGAAGGAATCAACGCGTTTCTTGAGAAACGCGCACCCGAGTTCAAGGGCAGGTAAGTAAATGGACAGAACTATTTTTGACGAAGAGCATGAGATGTTCCGTGATTCGGTGCGGAGCTTCTTCAAGAACGAAATCCAGCCACATGGTGAGCGGTGGCGCGAACAGGGCGTCGTTGATCGCGAGGCATACCTGAAAGCCGGCGAGCAGGGCCTGCTCTGCATGTGGGCCGACGAAAAGTACGGCGGTGCAGGCGTGTCGGACTTTCGCTACGAACAGATCCTCATGGAGGAGAACGCACGCTATGGCGACAGCGGTTTCTTTTTGTGGCTGCACAGCCGTCTGGTCGGGCCGTACCTCGAGATGTTCGGTACCGATGAGCAAAAAGATCGATGGCTGCCGAACTGCGTGTCGGGTGAGAGCGTGCTCGCCGTCGCAATGACAGAGCCGGGTGCGGGGAGTGACGTCTCGGGTATTCGCACGCGCGCCGAAGACAAGGGCGATCACTACCTGCTTAACGGCTCGAAGACGTTCATATCGAACGGCATTCTTGCGGATCTCGTTATCGTTGCCGCGCGCACGGACAAGGACAACCCGCACGGCCTCAGCCTGCTTGTGGTTGAGCGCGGCATGGAAGGTTTCGAGCGTGGCGACAATCTCAAGAAGCTCGGGCTCAAGAGCCAGGATACAGCCGAGCTCTTCTTCAATAACGTCAAGGTGCCCAAGGAAAACCTGCTTGGTCAGGAGGGGCGTGGCTTCTATCACCTGATGCACAGTCTTGCCGAAGAGCGTCTGCTTGCGGCCGTCGGTTTCACGGCCAATGCAGAAGCCGCGTATGCCGTTACGATGGAGTACATCACGGAGCGTCGCGCCTTTGGTCAGGCCATCGCCGACTTCCAGAATACGCGTTTCAAGATGGCGTCGATGCGCACGGAACTCGACGTTGCGAATGCGTTCGTCGACAAGTGCGTGCTGATGCACAACGACGGCGAGCTCACTGCCGAAGACGCCGCAAAGGCCAAGTTGTTTACGAGCGAAGTCGAAGCCCGAGTGACAGATGAATGCGTGCAATTGCACGGCGGCAATGGCTACATGGAAGAGTACGCCGTATGTCGCATGTACGCGGATGCTCGCGTATCGAGAATCTATGCGGGAACCTCCGAGATCATGCGGGAGATCGTTGCCCGCTCGCTCGGCCTCGATCCCCGGAAGAAGACCAAAGCCCCGAAGAAAGACGCGGCGTAGTCACGATGCGAGTTGCCTTTATCGGTCTTGGTGTCATGGGCTATCCGATGGCCGGGTACCTCGCGAAAGCCGGTCACGACACCGTCGTTTACAACAGGACTACGGCCAAGGCCGATGCCTGGGTTAGCGATTTCGGCGGCCAAAGCGCCGCAACGCCAAGAGCAGCGGCCGACGGCGCTGACATTGCCTTCCTGTGCGTTGGCAATGACGACGACGTTCGGGAGGTTGTGTTCGGCGAGAACGGCATACTCGCCGGGATGCGCGAGGGCGGCATCATTGTTGATCACACGACGGCCTCGGCCACGATTGCGCGCGAGATTCATTCTCGGGCAGGCGAGCAGGGCGCGGGTTTCCTCGATGCTCCTGTTTCTGGTGGGCAGGCGGGTGCCGAAAATGGCCAGCTGACAGTAATGGTCGGCGGTGACCAAGAGGTATTCGAGCGGGCGTGCCCGGTCATCGATTGCTACGCCCGAGCTATCACGCTGATCGGCCCGGTCGGGTCCGGCCAGCTCGCGAAAATGGTCAACCAGATCTGCATCGCAGGCATCGTTCAGGGACTGTCTGAAGGTCTGCACTTCGCGGAATGCGCCGGGCTCGACCCGGCGGTCGTAATTGAGTCGATATCCAAGGGCGCTGCCCAGTCATGGCAGATGGAGAATCGCTGGGAGACGATGGTCGCCGGTGAATTCGATTTTGGTTTTGCCGTCGACTGGATGCGCAAGGACCTTGGGCTGACTCTCGACGAGGCGCGCGAAAACGGGGCGATGCTCGAGCTGACGGAGCTCGTAGACCGCTATTACGCCGAGGTACAGGACATGGGCGGACATCGCTGGGACACGTCCAGCCTGATCGCGCGCCTGAAAAACGTGTAGAATTCCGAGCACCACAGGGGTGGCCGCAAGGCCTGAGATCCGTAACGGGAACCCTTAGAACCTGATCCGGTTAATGCCGGCGTAGGAAGGGAATCATGAAAAATCCGTCTCTTGCGCAACGCGTGATTGCGCCTCTCCTAGTTTTCTTCGCAGCCACAGCTGTCGCCGAGGAAGTCGTCGACGAGATTGTCGTCATGGCCGATTTCCGGGGCCGTCCCGCCAGCGAGATTCCCGGCAGTGTCAGCATCATCGACGCTGCGTTCATCGAGCAGGCCTCGACACAGCATTTCGAGGAACTCGTCAATGTCGTGCCAAACCTGAACTGGTCCGGCGACGGGCACCGCGCACGCTATTTCCAGATCCGCGGTGTGGGTGAGCTCGAGCAGTACCAGGGCGCCCCGAACCCGTCGGTAGGGTTCCTGATCGATGACATTGATTACAGCGGCATCGGCACTGTCGCAACGCTGTTCGACATCGAGTCTGTCGAGGTGCTGCGCGGTTCGCAGGGCAGCCGCTACGGCGCCAACGCACTTGGCGGACTCGTTTATATGCGTAGTAAGGCCCCTTCCGCGGAGCGCGATGGTCGACTGCAGTTGATGATGGGTGACGACGATGCGCGTTCGATTGGTCTCGCGTTCGGCGGCAGTCTCGATGAAGACGAGCAGATTCTGTTCCGTCTAAGCGCTCACAATCACGAAAGTAATGGCTTTCGCGACAATCTGTACCTCGGGCGTGATGACACCAATGGCCGAGACGAAACAACTGTGCGCCTCGGCGTAGCCTTCGAGCCGAACGCCGCCTGGACCGGCCGCCTGTCGCTGGTCTACGCGAACGTCGACAACGGCTACGATGCGTTTGCGCTCGACAACTCCTACACGATGTTGTCGGACAAGCCGGGTCGGGACGCGCAGGAGAGCTTGGGCGCTTCGCTCCGTTTCGAGTGGGATGCCATTGGACCAGGTTCGTTGACCTCGATTACGTCGTTCGCCAGCTCGAAGATCGACTTCAGCTTCGACGCAGACTGGGGCAACGACGATAGCTGGGCGCCAGTGCTCTACGATTACATTTCAATCAGCGATCGGGAGCGCGACACGATCAGCCAGGAGTTCCGCTTCGCGACCGAAAGCTGGCTCTTCGGCATCTACGCGCTGAACCTGCGCGAGGATCTCGCCACGCTGAATCAGGGTGAGTACTTCGATCCCGGATTCAACTTCGCAGACAGTCTGGACTATCCGTTCGACAGTGAGTTCGAGTCCACAAACGTTGCGCTGTTCGGTCAGTATGACCGCGACATCGGCGACGTCACGCGCCTGACTGCCGGCCTGCGGGTCGAGCGCCGCACGACAGACTACACCGACACAGATGGCTTTGCGGCAGATCCGTCAGACTCGTTCTGGGGCGGGGAGCTCAGCTTAAGCCATGACTTCTCAGACAACGTGACGGGTTATGCTGCAGTGTCACGCGGCTACAAGGCCGGCGGTTTCAATCTCGGCATCGTCCCGGATAACTGGCGCTTTTTTGATGACGAGGCCATGTGGAACGTTGAAGCAGGCCTCAAGTCCGGCATGCTCGACGGTGCGCTGACGATCAATGCGGCGATATTCCACTTATGGCGCGAGGAACAGCAGGTGCGAGCGTCATTCCAGTTAGTGCCAAACGACCCGGCGTCATTCGGGTTTGCGACAGTGAATGTGGACGGGGCTCGCAACTATGGCGTCGAGACAGACATTCGCTGGTCGGTTGCCAATGGGTTCGAGCTGTACGCGAACATTGGTCTGCTGTTCGGCGGTTTCGGCGGGTCGATCACAGAGTTCCCGGGGCTCGAGAATCGCGACCAGGCGCACGCCCCGCGCTATACGCTGGCATCGGGCGCAATCTGGCGCAACGAACAGGGCTTTTTCGCACGTCTCGACGCAACGGCGCGTGACGAGTTCTATTTCGATGTCAGCCACAACCAGTCATCGCAATCATACGAACTGTTGCACGCGCGCGCCGGTTATGAGGGCGACAACTGGGTTGTGCACATATGGGGGCGCAACCTGGCCGACAAGGACTACGCGGTGCGCGGGTTCTTTTTCGGCAATGAACCGCCCGATTTTCCGACTACGCTTTACACCCGGCTTGGCGACCCGCGCCAGCTCGGTGTCACGATTGAGAGGAGATTCTACTGATGAAGGTTGCCGTCGATATCAGTCTCTACCCGCTCGACGCGGATTTCATTCCACCGATCAGGGACGTGATCGACAGGCTCAATTCTCACGAGGGTCTCGAGATCTGGACGAATGCGATGAGTACGCAGGTCGTTGGCGATTTCGATATCGTGATGGACGCGCTCAAGCAGGAGATCGGTACGACGTTTGATCGTATCCCCAAGGGCGTGTTCGTCATGAAGATGTTCAATAACCCCGGGCAGCAATGACGCCATTCGAGGTTCTCGCCGTCGTAATGGCCATCGGCTACCTGCTGCTGGCCATTCGCGAGAACATCTGGTGCTGGTTTTGCGCCGGCATCAGCACGGCCATCTATGTGTGGCTGTTTCTCGATGCGCGCCTTTACATGGAGTCCGCGCTCAACGCATTCTATTTCGCGATGGCGATCTATGGCTGGTGGGTTTGGTGGTCGGGACGCACAGACGGGCACAAACGCCCGATTGTGCAATGGCCGATCGCCGTCCACGCGACGGCCATTCTCTCAGTTCTCGTTTTGAGCGGGATCAGTGGCTACTTGCTGGACACGCGGACCGATGCGGCGTTTCCATACATCGACTCGATGACAACCTGGTCGGCGATCTGGGCGACATTCCTGGTTGCGCGCAAGGTTCTCGAGAACTGGTGGTACTGGCTCGTTATCGATGTCGCGTCGGTATTCATCTACTGGGCGCGGGATCTCGAACTGACCGCCGGACTATTCGTGCTGTACGTCATAATGATTCCATTCGGCATCATAAGCTGGACTCGATCAATGCGTGAGCAAGCGGCATGACGCGGCACTTGGCAGAAAGTGTGCTAAAGCAGGTCCCGGGGTGGCAGGGAGGGACGCTGGAGGAGTTGGAACGCGGTCTGACGAATCGCACTTGGCTCGTCGAAAAAGACGGTAGTCGAGCCGTACTCAAGATCGACGAAGAGGTTCGCGACGCTCCGCACGGCTCGCGTGTCGAGGAAGCGGCCGTGCAGGCCCTTGCCGCAGCGACCGGTCTCGCCGGCGATGTGCTGTATGCCGACGATGTCACGCTGATGACGGCGTATGTCGAAGGAACGGTATGGGAGTCGGTGGCTCTCGAGCAGGACGACAACATCGAGCGGGTCGCGATTGCTTTGCGGCGATTGCACGCATTACCGCTGTCCGGGCGGGTTTTTAACGCGGCCGTTGCTGCGCGCCGCTACGCGGAGCGAATCGAGAAACGGCATGAAACGCTGCTGAATCGCTGCCTACAGGTGGTTGAATCGTTACCGCAGTCGAAGGATCTGTGTTGTTGCCACAACGACCTCGTTGCCGCGAACATGATTGCGACGCCTGACATCGTGTTCCTCGATTGGGAATACGCCTGCGACAACGACCCGTTGTTCGACCTGGCAACAGTAATCGAACATCACCAGCTGAGTGATGAAGTAGCGGAGCGCCTGCTGGATGCGTATTTCGAGGGCAACGCCGAGGCGTGGCGCGACAGGCTTGCCGGGCAGCAGTTGCTCTACAGGGCCCTTTACTGGCTCTGGCTGGCTGCGCGTCCTGATGCGAACAGCGACGAGCTGGAAAAAGCGGGCTCGAGAGTCCTTCTCTGAGGCTTACCAGCTGTTGCGCAGCTCGCGCAGCTTGAGAAAAACTGCTTTCGGGTCCGGGTTATCGCCGATCTCAGGAAACTCCTCGGCGAGTTTGGCGATGACCGAAGGGCTCTCGAGACGGAAGAACGTGTTTATCTCGCGTTCCTGCGCCAGCGTCGTGATCAGCGCGTCCGCTGGATCCTGGTTGCGGTACTGTCCGAGCATCGTCTGAGCTGCGGCATTGTCCGGTTCGCGATCCAGCGTAAAGGCCAGGTTGTTGATCAGGTAGTCATGGCCCGGATACAGCAGTGTGTCCTCGCCGAGTTGCTCGAGCTGCTGGCTGAACGTCTCGTAGAGTTCTTCGGGATGACCGCCATTGTGACAATTACCCGCGCCGGCGTTGAACAGCGTGTCGCCACTGAACAGCGCCGGTTGGTCGGTATGTGACAGCAGGCAGACATGGCACATCGTGTGCCCGGGCGTGTCGAGGCACTCGAGCTCGACCGTCCTGCCCACTTTGATGATGTCGCCCGCGCCGACGCCGCGATCCATGTTCGGAATACGTTTGCCCGCATCGCGGTGCGCGATGATCTTTGCGCCGGTTGCTTTGACCACGCCTTTGTTGCCGCCGATGTGATCAGCATGCTCGTGCGTGTTCAGGATCTGCGTGATCGTCCAACCGCGCGCGTCTGCCACACTCAGGCACTTCGCGAAGTCCAGCGGATCGATGGCGAGTGCTTCGCCGGTTTCGGGGCATGCGACAAGATAGTTGAAGTTGCGGTACGAATTTCCGGTCCAGACCTGTTCGACAATCATTGCGGTGCCTCTTGAGCGAAGACTTTCTGGCCGGCCACCCAGGTTTCAAGAACGACGATATCGTCGATCTGGTCAGCCGGTATCTCGAAATAGTCGCGATCAACGATGATGAAATCGGCCCATTTGCCAGGCTCGAGACTGCCAAGTCGCTCTTCCTGGTGGGCCGCATAGGCTGCGGCCAGCGTAAATGAATGCAACGCTTCGGATCGCGTCAGCACCTGGTCGGCATACCAGCCACCCTCGGGCTCACCGTCGCGGCTTTGGCGCGTCACCGCCGCGAAGAGGCCGTGAAATGGATTGGAAAGTTCAACCGGGAAATCTGAGCCATTCGCGATGATCGCGCCGGAGTCGAGAAGGCGTCGCCACGCATAGCCTCCCTTGATTCGATCAGGACCAACGCGATCTTCGGCCATATTTTTGTCGCTCGTCGCGTGCGTTGCCTGCATCGCGGCGATGACGCCGAGCTCAGCGAAGCGCGGGATGTCTTCCAGTGCCACGATCTGGGAATGCTCGATCCGATTGCGCAGCGGCGACGGTTTGCCGTCCTGTGCACGCTCGAAGGCATCAAGTGACATGCGATTGCCGAGGTCGCCGATCGCATGAATGCCAACCTGGAACCCCATGCCGTTGGCTTTTACGACCATCGCGTCGAGCTCGTCCTGAGTCCAGAACGGCAGTCCTCGATTCTCCGGATCATCGGAGTAGGGTTCGATCATCGCGGCACCGCGGCTGCCAAGAGCGCCATCGGAGACGAGCTTGACCGATGCGATGTCGAGGCGGTCGTTGCCATAGCCGACGATCGGTTTGCCGATTGTATCGAGACCTTCACCCGCGCCACGGATCATCGCGTATATGCGCATGTTCAGCTCACCGTCGTCGGCCATCGACAAATAGACTTCGGCTTCCGTGATATTGATGCCCGCGTCGTGAACGCTGGTGATGCCTTCCGAGAGCAAGGTCTCGCCAGCGGCTCTGATCGCGGCACGCACGTCGTCCTTGCCGGGGCGCGGGATTTGCGCCTGAATCAGTGCCATCGCCTTGTCGATGAATACACCCGTAGCGCGGCCATTGTTATCGCGAATGATTTTGCCGCCGACCGGGTCGGGTGTGTCCCTGTCGATGCCGGCTAGTTGCATCGCTGCGCTGTTGGCCCAGGCTGCATGTCCATCGATCCGTCTCAGGAAAACGGGCCGATCGGCGACCACCTTGTCGATGTCTGCCGCTGTGGGGAACTCCGGCACCGGCCACAGAACCTGGTTCCAGCCGCGGCCTGTGATCCAGCGCGCACGAGGATTGTCTTTTGCATACTGCGCGATCCGTTGGGCGGCGTCGTCCACGCTCGACGCACCGAGGAGATCGAGGCTTGTCTTGAGAAACCCGAGTCCAGTGACATGTGCATGCGCATCGGTCAGTCCGGGCAGGACCGTGCGGCCCTGGCCGTCAATCCGCGAGACATGTGCGCGGCCTTCGAGCAATTCTTCATTACCCGTTGCCACGACCCTTCCGTTTGCATCAAACACGAGCACCGAGAATTCCTGTATACCGTCGTTTGTCGAGGTGTAGCCTTTGACATTGAACAATGCGGTATCGGCCAGCGCCGGCATTGCCAGGAGCAGCGTCACGCACGCGAGCAATCGTCTCATTACGGAGGGTCCCTCTCATTCGTGTTGTCGTGCGGCACACGATACCATCAGCCTCCTATGACGTCAGACAGCATTGGCAAGATCCTGTGTGTCGGGGTCAATTACCGACCACATATCGAAGAAATGGGGCGAGAAGCCCCCGATTACCCGGTCGTGTTCGTGCGTTTCCCCGAGAGCCTGGTCCGTGACGGGGAGCCGATTATCCGGCCCGCGGTTTCCGAGCAGTTCGATTTTGAAGGCGAGCTGGCGGTGGTCATCGGCCGCGAGGCCCACAGGATAGATCGCGAGGAGGCGCTCGATTACGTGGCCGGGTACTGCTGTTTCATGGACGGCTCAGTGCGTGACTGGCAGCGGCACACAATGCAGTTTACGCCCGGCAAGAACTTCGATCGAAGCGGCGCGATTGGCCCGATGATTCCCGTGAGCGAGATCCCTGACCCGACAGTTCTCCAGTTGACAACGCGCGTCAACGGTCAGGTCATGCAGCAGGGCCAGGTTGCGGACCTCGTGTTCGATATCCCGGCGTTGATCGAATACTGTTCGGCCTTTACGACCTTGAGGGCAGGCGATGTCATCGCAACGGGCACGCCGGGCGGCGTCGGTGCGGCGCGAAAACCGCCCGTCTGGCTGGCCGCAGGTGATCGCGTTGAAGTCGAAATTTCCCATATCGGGTTGCTGACGAACGTCGTAGAGGACGAAAATCATCCCTGACCACCTTAGACGTTGATTTTGCACGAAATCCCGAGGCGACGGCTTTGTTGCGTATGTGCCACAAAAACAACAAGCCTGTTGTCTAATAACCAACGGTTCTCCTAAAGGTTTGACATTAGGCGATATTTCTGCGACTTTAACACCCAGCAGACGTAGTCTTTCCACAACAGATTGACTGCATTGCCGAAAAACGACACCTTCAGGGTACGACTTGGCGGGGGAATCAGGGGGCCAGGACCACGTGCTTACGTAGGTTTGGAAAAAGCGGTTTCGCAAGAAGCCGCTTTTTTTTTATTCAGTTACTATCGGCCT
>JASJCM010000030.1 GCA_030065985.1 Woeseiaceae bacterium | reverse complement strand
AACCCGCGACCCCCGGCGTGACAGGCCGGTATTCTAACCAACTGAACTACCGCTCCGAATCTGGTGGGTGCTGACGGGATCGAACCGCCGACCCTCGCCTTGTAAGGGCGATGCTCTACCAGCTGAGCTAAGCACCCCGCTGCGGGCAGGGCCGCCATGGCCCTGATTTCGCGGCTGCCGCCGCTCCCACAAACGCAATCGGAGCCCGTCCCGGCTCCGAAGCGGGCGCTAGTTTACGGCATCCTTCAGGCCTTTACCAGCCTTGAAACCCGGAACATTGCTGGCCGGAATCTGGATGGTTTCACCGGTGCGGGGATTGCGTCCGGCACGGGCTGCACGAGCCTTTACCGAGAACGTTCCGAAGCCTACCAGCGACACCGAGCCGCCGTTGGAGAGCGTACCCGTGATGCTGTCAAGAACGGCATCAACCGCTTTCGTTGCGTCAGCACGCGACAAACCTGCGCTACCTGCTACCGAGTCAATCAGTTCACCCTTGTTCATACTTTCACCCTTAGATTGATATTGGTCATTGAGATCAATCCAGCGAGCTCCCCCTGGTTGCAATCCGCTGAATCGCCAGGCGCGTCTCCGTGCGATGTAATACTCACTCGCGCAAGGCTGCGATGTTTATACCTACTGGCATAAACACGGTCAACAATCCTTTAACCACGCGGGTTTCAGCGTTTTAGTGGGGGCGGACGACGTCCTCGGATTTTGCCTCGTCAGCAGGCTTTTTCGCCTCCGCTTCAGCATCCTTTTTCGGGCCCTCGGGAACCGGCTGATGAGCGAGGGCATGTTCCATGACCTGGTCTATCCATTTCACTGGAACAATCGTCAGCTTGTCCTTGATGTTCTTCGGAATTTCCGCAAGGTCCTTCTCGTTATCCACGGGGATCAGCACCTTCGAAATACCGCCGCGATGGGCCGCCAGGAGCTTCTCTTTGAGACCCCCGATTGGCAGCACTTCGCCACGCAGCGTGATCTCGCCGGTCATGGCCACTTCGCTCTTCACGGGGATGTCGGTTAATGCCGACACCAGGGCTGTACACATGCCAACTCCCGCAGATGGACCGTCCTTCGGCGTCGCACCTTCGGGCACGTGAATGTGCACATCGAGCTTCTGATGGAAGTCCTCGTCGATGCCCAGAACCTTGGCGCGACTGCGGACAACCGTCATCGCAGCCTGGATAGATTCCTGCATGACGTCGCCAAGCTGGCCCGTATGAATGAGCTTGCCCTTGCCGCCAACGGTCGCTGCTTCGATGGTCAGAAGCTCGCCGCCGACCTCGGTCCAGGCGAGGCCGGTTACCTGCCCTACCTGGTCCTTCTCGTCGGCCTTGCCGAAGCGGAAACGACGCACGCCGAGGTACTTCTCCATGCTCTTCGGCGTGACGAGTACCTTGCTGTCGCGCGGCTTCAGCAGCAGCATCTTGACGACCTTGCGGCAGATCTTCGAGATCTCGCGCTCGAGGTTACGAACGCCCGATTCGCGCGTGTAGTGCTGGATGATATCGCGCACCGCACTCTCGGTGATTTTGAGCTCGTGCTCCTTGAGGCCGTTCTCCTTCATCTGCTTCGGCACCAGGTAGCGCAGCGCGATATTGGTCTTCTCATCCTCGGTGTAACCCGGGATACGAATGACCTCCATGCGGTCGAGCAGCGGTGCCGGAATGTTCAGGCTGTTAGCCGTGCAGACGAACATCGTGTCGGAGAGGTCGAAGTCGACCTCGAGGTAGTGATCGGCGAAGGTCGAGTTCTGCTCGGGATCGAGCACCTCGAGCAATGCCGATGACGGATCGCCACGGAAGTCCATCGCCATCTTGTCGATCTCGTCGAGCAGGAACAGCGGATTGCGCACGCCCGTCTTGGCGAGGTTCTGGATGATCTTGCCCGGCATCGAACCGATGTAGGTGCGGCGATGGCCGCGAATCTCGGCTTCGTCGCGCACGCCACCGAGGCTCATGCGAACGAACTTGCGGTTCGTCGAGCGTGCGATGCTCTGGCCCAGCGAGGTCTTACCAACGCCGGGTGGTCCAACGAGACACAGGATCGGGCCTTTGAGTTTTTTCACGCGCTGCTGCACGGCGAGGTACTCAAGAATGCGTTCCTTGACCTTCTCGAGACCGTAGTGATCCGCCTCGAGCACGTCTTCGGCCTTCTTGAGGTCCTTGTAGACCTTCGAGCGTTTCTTCCACGGCGCCTTGACGAGCCAGTCCACGTAGTTGCGTACCACGGTGGCCTCGGCCGACATCGGCGACATGAGTTTCAGTTTGTTCAGTTCCGAGACGGCCTTCTCTTTCGCCTCCTTCGGCATGCCGGCTTCCTCGATCTTCTTCTCGAGGTCGGCGAGTTCGTTCGGCGCGTCTTCCATTTCGCCGAGTTCTTTCTGAATGGCCTTCATCTGCTCATTCAGGTAGTACTCGCGCTGGCTTTTCTCCATCTGCTGCTTCACGCGACCGCGAATGCGCTTCTCGATCTGCAGCACGTCGATCTCGCCCTCGATGATGCCGAGCACCTGCTCGAGACGACTCTTGATGTCCTGGATCTCGAGGATGCGTTGCTTCTCGGAGAGCTTGAGCGCCATGTGCGCGGCGACCGTGTCAGCAAGGCGACCCGGCTCGTCGATGCCGGACAGCGAGGTCAGGACCTCGGGCGGCACCTTCTTGTTCAGTTTTACGTACTGCTCGAACTGCGTGATGATCGAACGCACGAGAACGTCGATCTCGCGCTCGTCGTGACGATCCTCGTCGTTGAGCATCGTGATCTCGGCCGAGAAATGATCGGCCACGTTGTAGCGATCGATGAGCGCGCGCTCGCCGCCTTCGACCAGCACCTTGACCGTGCCGTCAGGCAGCTTCAGCAGCTGCAGGATCGTCGCAAGCGTGCCGACCTCATACAGATCAGCAGGTTGCGGGTCATCGAGGTCTGCCTGCTTCTGGGCGACCAGGAGGATGCGCTTGCCGGCATCCATCGCGCGATTCAGCGCGACAATGGACTTTTCCCGCCCGACAAAGAGCGGAATGACCATATGTGGGTAAACGACTACGTCGCGGAGCGGCAGTACAGGAACGCCCGACGAATCGTCGACCGTGGTTTCTTCGTCCATTGAAGAGATCAGATCTTGCTCAGACACTTAAGGGACCTCGTTTGAAATGCTGATAGCGGAGATGCGACCTCCTGGCCGCATTTCAAGCCCGCTGGCTTACTGACTCTATCGGCCGGAGGCCGTCAGGACTTAAGCCACAGAATGAAACAATAGACTTAAGCGCCGTCTGAGCCTGTCGGCCGCTCGATGTTTACAGTCGGCGTCTCGTCCGACTCGTAAATGACGTAAGGCTTGGTCTCGCCCGTGACGACAGCCTCGTCGACAACCACCTTCTTGGCGCTGTTAGACGACGGCAAGTCGTACATCGTGTCGAGCAGGACATTTTCGAGAATGGTGCGCAGGCCGCGAGCACCGGTCTTGCGTTCCATGGCTTTCTTGGCCACGGCGCGCAACGCGTCGTCGCGGAATTCCAGCTCGACGCCTTCCATCTCGAACAGCTTGCGGTACTGCTTGGTGAGCGCATTCTTCGGCTCGAGCAGGATTTGCACGAGCGCGTCTTCGTCGAGCTCCTCGAGTGTCGCGACGACCGGCAGGCGACCGACGAACTCGGGGATCAGCCCGAAGCGAATGAGGTCTTCCGGCTCGACGTCGTGCAGGAGCTCACCAATGCTCTGCTCTTCCTCGTCGGTCTTGACCTCGGCGACGAAGCCGATGCCACTCTTGGTCGAGCGATCCATGATGATCTTCTCGAGGCCCGCGAACGCACCGCCACAGACAAACAGGATGTTGCCTGTGTCGACCTGCAGGAATTCCTGCTGCGGGTGCTTGCGGCCGCCTTGCGGCGGTACCGACGCAATCGTGCCTTCGATGAGCTTGAGCAGCGCCTGCTGCACGCCTTCGCCCGACACGTCACGCGTAATCGACGGGTTGTCCGACTTGCGCGAGATCTTGTCGATCTCGTCGATGTAGACGATGCCCGTCTGCGCCTTGTCGACGTCGTAGTCGCACTTCTGCAGCAGCTTCTGGATGATGTTCTCGACGTCTTCACCGACGTAACCTGCTTCGGTCAGCGTCGTGGCGTCGGCGATCGTGAACGGCACGTTCAGAAGACGCGCGAGCGTCTCGGCGAGCAGCGTCTTGCCGCAGCCGGTCGGGCCGATCAGGAGGATGTTGGACTTGGCGAGCTCGATGTCGTCCTTGTTGCGCTCATCGAGTCGGTCGTTGAGGCGCTTGTAGTGGTTGTAGACCGCTACCGAGAGGACCTTCTTGGCGCGTTGCTGGCCGATGACGTACTCATCCAGTACGTCCTTGATTTCCATCGGTTTTGGCAGCTTGTCCTGGCCGGTTTCGGCGCTGTCTTCGAGCTCTTCACGGATGATGTCGTTACAGAGTTCGACGCACTCGTCACAAATGAATACCGAAGGACCCGCAATCAGCTTGCGAACTTCGTGCTGGGATTTGCCGCAAAAAGAACAGTAAAGAAGCTTGCCGTCCTCGTTCTTGCCGCGGGAGTCGTCGCTCATAAAAGAGTGCCTTTGTAACTTAATAAATCAGTCATTTACGACTTGGGTTCGTAGTTTACATGGGCGTTACCAACGTGCAAAGCACCAGGTCTCATAACGAGACCGGGCGCTTGTAACCCATTGATAATTAACGAATCAGTCGTCTGACTTATCGCCCATCTCGGTGCGCTGGGCCAGGACCGTGTCGATCAGGCCGTATTCGCAGGCCGCCGACGCGCTCATGAAGTTGTCGCGTTCGAGATCAGCCTCGATCGTTTCGATCGACTGACCGGTGTGCTTCGACATGATCTCATTGAGGCGGCGCTTGAGCTCGAGTACTTCTTCAGCGTGGATGCTGATGTCCGTCACCTGGCCCTGGTAGCCGGCGCTCGGCTGGTGAACCATGACGCGCGAGTGCGGCAGCGCGAAGCGTTTGCCCTTGGTGCCGCCGGCGAGCAGCAGCGCGCCCATGCTGGCGGCCTGGCCGACGCAGATCGTCGAAACGTCGCAGTTAATGAACTGCATCGTGTCGTAGATCGACAGACCCGACGAAACGACGCCGCCCGGCGAGTTGATGTAGAGGTGGATGTCCTTGTTCGGGTTTTCCGACTCGAGGTACAGCAACTGCGCCACGACCAGGTTGGCCATGTGGTCCTCGACCGGTCCCACGATGAAGACGAGCCGATCCTTCAGCAGCCTTGAGTAGATGTCGTAGGCACGCTCACCGCGAGCCGTCTGTTCGACAACCATCGGTACGAGATTCAGGGAAGTCGGGCTCATATTCTTGTCCATCTCCAACGGTTAACTAATGCGGCTATTGTCTCACGAAGCCGGCGCGTTCATGTAGTCCTTGAACGCGATCTTCTTGGCTTTGACCTTGCCGTTCTCGAGCAGCCATTCGACCGCTTTCTGTTCGACCACCATCGGCTCGATCTGTTGCATCACCTGCGGATTGCTCATGTACATGTTGACCATGTCGTCAGCATTCTCGTAACCGGCGCACATCTCCTCGACGCGAGCGCGAATCGCTGCTTCGTCAGCGCTGAGGCTGTTGTCGCTGATCACCTGGCGCAGCAACAGCCCGAGGCGAACGCGTTTCTCGGCCATCTCGCGGAAGTTGTCCATCGGCGGCGCCTGGTCGTGGTCCTCGATACCGAGGCGCTGCATGGCCTCGTGCTGCATCGTGTGCATTTCCTCGTTCACCATGGCCTGCGGGATGTCGATCGGGTTCTTCTCGATCAACCCTTCCATGACCTGCTCGCGAACGTCGCCGTCCACCTTGGTCTTGGCTTCGCGCTCCATGTTCTCGCGCACGTCCTTCTGGAACTGCTCGAGGCCGCCCTCGGTTACGTTGAAGGCCTCGGCGAACTCGTCATTGAGCTCGGGCAGGATCTGCTCCTCGACACGGTGCGTCGTGACCGCGAACTCGGCCTTCTTACCGGCCAGGTCCTCGGCGTGGTAGTCCTTCGGGAACTTGACCTTGATGGTCTTCTCGTCACCGGCCGCGATGCCTTTCAGGCCTTTCTCGAAGTCCGGCAGCATCTGGCCCTGCCCCAGCACGACCGGGATCTCCGTGCCCGAACCGCCCTGGAATTCCTCGCCGTCGATCGTGCCCGCGAAATCAACGACGACACGATCACCGTCCTTCGACTTGCGTTCGACTTCTTCCCAGTCGGCGCGCTGCTTGCGCAAGCTGAGCATCATGTCGTCGAGGTCCTCATCGCCGATCTCAACCTCGGGCTTCTCGACCTTGATCTTGTCGAGGTCCTTGAGCTCGACATCGGGCAGCACCTCGAACGTCGCGACGTAGGCGAAGACCTTGTCGTCCTCCTGCTCCGTCTCGATCGTCGGGCCACCGGCCGGCTTCAGGTTCTCCTGGGTAACGGCATCGGAGTAGCTCTTCTGCATAATTTCGCCGAGGACTTCCTGGCGTACAGCCTTGCCATAGTGCTGGCGCACGACGCGCGCTGGCACCTTGCCCGGGCGAAAGCCCTTGATCTTGGCCGTGCGACCAACGGATTTCAGACGGGCCGTGACCTCATTCTCGATGCGGTCGGCGGGCAGCTCGACGCGCATGCGGCGTTCCAGTGCACCCGTCGATTCGACAGTGACGTTCATTCTGTATTTCTCTTAAAAATCGACTACTTAGAGTTATGTTTGGTGGTGCGAAAGGGGAGACTCGAACTCCCACGGGTTACCCCACTGGAACCTAAATCCAGCGCGTCTACCAATTCCGCCACTTTCGCTTAACGGCGTGACATTGACATCCGCCATTTCGTCCAGCCGGGCATTATACCGTCAGGCGTTTTCCGATTGGAACCGGCGGGAGGCACGTCGCTGGCTCCCACGCCAGTCCATCACAGGGTACTATCTGCGCCATGACAGATATCAGTGAACGACGCGGCATGGATGTCGCCGCGCTGCGGCGCTCTGCGACCGGCTTCACGCTGGAGCGTGACGACCTCAATGACGATCCGATCCTGCAGTTCGAGGAGTGGTTTCGCTACGCCTGCGATACCGTGCCGCTCGACCCGAACGCGGTCGTGCTCTCGACCGTCGACCAGAAGATGCGCCCGTCGAGCCGCACCGTGCTGCTCAAGTCATTCGATGAGAAGGGTTTCGTTTTCTACACCAACTTCGAGAGCAAGAAAGCCGACCAGATCGCTGAGAACCCGTGGGTGTCGATGCTGTTCTTCTGGGCGGACGCGGCTCGCCAGGTAAAGATTCGCGGCACGGCCGAGAAGCTGCCGACGAAGGAATCCCTTGCCTACTTCCTCACGCGTCCGCGCGGCAGCCAGATCGGTGCCTGGGTGTCGGCACAGAGCAGCGTCATTTCATCGCGCTCGTTGCTCGAAGCGAAATTCCAGGAGATCAAGGACAAATTCCGCGACAAGGATGTGCCGCTGCCGTCATTCTGGGGCGGTTATCGCGTCGTGCCGGACCAGGTCGAATTCTGGCAGGGCCGGCGCAACCGGCTGCACGATCGCTTCCAGTACACGAGGGAAGAAGACGGCGGCTGGTCGATCGAGCGACTCGCCCCTTAGCCCCGCCGACGTCTCCCGCGCCGACCACGTCGGCCGCCGGCTGCTGACGGCGCCGGTTTGTCCGGGGGCGGCGGAAGCTCGGGCAACGCATCCTGCTCCGTAAGTCCCGACTGCACGAGTTCGCGCATCGCTGCATCGAGTGCGGCGTCGGTTTCGATCGGGGCGTAGCTGGCAAGGCGCTCCTCGACCTGCGCACACGCGCGATCCCAGAGCTCCATCGAGCCACCCTCCTCCCAGGTCTCGCGGTTCAGCCGGTCGACGATCGGGTCCGTGAGGTACAGCTCTTTGGGCCAGTACTCGAGTGTATGCGGTGACGTGATCAGGTGGTCTTCGGCCATGAGCTGATCGACGAGGTCCTGCGTCGGCAGGTCGCCGAGGACCTCGATCTTGCGGACGAAGTGCAGCGCCTGCCCACACACCTCGTTGTCGAACACGAGCTTGGGCAGGCTGAAGGTCAGGACGAAGTCGAGCATGCCGGGGCCCGACACCGAATTGACGCCGGCGATTGCCGCGAGCAGCGCACTGCTGAATGTCTCGCCACCCGCCTGCGCATCGAGGAACTTGCCGTCGGACAGCGCCATGTACGCCTGCGTCGGCAGGTCGAGCGACTTCGCGATTTGCACGTATGCAACGTTCAGGTGCTGCGCCTCGATGGCAGCCATCGGCGAACTGGCGGCTTTCATATGGAACGTGGCCGGCGCGCCGCCGAACAAGACCGGCGCGCCTTTGCGCACGATCTGCGCCATCGTGATGCCGGTCAGCACATCGACGCAATGGAACACGAGCGCACCGACCAGCGTCACGGGCGCAATTAGTCCCATGAGCGTCACCGGCACGATCTCGACCGGGATGCCGGCTTCGGCGCAGTCGAGCAGATTCTGGCAGGAGTCCTCGCCATAGCGCAGGTTGCCCGTCGCCGTGATCGTGAAGATCGACATCGGTTTGTCGATCAGTTCCTCACGATCCGCCCGGAACAGCTGCATCATCTCGGCCATGCGCGGCACGCCGTCTTCGCTGAAGGCACCCGACACGATCGGCTTCTTCGAGGTCACCATGCACATGTACAGGCGCCACGCATCCGAGACTTGCGCCTCGATATCCTTATTGGTCGAGAATGCGGTCGCGAGGTAAGCGATGTGATCGAGTCCGTCGCAGAGGCGCGCGTACTCGATGAAGTCGGTCGAATTCGACAGCCGGGTTTCGCCGGTGCGGTGATCCTGGATCTTCAGGCCACTCGATCCAGGCACGAAGTGCACGTTGTTCCCGCCGATCTCCGTGTGCGGCTCGCCGTCACGGTTGTACAGCGTGAACGAACTGGGCGAACCAGCGATTGCGGCATCAACAACATCCTCGGAGAACAGGACGCGCCCCTTGTCATCGGTCTTGAGACCATGATCGAGCAGGCGCTGGCGCAGCGGCTCACCGCGAATCTCCATGCCGGTCTCGGCCATGATGCGTTTGGCTTCGGCGAGGATCTCGCCGATGAGCTTGTCGGAGAGGACGTTGAGTTGTGGTCTCATTGCTGGATTTCCTGTTTGCGCCGCTCGGCGTACTCGACGAGCGCTTCGTCGATACCGGGATCGAGCGCTGGTTGTTCGTAGTCCTTGAGTAATTGCTTCCAGGTTGCGTTAGCGCGCTGCGCTGCATCCCTGCTGCCGGCTTCCTGCCAGCGCTCGAAGTTCTCGCGACTGGATATCACCGGCGCGTAAAACGCCGACTCGTAGCGCTCGAGCGTGTGTGCCGTACCGAAATGATGGCCCCCGGGTCCGACGTCGCGAATAGCATCGAGCGCGAGTTCGTCGTCGGACAGGTCGATCGGCCGCAGCGTCTCGGCCAGCATCTGCAGCATCTCGGCATCGATGATGAGTTTCTCGAAGGATGCCGTAAGCCCGCCTTCGAGCCAGCCGGCCGCGTGGTTAATCAAGTGCGCACCGCCCATCACGGCACCCCACAGCGACATCTGGCTTTCGTATGCCGCCTGCGCATCATTGCAGTTCGACATCGTCGTGTTACTTGAGCGATACGGCAGGCCAAGCTGTCTCGCAATCTGCCCGCTCGCGAGCGCAGCCTTGGTGTACTCGGGCGTGCCGAGTGCCGGCGAGCCGCTCTTCATGTCGACGTTGGACGTGAAGCTGCCGTACATGACCGGCGCTCCGGGTCTTATCAGCTGCGCGTAGGTCACAACTGCGAGGATTTCCGCCGTCTGTTGCACGAGCGTGCCCGCGAGTGTCGCCGGACTCATTGAACCGGCAAGCGTGAATGGCGTGATGCAGCACACTTGCCCGGCCGCCGCGAGTTCGTTGACCGCTTCGGTCATCGGAATATCGAGCTGCAGAGGCGAGTTCGTATTGATGATCGCAAGCAGCGCCGGCGACTCGAGCAGCTCATCACGCGTCGTGCCAAGCGCGATGCACGCCATTTCCACGGCGTCGCGTGCGCGGTAGCCACCGAGCGCATACGCCTGGCAGTTCTTGTCGGTGCAACGGTACTGGGCGAGATAGAGATCGAGGTGACGCGACTCGGCCGGCAGGTCCATCGGCTCGAACGGTCCGCCGCCTTCCTGATGGATGATGTTGAGGCTCTGCACGAGTCGCAGGTAGTCGCACATTTCCTCGTATGTGCCTGGTCGGCGGCCGTTATCAAGGTCGCTAACGAACGCGGGTCCGCCGATCGATGTGAAGTTGACAGCATCGTCGCCTATCTTCAGCGTGCGTTCGGGATTACGCGCGAGCAGCGTGTAAGACGACGGCGCTTTGGCTACCGACTCGCGAACGAAGTCGCGATCAAAGCGCACCATCATCTCGTCGTTGACAGCCGCGCCGGCCGCTTTGAGACGATCACGACTGCCAGGCTCGAGAAAGCGCATGCCGTTCGTTTCGAGAATCTCGAGTGCGCCGTCGATTATCGTTTCGACCTGCCCCGCATCGAGCACTTCGATCGGCGATAGCGGATTAACCACCTCTCGCCATTCGAGCTGCGCAACGGCGTCAGCAACGCGTTTTGCCCTGCGCCCGCGCCGCGGCACTACTCCGCACTCCCGAGAAATTCGTGACGCCACATAGCGGTCTTCTCGACCTGGTTGAAGCAGAAGACGTGGTGACCCTTTATCCCGTAACTGTCGTCCGCGAGATACGGGGCAAGATCGAACAGCAGGTCATCGGGGCGATACTCGTTCGCGAGCATCAGCCGCGCGGCAACTTTCGGATTGCGTTTCAGGTAGCGCAGTGACTCGCCAACGCCGATGCGCATCGAGGTCTTGAGCAAGGAGGCGCGATCGGCGACGCCGGGCAGTCCGAGCCACGCTGGCAGAGTGACGCCCTGCCCACGAATACGGCGCAGCCACGCGCCGATGGCGTCGGCGTCGAAACACATCTGTGTCACGAGGTAGTTGGCGAACTCCTGTTTGCGCAGGAGCTCCGCCATCAGCGTGTCCTCGTCGACAACCGGGTGGCCTTCAGGATGCGCCGCGACACCGATCTCGGTAAAGCGATGTTCAAGGTCGGCAATATCGCGCAGCAGCTCGAAAGCCGTTGTGTAGTCCCCGGTAGGCTCCTCGGCGTCACCACCCGGCACGAAAATGCTGATTATCGGCAGATCATTGAGGCGCGCAATAATCTCGGCAAGGTGCTGCCGGTTGCGCACCATCTTCGCCGCGACATGCGGCACTACCCTAAAACCCCTATGCGCCAGTCGCGCGCACATCTCGATCGTGGCGTCGACACCCCTGGTTGGCGAACAGGTGACAGCAACGTAAGAGCCGGGGTCGAGGACGTCGAGCTTCGACTCAATCGTGTCCGTCGGGAAGATCTCCACGTACGCTTCGCGCACCGTGTACATGAGCACGTCCCGCTCGGCCGCCGACATTGCGACGGCATTCATGCGCGCCGCCTCCGGCGCCCGCGCTTCGGTTTCTCGTCGGTCGCGCCGTGTGGAATACCCATCGACGCGACGAAGTGTTCCTGGAACCGCGCCTCAACGGCAGTCTCGATTTTCTCGACAGCGCGAACCTGCGACTCGATCAGCACGCGCGACGATCGGTCGAGCAGTGCGATGCGCGCGCCTGTGCCAGCCGCATTGCCGGCGGACGAGACAGCCTCGAGTTCGCACTCGGGAATCAGACCAAGCGTCATCGCATACTCGACGTCGATGTGTGCGCCGAACGCGCCCGCAAGACGAATGCGATCGACCTTGTCGACGCCGAAGCGCTCCATGAGCAACTTCGCTCCGGCATGCAGCGCGGCTTTGGCGAGCTGGATTGCGCGCACGTCGTTCTGCGTGATGCGGATTTCGGGGTCACCCTCGTGCAACACGTACGCGAAGGTTCTGCCATCGGCGACAACTCGCTTCGAATCCGATGCCAGGATTTTGCCATCGCCATCGACAATGCCCGCGAGGAACAATTCGGCGATGACTTCGATGATCCCCGACCCGCAGATGCCCGTCACTTTCTCATCGAACTCCGGGTCATCCGACCAGGTATCGGAGCCAATGACACGAAAACGCGGTTCAAGCGTCTCGCGGTCGATTCGCACGCGTTCGATCGCGCCGGGCGCCGCGCGCTGACCGCCGCTGATCTGTGCGCCCTCGAACGCTGGTCCCGTCGGGCTCGAGGCGGCGAGCAATCGCTCGCTGTTGCCAAGCAGTATCTCGGCATTGGTGCCGACATCGACGATCAGTGAAACACCCTCGTGCGCCTGCGGCGCTTCGGCCAGCAGCACACCTGCCGCATCGGCGCCGACATGTCCGGCAATACAAGGTAGTGCGTAAACGTGGCCACCGGGATTGATCTCGATGTCGAGATCCCTGGCCCGCGCGTCGACGGCGCCATCGGTCGCCAGCGCGAACGGCGCGGTGCCAAGCTCGACGGGACTGATGCCGAGCACAAGGTGCTGCATGATCGGGTTGCCAACGACCGTAACCTCGGCGACGTCGCCCGGCAGCGCGTCGACGTCGGCAACAACCTCGGCGATCAGCTCGTTCATAGCGCGGCGAACACCGTCGATGAGGTTCTGCTCGCCGCCCGGGTTCATCATGATGTACGAGACCCGACTCATCAGGTCTTCGCCGTAGCGAATCTGCGGGTTCATCTTGCCGGCGGTCGCAACGACCTCGCCGCTCGCCAGATCGCAGAGATGCGCCGCGACCGTCGTCGAGCCGACATCGAACGCAACGCCGTAGAGCGCGTCCTTGTAACCCGGCCACACGGCGATGATGCGCTCACCGTTTCGGACTGCGACCGTGACCTGCCGCTTGCCATCGGCAAGCGCTTTCTGCAGGTCCTGCATGACGCTTGCTTCGCAGGCGAGATCGCGAAGACCCCACTCATCGGCGAGAGCAATGCCCAGGCGCTCAAGATCGCCGAGTGCTTCGTCGAGCGTCGGCGCTACGACCTCGACGAAATAAGCGTGCACAACCGGGTCGATCGTAATGTCGTGATCCTCGTGAGGCTTGCGAACGACCTGGTGGTGGACCTGCGAACTGGCGGGCACGTCGATAACGACATCTTTGTTGAGGCGAGCCTGGCAGCTCAGTCGGCGCTGCTCCTCGATGCCGCGACGCTCGCCGAACGCCGTTTCCGTTTCTCCGACGGGCGAGACATTGCCTGCGACTGACGTGATGCCGTGCTTGGCGAACTCGCCTTCGGCGACTTCGACCTGGCAGCGGCCGCAGAGCGCGCGTCCGCCGCATACCGAGTCGATGTCGACGCCAAGGCTGCGCGCCGCATCGAGCACCGGTGTCCCGGCAGGAAAACGCCCGCGCTTGCCCGATGGCATGAACACCACCATCGGGTCCTTGTCGCGCGCGTTGCTCATGTCGCTGTTAGCCGCGGCGGCGGCGGCGCCCGCCGCGGCGCCCGCGGCGCCCCTCGCCTGCGGCCGTTGGCTCACGATAGTTTGCGATCCAGTCCATGCACTCGGGGTCATGGCCCATAACGACATTGGCACCGCGAATCGACTGCATGATCTCGCCGTGCATCGGGTTCGTGATCGCCGACGTCATGCCGCTGGCAATCGCCATGCTGATAAACGCAGTGTTCAGGCCGTTACGGTTCGGCAAGCCAAAGCTCAGGTTCGATGCGCCGCAGGTCGTGTTGACCTTGAGCTCCGTCCGCAGCCTGTGCACGAGCTCCATGACCTGCCGCCCCGCCGAATTGACCGCGCCGATGGGCATGACCAGTGGGTCGACGACAACGTCGCTCGCGGGGATGCCGTGGTCAGCTGCACGCTCGACGATCTTCTTCGCCACGTCGAACCGCACGTTGATGTCTTCAGAGATGCCGCTATCGTCATTAGAGATCGCGATGACCGCGCACTCGTGTTTCTTCACGAGCGGCAACACGGATTCGAGGCGTTCTTCCTCTCCGGTAACGGAGTTCAGCAGCGCTTTGCCTTGATACGCCTCGAGTCCCGATTCCAGCGCCGCGACGATCGACGAGTCGATACACAGCGGCACGTCGGTACCCGACTGCACGAGCTTGATGCAGTCGGCGAGAATCTGCGGCTCGTCGGCAAGCGGGATGCCTGCGTTGACGTCAAGGATATGCGCGCCCGCAGCGACCTGCGCCAGCGCGTCTGCCTCGACGCGGCTGTAGTCGCCGTTCTTCATCTCCTCGGCAAGCAGCTTGCGGCCGGTCGGGTTGATGCGTTCGCCGATAACGGCGAAGGGTCGCTCGAACCCGATGACGACCTCCTTGCTTGCGGAACTGATAACAGTGTCGGTCATGCGCTGCCTTCCTCGCTGATCAGGCCACCGGCCTTGACAGTCCTCTCGAGCGTTTCGTCGTCGAACTGCTGTTCGAGCTCGGCGACGCGTTCATCGACGAGCTCCGCAAGGTCACCATCAACATCTTCGGAAACACGACGCCAGTCCTCGAGATACGCATCGCTGGAACCGCGTCCCGCACGCATTGCCGCTCGGTCGATCGCTTTCGCGAAGCGTCCATCGAGCTCTTTCTTGATGCTGATCCGCCGTCCGGCGCGCCCGATAACCTGGGCAGGTATGTCGCGCCAGTAAATGCTGATCAGCTTCGCCACTCGATAACTCGTTCTTCGATGTTGTCGTGGACCTGCGTCAACCCGGTGTAGCGGAATTCATAGTCGAGATCGAGCCACTCGGCATGACCGCGCGCGATGGCCTCGAGCGTTGGCGAATTGGACTGCGACAGGTACAGGAGTCGCCGGTAATTGCCGAAGTAGTCCGACTTGAGCTCGGGATTCTTGTCGAGTCCGAGCCCTTTGCGCACCAGTCGGTCGAAGTGCCGGGCGAGGAAGTCGGTCAGGTAGAAGGTCGCGGGCTCGTCGTCTGAGAGCGACGCGAACTCGGCCGCGCCGGCATAAAACTCGTAGCAGTGGGCGCCCGGCAGCCGCGGGATGCCGTACTCGTCGAGCACCTTGTCGAGTGCACCGCCCGTACCGCAATCGGCATAAGCCACGAACACGTAGTCGAAGCCGTCGCGCCAGCGCTCGATTTCCTCGCGCACGGCGCCAGGAATTTCTTCCGGGCGGTTGTGCAGCTCAGCAGGCAGGCACTGGACCCGCATGTGCGACCAGTCGTTGAGGCGCTTGAGCTCGCTGAGTTCACGTGCGAGTGCGCCACAGCCGATCACCAGGACGTCTGGACGTGTCATATCAGGAAACCCTCCGTTCGGAGACGAGCTGCTTGGCGATCTCGACGGCCGTCGCGGCGTCGCGGCAATAAGCGTCAGCGCCGATGGCCTCGCCAAACTCCTCGTTGAGCGGCGCACCACCGACCAGCACGATGTAGTCGTCGCGTACGCCCTCGTCGACCATCGCGTCGATGACTGTCTTCATGTACGGCATTGTCGTCGTCAGCAGCGCTGACATGCCGAGGATGTTCGGGCGGTGTTCCTTAAGCGCCTCAATGTAGGTCTCGGCATCGGTGTTGATGCCGAGGTCGACGACCTCGAAACCAGCACCTTCCATCATCATGCCGACGAGGTTCTTGCCAATGTCGTGGATGTCGCCCTTGACCGTGCCGATGACCATCTTGCCGACGGGCTCCGAACCGCTCGCCGACAGGATCGGCTGCAGGATCGCCATGCCAGCCTTCATCGCATTGGCGGCCAGCAGCACCTCGGGCACGAACAGGATGCCATCGCGGAAGTCGATGCCGACGATGTTCATGCCGGCGACGAGGGCCTCGTCGAGTACTTTCTTCGCCTCCCAGCCACGGTCGAGCAGGATCTGGGTACCCTCGGCGATTTCGTCGGCCAGCCCGTCGTACAGGTCGTCGAACATCTGCTCGACGAGCTCGTCGTCGGGCAGCTCGGACAACACAATATCTTCGTCTTCCTCCGACATGGGCCCCATCCAAATGCCTGATTGAAGGGACGATTTTACCCGCGGCACCGCAGGCCACTGCGCATCAGATCATAATATGAAACGCGGCAACCCTATATGAAACAGATTGATACATCGCCGCTAAAATAAAAGGGGCGGCCTGTCGGCCGCCCCTGATCTCCCCCCGAGCAGAATTAACAGTCTAGTCACCTCCTGGCGGTATGGACGACGTGCGGAACGATGCGTGGCAGCTGCCACACGCGTTCGGCTGGTCCGTGCCAGGCTGGATCTCGACAACCTGGAAGCTGTGATCCGTGTTGTCGCCAGCGATCCTGAGCCCGTCGGCATCGTCAAACCAGGTACCGCTCTTGGCCGTCTTGGTCATATGGCAGGACGTGCAGCGTCCGACCGGTCCATCGCCAAGCGCATAGTTCGCCGGGATGTGTGACTCATCCGGGTTATACGGCGCGAACGGCATACCGGCTGCTTCGCCGCTGTGCGTCTTGACGGCCTGCTCGACCAGGTCGAGTGCCGCCGTCTGCGCAGCCGCATCCGGCGTGAAGGCCATACCGTTCATCTCGGCCGAGCCACCCACCGCCGTGTGATACGTCGCGATGTCCTGGAGATTCAGCGTCGCGAACGGGCCATGGCTGGCATGGCAGCTCAGGCAACGGCTGTTGGTCATGAGCGCAGCGTCGTTGTCACCGAAGGTGAACTCGTCGCCGCTCATGAAGTCCGTGTTCGAGAAGCGGAACGGGCCGCCCTTGCCGCTGTGCGGCGAATGGCATTCGTAACACGTGACCTTCTCAAACGGGTTGTCCATATGAGCGGAACCGAAGAAGCTGTTGTACTGCTGGCGATGCTTCTGCGGGAAGCCGGTTGGCCAGTTGCCCGGTTTCTCAAGGAAGTAGCCTTCGGGCGCATCGACCGCATCCCACGTCAGCGTATGCAGACCGGCAATGTAGTTGCCGTCGAAGTCAGCAACGTCGGCGCGCCATGGGAATCCGAACGTGCCATCGATTGGATCCGAACCGCGGTTGTGGCAGGCACCGCAGATCTCGGTGGCCGCCATGGCCGTCATGTGGTTCGGGTTCATGATGGAGTTCGGGTCACCACCGCCTGATACGTGCGTGCTGCCCGGTCCGTGGCATTTTTCGCAGCCAATTCGATAGTCAACCGCGGCATACTGCGTAACCAGGCCATTCACTGCTGTCAGTGTCAGACCGGCTTCATGGCAGCCAGAGCATTTCTTCGAATAGGCTCGTTTCTGCTCGTACCACTCCCACGGATGGTAAGACACCCACTCCAGCGTCCGCTGGTTGTACTGAATCGGCAGGATCAGCATGTCTTCGCAGGTCTGCGTCGTGTCCCACGTGATGAATGCCGGTTTCGGATTCTTAATGGCCGTACCCTCGGGGTTCGTGTTCGGGCAGGAACCGAGATCGGCAATGCTAAACATGTAGCGCTGTTTCCACGCGCCATGGATATTCGTGGCTTCACCGCGTGCCTGCAGTACGGCGATTTCGCCGGCCTGCGTGCCGGGTCCACCGTACGTGGCGTAGACAGGAACCACGAGATCGACGAGCTCGTTCGCGACGCCATTGGTGTCGCTGTCGAAGAGCACTTCGTAACGCGGATCGGGATTGTCGTTGCAGGTACGAATGTACGTGCCGTGCGTCTCCGCGCCCTTGGTCGAAGGCTCGCCAGGGATATTGGAGACAACACCTGTGTCGAACCAGTCGCTGCAAAGTCCGGGACCCGGGTCGACCGGCCAGCCGTTCAGATCCATTTCAACGAGCGAGCGCTCTACGACGCGATAGTGACCGGATCCCATCCAGGCATTGGCCAGTCCGCCGCTGTGGCAGATCAGGCAGACATCGCTACCGACAAACGTTGCGGTCGCGTCGGGGCCGCCCGACAGCTCGATATCGACCATATCGCCAGGCCGGACGGAAGAGCGTGTCTCGCCTGCCAGCAACGCGGACCCGACTGGCGGGGTCACGGACAGGAACTCACTCACGACGGAGTCGATCATGAACGCACCCGTGGCGTCTGTCGTAGCGTCAGCACTACCCGGCGCCGAAACGGTAGCGCCTTCAACAGGTGTGCCATCCGGCGCGAGCACCAGACCGGACACCATGCCCGGGACACCGCTAACAGTGAACGAGACGTCAGTTGTTAGTCCGGCTGCAACGCCGACATTGGATTCGCTGGCCGTGATCGCGCCCAGCACCGCCGTGACGTCGTAAACACCAATTGGAATATCGGCGAGTAACGCAACGCCCGTAGCGTCTGTATCGACGCTGACCGTTGCCGGATTCGTTGTAACTGTTGCGCCTGCGACCGGCCCGCCACTCGACGAGACCGTAACGCTGATCGTACCAGTGTCGACGGCATCCGAACCGTCGGCGCCTGGCGCTCCGGCGGCTCCGGGAGCTCCATCGCTCCCTTCGCAACCGGCAAGAAGGAACGCACCTGCTGCGATGAGCAACAGGCGTTTGAACATAGTGGACATGGCATGCCTCCCGGGATTGTTGTTGTGCCGCGGACGCGCCACAACCGCCTGACGTTGGCGGAATTTCCCCATCGCCCACCGTAAGCGAGGCGCCATTGGGCGACACTGACAAATGTCAGTTTTTTCCTCTCATGAAACCGCAGTCAGGTAAGGATTATCCGAAATCCAATGGCGCTCTCGGCCATCCATGGCCTGCGCGGCATAAGTACGTCCCTGTACAAGCGCCGCTCTCGGCCATCCATGGCCTGCGCGGCATAAGTACGTCCCTGTACAAAAAAGGCCGGGAGATTGCTCTCCCGGCCTCAGTCTTTTCGCTCTTTTGGGGCTTGGGGGTGGGCCTGCAGGCCCGCCCCGGTACCCGTCTTTTAGTCAGCTGCGTCGATGATCGTCTGACGACCCTCTGGGAATGCTTGCGGATCCCAGCTGTTCTGGAACGCATGACCTTTGGACGCCGTATCAGCGTGGCAGGTAATGCAGGCCGTCGTCGTTGCACCCTGGAGCACATCGTCGATCTGGTCGTCCCATACCGTGCTTCCAGCTTCGATCGTCGTCGCCATCGCCTTGGTCTGGTCAGGCTGGACAGGCAGCGTTGCGACGTGGCAAGCCGCGCAGTCGTTCAACGACCTTGGATAGGTCGGAGCGTGGAAGTTGTGGTTGATCACGTACGATCCCGCGCTGCCATCATTGGCAATAGTGGAACCGAATACGGTTTGTGAGCCCGTGCCCGGCCAGTTCGGCAGCAGTGAATCATCAGGCGCAAAGGCGTAAACGCCGCGGCCTCGATAGATCACGTACGGAGGCGAACCATCTTCGCCCGCAGAGTGAATGCGATGCAGCATCGTCTTCAGCTCGTAGGTCTCGCCAACCTCACCGTCATAGGTGTCGGCCGGATCGATGCCCATCGTCGCCGTGCGAACGTTCTGCTCGTTAGACGCAGAGTTGTGGCACAGGATGCACATGCCGGCGTTGTCGATGCGGTTGCCACCGTGCATGTAGAGCGAGCCCACATGGCACTTCAGGCATTCGTCCGTATCGACGATATCGCGGCGCGCCATCATCGGCGCGGCGCCGTCGCCAACCATCCACTCGTACGTCGGTGTCTTGGCCCGGACTTGAATCGCCGTAGTGTTGTCAATCGGGCTGAGAACCCATGGCCTGCCTTGCAGGGCCACGATTCCGCGATCGATTGAGGCAGCGATCGTGTCAACCGGAATGGTCGTCGTCGCAACGCCGCCTGCGCAGGCCGTGTTAACGGTGTCCACGTTCACGCTCAGGGGTTGCCCTGGCGCGCTCGTCGACATGCCAATGATGAAGTCATCACCCTGGGCATAGCTGCGCAGCATGCTGAGGTTGCTGCCGGCGATGTTGTGGAACGCCGGAGCGCCTGCACCGACCGTGTCGTTGCAAGGATCTACCCCAACACCGTCGTAGGACGCTGTCCAGGAAATCGCCAGGTTGGTTCCGTCATCGACGATACCGGTGATCTGCCAATCGAACTTCGCACCCTCTACGACACCAACGTCTTCGCCATTGAAGATCGGGCCGCGCCGGAATGCGGGCGCGAGACCATTGTGGAAATCGGCAACGGTTGCCGGCGCAACTGCGCCGTTGTGGCAGACCGTGCAATCGGCCGTTTCCGGATCAGTAATGGTGAGGTGGAAAGTCAAATCAGGCGGTCCGGTCCAGTCCCATCCGTTGATGTCGCCGTGGCAGGTGAAGCAGCCTGCGCCAGAGACCGGCATTGCGTTGACCGCTGCCAGCTGCGGCACTTCGTTGTGGCAAACGCTGCAGTTGAGCATATAGGTCGGATACGTGATTTCGATCGGCCCTTCTGCCGGATCATCGACCCAGAGACTGCTGTGGTATTTGTGCGCCGCTTCGCCGAGGCCTACAACATCGACACCGTGGCATGTCAGGCATGGTTCGGCGCCGTCGACTGCGGCGTAGTAACCGCCGTGAACATCGATGCCTTCTGGCCCGTGGCAGTTCGTGCATGCTTCGGCACTTACAGCCGCCGCTGCTGCGAGCGGAGAGGCCGGGAAGTCACCGTAGAAATAGACACGCGTTTCTCTGTCGCTTCCGGCCCCAACGCGGAACAGGTAGCGGCTGTCGGTACCCGCGTCGGCCGCGCCACCAATAACGGTAACCGTGTAGTTTCCGCCGCCGTTGTTCGTCAACGTCAGGAGGCCGGGATCGCAGGGATCGCTGCGGCTGACGTTGCCGCAGATATTCGTGCGCGTCGTGCCATCGGTCCGATAACCGCGTTGCATCGAGTCGTAATTCGTCTGCGGAACACCGTCGACTTCAAGGTCGAACGTGACGTCAAGGTCGGCCCCATTCACCGCAAAGCTCACACCACTGACCGTTTCGATCTGCGGCAGCGCATGCGCGTCAGGGGCAGAGGCGAACGAATCGTCATCGTGGCACACCGCACAGCTCTCGAGCGGCGTAACGGGTGCGTTCGCACCAGGAGGCCCTGCTGGTCCAGGCGGGCCGCCAGCACCGGTTGCGCCGGTCGGACCGGCGGGCCCCGCAGCGCCATCGTCACCCTCGCAGCCACTCATCGCGAATGCAAGAGTAAACACTACGAGGAATGACCAGGCCCATCTCATAAACGTGTGGATCCGGTTCATTATTGTCACTCCCAAAGATTGGTTGAGTTATTAGCCCGGTTGCACAACGGCGTTCCGAATGCACCGGCGCTATCTGACCTTAGGGCTATGAGGTTCAAGAAACACTGACATTCGTCAGTTTGATCGGGTGGATAACACTTACTTCGGAAACGTTATTTTGCGGCTTGCCCCTACGTTCAACATGCGCTGTTTAACAACTGACAAATGTCAGTTTCAGTTAGGTAGTTTCCGAGACTGGACAAGGAAATCCCGTATCGACCGACCAGTTCCTTTTTTCTTTAATTGGTGAACGCGCAGGAGGGACTATCAGGTGAGTTGCAGCAACATCGTTTGCCCATTCCACGAGTACGAGCCGAGCGACGGTCTCATGGCCGAGTGCGGCATGGGCTGCCTGATTACGGACGCCGTCAAGCAGGTCCGTTTCCCGAAGGGCGCGACCATTTTCGCGGAGGGTCAGAAAAGCTGCTGCCTGTTTTCGCTGACCAGCGGTCTGGTCAAGATCACGAATCACACGAGCGACGGCCGCGAACAGATCGTAGGTCTCAGCACGCCCGGGAAGCTGCTCGTGGGATTGCAGGGCATCACTGCCGACCGTTACGAGTACACTGCAGTCGCCGAGACGGAAGTATACGCCTGCAAGATCCGCTACCGGGGTCTGCTGCGCGCGGTGCGCCGAGAGGGCGACGTCGCCATGCGCCTCGTCGTGGCGCTCAATGCCCAGCTGGCGCACGCTCGCGAGCTGATGCAGGTCATGGGACAGAAATGCGCGGCGGCAAAGATCGCCTCATTCATTCAGCTCGTCGTGCCGCACGGCCATGAGCATCACAAACGCTACACGCTGCCGTTCTCGCGCCGCGAGATCGCCAACCTGCTCGGTTTGAGCGAAGAAACAGTTTGTCGCCAGATGGCCAGGATGAAACGGCGCGGCATCCTGTTGGCGCCACGTGGGCGAATCGAGATTCTTGACTGGCAAGGCCTGCAGGCGCTGGCCGAACCGGCCGCCGCCTGAGGTCTACTGCGCGCTCATCTGCGACTGCAGGTAGTTCTCGAGCCCGAGCTTGTCGATCAGTCTGAGCTGTTGCTCCAGCCAGTAGGCATGATCCATCTCCGTGTCAGTCAACAGCGGCTCGAGCACCTGGCGACTCTCGAAGTCGCGCTCACTCTCGCAGAGGTGGATGGCCTCTTTCAACGCCACGGCGACCGCGTATTCGAGGTCTAAATCGCTTTGCAGCATCTCGGGCACAGTCTTGCCGATCCTGACGCCATCACGCGTGGAGAGATCCGGTACGCCCTCGAGAAACAGGATGCGTTCAATCAGCGCGCTCGCATGTCCTTTCTCATCGTCGAACTCATGCGCTACGCGCTCAAAGAGCGTGGTCAGTCCCCAGTCCTCGTACATTTTCGAATGAACGAAGTACTGGTCCATGGCCGCGAGTTCTGCGCCGAGCAGGCCGTTCAGGGCATCGATGATTCGTTGGCTGCCTTTCATTGTCACGCGCTCCGGAGTTTGCGAGATGAGGGTCGTTAGTCGCGAGTGTAGTGCATCTGCAAGAAAAACTGGCGCCCGCGGCCCGGGAAATAGCGGTAATTGCCGAAAGCAAAGTCGGCACGATCGGCATAGTCGACATCGGCCAGGTTATTCACCCTCGCGACCAGCGACCAGCGATCGGCAACCGCGTAGCCGATGCGCAAGTTGGCAAGGTCGTGTCCCGGATAGTCGTACAGGTTTTCGGCGTCCAGGTAGTAGCTGCCAAGCGAAACCCACTGCAATGACGCGTCAATGGGCCCTTCCCCGGCATAGCGTAGCTCAGCGCTGCCCTGCCATCGCGGCGCGGTATCGACGTCGCGTCCCGAGACAAAGGTCTCGCCCCGTGCCGCGACGGTGTCGAAGTCGTAGGTGTGCCGCGCGTAAGTTCCGTTAAGCGCCAATGTCCATTGCTCGTGAAGCTGCAGCTGCGTTGTGACTTCGAGGCCCGCGTGGCGAGTGCGCGCACCGCTCACGTTGAAGCCATTGGCGTCGCGATAGACGCTGTTCTTCTTGCGCATGGCGAATGCCGCCGTATCGAGGGACCAGCTCGCACCGGCACCGCGCCAACCGAATTCGATCGAATCGATGATCTCCGAGTCAATGTCAGAGACAAGCTGGCCGCTTTGCAATCGGTACAGCTCGGTCATCTGCGGTGCGCGAAACCCGCGCGCCACGTTCACATAGACCGCGGCAGCGTCACCAGTGCGAAAGACAACGCCGAGTTTCGGGGCGAGGTCTGTGAATATGTCTTCGCGACTTGCGGGGCGAGAGTACAGGCAGCCGCCGAATCCACACGCTGTGCCGTCGTCGCGAAGGTTTCCGGTCGCCATGTTATTGGTGTAGTCATAGCGCACCTGCTCCGCCCGCAGTCCGGCGCTGACAAGCACCCGCTCGCTGGCTTCAAACTCGAATTGTGCATAGGCCGCGACATCGACACCGGTGACGTCGTAGTCGTAGTGCTTGCCCTCGGGCCGGGTCTCGACCAGGAAGGCTGAGCCTTCGGCAGGGCCATCCTGGGTCTGGCGCAGGTAAGCATCCGCCAGGTCAAAATCGAAGCCGAAGATGGAGGTCAGACGCCCGGACTGCGTTCGCGCGTTGATCAGCATGCCGACGCTGGCATGGCCGTTTTCTTCAAGCGGCTTCCCTGGCAGGAAGTGCTGCAGGAAATCCATCTCCGAGCGCCGCACGTAGTGCCGGACATCGATATCGTATGCGCCCTTCGCGAACGACCAGTGCAAATTGACTCGTTGACTGCTGGCGTTGCGAAAGGCCTCGGGATTGAGGTTCTCGCGATTGAGTGTCGGGTCTGTGTAAGCGTCCTGCCCGAAGATGAACCCGGCGGTTTCCTGGTCCAGATCGCTGAGGCTTACAGTCGCGGTCACCGTGCTGCTGCCCGGCGTCCATGTGCCCTTGGCGAATCCCTTGAGCTGGACGTAGCCGGAATCGCTGCGAAAGCCACCGTCGTGCGTTGCAGTCCCGCCTAGCACGTAGGGTGTCCCCGCGTTGCCGCGCACAAAGCCATCGGCACTGACGAACCCGTCCGGTCCGAGCTCTATTCCACCCCGCGCGGTGCCCGCACCCGACGTGTCCGGAAGCAATACGTTGATCGTGCCGTGCAGCGCGTTGGACCCGTACAGCGCGTTGCCGGGGCCCCGGATGACCTCGATGCGCCCAGCGAGCTCGGCGGGCAGCTCGAACAACTGGTTCACGTTGCAAAACCCGTCAGGACGCGACGGTATGCCGTCCTCGAGGACCAGGAACGCGCCGCAGGACCCGGCCCCGGTCAGCACTGGCGAGCGAATCGACGGCAGGCTCTCCTGGCCACTACCGCGCGTCACCCAGACGCCTGCAACACGCGTCAGCAGCTCGTGGATGTGCGCATGATTCGCGGCTTCGATCTCGTCCCGGTCGAGCACATCGATGTTGCCGGGATGCGATGCCAATGCCGCGGGCGACCGCGTGCTCGTAACGACGATCTCGTCGATCGTATCGACATCATTCGCCCACGCGAACGCCGGCAGAAGCGCCGCGAGCGTGGCGATTCTCATTAACTTTGTAGTGTCAAATGAGTCCAGCATGAAGGTGGTTAGAACATGTTCGGCCGGAAAGTTTACACTTCCCGGATGGTTTGGACCCTGAGCAACAGGCTGCTTTTTACAGCAATCTTCATCTCCGGCGCTTCCGCCCTGGTCTACCAACTGATCTGGGTGCGGTTGCTGGGTCTCGTATTCGGGGTGAGCAGTTTCGCCGTCGCCACAGTCGTCGCGG
Source organism: Woeseiaceae bacterium (assembly GCA_030065985.1). GTDB lineage: Bacteria > Pseudomonadota > Gammaproteobacteria > Steroidobacterales > Woeseiaceae > UBA1847. Next base: position 4,326 of record JASJCM010000030.1, on the reverse strand, counting down.
TGTTTCTGCTGGGCCTTGGCGTCGGCAGCTACCTGTTTGGCCGTTGGTCAGAGCGCGCGCGCGACCCTCTGCGTATTTACATGTACGTCGAACTCGGGATCGCCGCGACGTCGCTCGTCGCCTACGTGATCATTGAGACGCTGCCAATCTATCGCTACCTCTACGAGTACGCCTATAACAATCTTGGTTTCTATGGCCTGTCGATCGCCAGGCTGCTGCTGTCGACCTTGGTGCTGCTGCCCCCGGTCTTGTTGATTGGCGGGACCATGCCGCTGCTTGCGAAGTATTTTCTGCGTGACTCGGAAAAACTAGGCTCCAGCTTCAGCAAGATCTACTACCTCAACACCCTCGGTGCCTGCGCCGGCGCGCTGCTGACCGGTTTCGTGCTGGTTCGTCTCTTCGGCGTCATTGGCACGCTGATGATCGCGGTTGGCGGCAACCTGCTCGTCGCGCTGATCATTGCGCTGAGCAAGCGAGGCGAGGGAGTGGCGAGCCCCACGATGCGTGAACAGCGGCCCTACTCCTACATGCTGGTCTTCCTGTTCCTGACCGGATTCATCAGCCTCGGGTACGAGATGCTGTGGGTGCGAATCCTGTCGACCTACGGGCTGTCTACGTCCCAGGCATTCGCACTCATTCTCGCCGGCTTCCTCCTGGGGTTCTCGGTCGGCGCCTGGATCGTGGCCCGCACGGTGGATCGCCGCGAGAATCTCGAGGCCTGGTTCAGCGCCGTGTCCATCGTCACAGCATTCAGCGGCGCCGTCGTGCTCCTGATGTTCGGGCAGTTCGAAGCTTTGACGATGCTGCTGGCGGACCTCACGCCTGTGAGCCAGCTCACAGTCGGCATGGCCCTCGCGTTCGCCGTGGCATTCATCCCGGCCGTGTTTATGGGGATTCTGTTTCCGCTCGGGGTCCGCATTTACGCCCAGGACATCGACAGGATCGGCGCCAAAGCTGGCAACACCTTCTTCTCGAACACACTCGGCTGCGTGCTGGGCAGCCTGTTGACCGGGTTCGTGCTGATCCCCTTCGTCGGAATGTGGAACACGACGCTGTTGCTGATCAACCTGAGCCTGTTGATTGCCGTTGCGTTCCTGCTGCGCGGACGCCGACCTGCCAGGGCACAGTGGGTCTCGCTTCTCCTCGTCGCGATTGTCGGGAATATGCTGGTATTCACGGACAGCAAAACGTTCCACGCCGAGTTAAAGGGGCGCGACCTGCGCACGGCCGCTGAGGGCTTTGACGTTATTTACTACTCGGAGGGCTTGTCGGGAACGGTCACTGCCGTGGAAAAGGGAACCTATCGCGGCCTGTTCGTCGACGGCCAGAACGTGTCCGGAACGGACCCCGTGTTGCTCGCCGACTCGAAGATGCTGGCACATGTGCCATTGCTGCTGGCTGAAGAGCCGGAAGCTGCGCTGACCGTCGGCTACGGCACGGGCACCACCTCGGGCAGCATGTTGCTCTACGACGTCGACGTCCATGCGGTTGAGATCGAGAAAAAGATCATCGAGGCGGCGCCGCTGTTTGCAGGGGTCAACTACGAGTCGTATGCCAACCCTGATCTCAATATCGTGATGGACGATGCGCGCAACTACATCGCCACGACGGAGGAAAAGTTCTCGGTCATCGTCACGGACGTCACCAACCTGAAGTACAAGCGCAACCCGTATCTCTACACGCAGGAATATTTCGAGATCATGCGGGACGCGCTCACAGCGGATGGCATCGCCGCCGCATGGCTCCCGGTCGGCGGCCTGTCATTTGAAGACCTGCGTACGCTGATCGCGACATTCGATGATGTTTTCCCGAACACTACCGCCTGGTATTTCACGCAATTCCCGACGCATTTCATCATCCTCGTTGGCACCCCATCGCCGACGCGGGTAGACCTTGCCGAACTGGGACCAAGAATGGTCCCGGTGGAGAACGACCTGCGCAGCCTCGGCGTCGACAATATCTATGAGCTGGGGAGCATGCTGCTGCTGGGTGAGAGCGACATCGACTCGCTCGTCAATGGCGCGCCGATTCATACGGACAACCGCCCGATCCTCGAGTATTCCGACATGGACCTCTACAACGTCGTGGACGTTGCGCCAAACCTGGGCCGCCTGATGGAGTTCCAACAGGAGGATCTGCTCTCCTACTTCGAAGGCAACGAGCAGCGGCTCGCCGAGCTGAGCAGACATTTCGAGATGTACACCGGCTATTACCGCGAATACGTTCGGCTATACGAACAGCAGCAAGGCAGGTAGGCGTTCAGGGAGAGAGGAAGTGGTGGGCCCCCGGGGGCTCGAACCCCGGACCAGCGGATTAAGAGTCCGATGCTCTACCAACTGAGCTAGAGGCCCACTCGAATGGCGTATGGTACGCCAGCTTCCAAAAAAGTGGGGTGGACGATGAGACTGCTCAGCAATCCAATCTAACCACCTGAGTTCCTTGACATCTCTGCGTTTCAGCTCATTTTGCCGCGACGTCGACTGCTACAGGAAGGATCCGCAGAGTAATGCACGCGATCAAGCTATTCAATAGGTCCGGCAGCTAGTACCACTACGTTCGGTACATCGCACCGAAGGCGATGCGCCCGCACGTATCCGGCAGCGGTCAGAAGTGGAAGTCAACATGTACCGGCTACAAATGGCTCGCGCGCAACGTGCGACGGATGACAGGCGAAACACCGCGCTGTCTCGGGTTCGCCGGGTCTTGTCAGTGCAAGCGGGGCTGACAATAGCTACTTCCGGTGTCCGGGGTCTAGAGATCGGAATGCGACTGGAAGCCATCCGGGAACAAAAGAAGAATGGCACTGACTGATCATCAGACATCAGCAATTGAAGCCCGTACATTTATGGGATATCTTTACCATTAATGGGATTAACTAACGTGGACTGGTAATGATCAGATTTGTGAATAATGCACGCAAGATCTCTGTACTTTTCTTAGCGGCCATAGGGTCGACTGCGCTGGCTCAGGGCCTGCCCGGCTCAGGAGATGGGTCACTTGGTGGCGGATTCAATTTTGACAACCACTATGTCGGTTCAAACGCATGTATATCGTCATGTTTTGGAGCTTACGGCAATACAGTAGATCCATTGTGGTCAGTTGAGACCCGGGACCCGTCTGGAAACTTGACGAATGTATTGGGCGGTATCGTCATATGGGACGAGGACGGCGATGGCAACGAAGAAAACGTTGACATGACCCGTTATGAAATAGAAGTTGAAAAGATCAGCGATACTGTGACCGGAGACGGCAAGATTGTTGTTGTAATTAATATAAACGTTGTGGACATAGCGACAGGAGAAGAGACAACTGTCAAGTCTACTGTCGTCACCGTGGATATAGAAGACATACAGCCTTGACGCAGCTGTACAATACCAAGCCAACGTATCGGGATACGTCGCTGACGCCGGTTCATGTTGGCGTCAGCGGCCTACGACCGGCCAAGAAGATAACAAGAGGAAGTCGATTCTGAAATACATACTATTCATCTTGATCATTAGTGACTCGGGCGTTGCGATAGACTCCTCAGAGTTTCTAACGCAAGCTGCCTGTGAATCTGCCGCAGACGATGTACGTCAAATGTTCGATGCACGAAATCAGGTATTAGTAGTTTCTGATAGACACAAGATTTCCACGGTCTGCGTAAAGAACAATTCTTAGCAATCCGGCTTTTGTCATCCTCTTGTGGTCAACGAAAGCGCTCTCCGCGCCGATAAAGGCCACGAATCGTCTGCTGCAAGAGCCGTTGAGAAGAAAAGACCTGCGATTAATACAACGAGATCATTCACTGCGACTTCCATATTTGCGCAGACTTAGAGGAAACCTGCATCAAGCAGCAACCCAAACTGCTACAGTCTTGAGCCTGCTGTTGGCTGTAGCACCTCTTTAAGCTATTGAAAGTAATGAGGATGCAAAAAATGGGGTGGACGATGGGACTCGAACCCACGACGACCGGGATCACAACCCGGGGCTCTACCAACTGAGCTACGCCCACCACGGTATTTCAAATTTTAACGCGGCTTGTGCCGCCTACACATTCCCTATTCTTCAGGCAATGGCGCGCCCGGCAGGATTAGCGACCGCTGCGCGGTCCGCTTGTCGTCGCGCTTTGCGCTCCTCGGTGCGAACCTGGGTTCTCATCCTGCCGGTCTTGCAAACTGGCGCGCCCGGCAGGATTCGAACCTGCGACCGCCGGCTTAGAAGGCCGATGCTCTATCCAGCTGAGCTACGGGCGCACAATTCAAGTCTAACCGGAATCTGGCTGGTCGGGGCAGACGGATTCGAACCGCCGACCCACTGCTCCCAAAGCAGTTGCGCTACCAGACT
>JASJCM010000002.1 GCA_030065985.1 Woeseiaceae bacterium | reverse complement strand
TGTCGCCGGCATGGTCGACCAAGGTGAGGATTCACTCCGCGCCGCCAAGAGAGAGCTGATCGAAGAAACTGGTTTTGGCGAAGGGAATTGGCAGTACCTCGGCTCCGTCCAGGCAAATCCCGCGATTCACAATAATCTTTGTCATCATTGGTTGGTAGAAGATGTTGAGGTCGTACAAGCGCCCACACCAGATGCTGGTGAGGCGATCCGTGTTCATCTCATGACGCTGGACGAGATCAAGGAAGCTGTTGCTGTCGGTAAGTTGAAGCACCCGCTGGGCTTGTCGGCATTAACTCGTGTCTTTCCGCTCTGGGAGCTGCCGTACCTTCCTGCTGCCGGCTGATTTCGACGTAACGACCGGCCGCTTTTGGCCGAGAACTGCCGTGCAGAAAATCTGAGGTAGGATGGCTGCTACTGACCCTAAGCGGAAGTTCGTCCCGGTGGAATGACTTTGGAGCAACACGTGCGCAGATTCGCGATCTCTGACAAATTTGAGGCGAACTTTGTCGAAGATGAATCATCACGGAGCGGAGAGGTGTATTTCGTGGAGCGAAACAATGGGGGAGGCGCGAATCTAACCCCGATAGCCCGTTTCTTTGCATGGCGACCTGAGTATATCGAAGGATCACATCCGCATTGGCGAATCGATTGCTTTGTTCGCAAACACACGTTGGCACCGAAGGCGAAGTGGTTGGGCAAGGCGTTGACCGAGGCAATTATTCAGAACGGTATTTGCGATCCTCCGATTTGGACGTCCTGGCACTCCAGCGAAGAACTTCAGGGCGAAGCATACGGTGAGGTTTTCGACTTGGATTGATCGACCGCTCTTAGCCGGAACCAGCCACCCAGGCATTTTGAGGTAGGATGACGCCTACTGACCCAAAGCAGACTCTCGAGTCAAAAGCAGCCACCATTACAGAGAAGCTCGGACAGCCCAGGACAATTCGTTACTTTCTATGTCGATCGCCGACGCAATTGCATACTTGAAGACCGAAATTCCCGATGATGATGCTGGGGAGACAGTGCTGGTGCCTGACGATGAGTTTCCTGCGCACCTTTCTCTCGGCAACGGTCTTACATGCTTCTACCTCATGGATAAAGGCGAGAGATTTGAATATGTGCTGTCAGGGCAGCTCCAGGAACACGCAGAGACCATCGAATCCTTTCATAGAAAGGCCGTGGCAAATCTCGCTTCGCTAGCTGCTACAAATCTGTCTGTCAGGTCGTATCAGGATATCTATGTCGCGTTGATGGGCGGCAACTTCGAGGCTAGTTTGCTCCTGGTCGACGAGCTTTGGGATGAGATGTATTCCCACGTCGTAGAGAATCAATTTGTCGCTGTAATTCCGCAACGAGATATTCTGGCATTCTGCGACTCCGAGTCGGAAGTTGGCAAGGCACAACTCGCAGAGACAATTGCGCGTATCTGGCCCAATGAAGATCACCCTCTCAGCGACAAGCTTTATCGACGAGTCAACAGGCGGTGGGAAGTATTCGGCGACGATTTGGGGCATTGACCGTCTGTTTCTGGCCGGTAGCTGCCGGTCAGGCACTTTGAGGTAGGATGACTCCTACTAACCCAAAGCAGCCATTGACAAACTCCGAGATGAAAGGCGCTTTCTGTGCTCCTAGGACTTAACCACATCACTTTCGCCGTGCAGAACATTGAGCGCTCGCTGGCGTTCTATCGCGACGTCCTTGGCTTTGAGCTCCACGCCAGATGGAAACGTGGCGCGTACCTAACTATTGGCGACTGTTGGCTATGCTTGTCTCTCGACCCGTCTTCGTCCCCGTCTAAAGGCTATAGCCACATTGCCTTTAGTATTGATGCACAATCATTCTCCTCGTTTCAGCGGACTCTAGCCGAGCAGGGTGTCGAGATGTGGAAGGAAAACGTCAGCGAGGGTGATTCTGTGTACTTTGTTGACCCGGACGGAAATCGGCTGGAGGCCCACGTCGGCGACTTGAAGTCGCGCTTGAATGCGATGCGCGCCGAACCTTTCGAAGGGCAATGTGTCGTTTCCGAAATTCTCGGAAGATAACCAGATTGCTCTGGTCAATAATTCACCGTCCAGTCTTGCTGCTTGCAGTAATGATTCTATGCGGCTGTCAATCGACAGCTAAGCCCCAAGATGCCGATCCGAGATCGACAATTCCCCTTGATCATCTGCCTGCACTTGATGGCGACTATTTCAAGTTCGAATCTCGTGCTGTTGGTCGGTCGTTTCATATCTATGTGAGATTGCCGGACGGATACGACGGGAGAGCGAGTTCCGAGTATCCGGTGATATACGTGCTTGACGGAGATTCGCTTTTTCCGATACTGGCAGCGAATCATCTTTTCCTGAACTACGACGTGGACTTACCTAAGGCCATCATAGTCGGGGTCGCCTACGGTTCATTTGATCCGGTGACGAACAAGCGTGGATTCGATTTCTCAGCACCGGCCGCCGACGCAACGATCGAACAAGGCGGCGCGCGAGAGTTTCTCTCCTTTCTCGAATCGGAACTCCTCCCAGAGGTGGAGCGTCGGTATAGGGCCGACCCGTCACGCCGTGTTCTCTTCGGCCAGAGCAGGAGCGGATACATGGTTCTCTACTCAGCGTTTGTTGCGCCAGACCTGTTCTGGGGCCGCATTGCGAGCAACCCCGCGTTTGATCCTGGTCGCGAATTGTTCTTCTCCGCGCCTGCGCAATCTTCGCGAACGGACTTGGGACTGGTGGTAACAAGCGGCTCGCGCGATATTCCGGCTCTGCGAGAGGCCGCTCTCGACTGGTTTGAGGTTTGGAAAGATCGTGACGACGCTCCGTGGGAAATCAAGACGGCTACGATCGACGGTGGAACCCATGCCGCGAACAGCTCGGACAGTTACCGGCTCGGTATGGTCTGGCTTTTCAATGACGAATAAGTGTCGCTAGTGGGCCCGACCGATTCATCGATAGTCACCAATTACGGCTCTTGGCCGAAAGCCGCCGTGCGCGCATTTTGGGGCAGGATGACTCCTGCTGACCCGTTCCGGTCGTTCACATCATTCTTCAGATTTGTTGCAAGATGCCGGCACAAATAGTCAGAAACTCACTACTTGGGACGCTACTTGTCCTTCTGGGCTGCGCATCGCAAACCCCTGTCGCAGTCATCCGCGTAGAAATTGTGAATGGCAATGCAACCACCTCTGCGAGGATCGGGGACGAACGTATTGATGTAGTCGTCGATACTGGTGGCCTCGGTGGGATAGCAATTTCTCCCGAGGACTTGGGACGCCTAACCGTCAAATTCACAGGCAAAACTATCGAACGAACTGATGCGGCGGGGGACACCTTCGAATCTCGCGTATTCATAGTGCCGGAACTGTTCCTCGGAGGTCACAGATTTGAAGAAGTAGAAGGATTTGAACGTATCGGATCATCTGCCGGATTTGCAGGCGGGCCTCCCATGAACGTGCTTGGAAGGGCACTATTGCACGACTTTACGGTCGTTGTTGATTACCCGAATGGTGAGATTCGACTGTACTCCCCCGATCAATCCAGAAGTGTCTGCGGCCTTTCAACAAGTAAGTTGCTAGAGAAAGACGACAACATACTCGCGCTGCCAATTGAAACTGATGGTGGACAAATGCTCACATTAATGGACACGGGCGCGACGTACTCCTTTATTCAGAAGAAAGTGGTTACCTCGCGAAATCTGAAAACTGTTGATGACCTCTATAGAACCAGTGCTTTTCGCATAGGAGGTCGGGACTTTGGACCGTTGGAAATGGTTGTGCTTCCGATTGATGGGGCACCCCAGATTGATGCGTTGGTTGGCGCGAACTTCTTTTCGAGGCACGCAGTGTGTTTTGATTATCAAGGTCGAAAAGTTTCAATTTTCAACTGATTCAGGGGACCGCTTTTGGCCGAAACCAGCCGACCGGGGTTTTCGCGGTAGAATGGCAGCTTCTGACCCATAGCGGCCGTACGATCTTTTGGTCAAGAGGTAACATGTGAGCACAAAGACAAACGATACCCTGAGATTCCTTCGCGCAAATTGGTTTTTTCCCGCAGCGGCAATTGCGCTGCTGATGAACTCAACTACCGTTTATCTCGATCAGTGGTCGTCGCCAGAGCTTCTCGAAGCTGGACTGCTTTTCGATTTCGCGATTCTTCTCCCAGTGCTCTATCTGATTTGCTACTGGTCCAAGGGGAAGCGGTCAGTGGTTCGTGCTATTGCACTCGCGTGCCTCGGAATCTGGGCTGTAGGCCATGTGGTACCCGACCAAAATCAGTCTCTTCTCAACAATCTCCAGTTCGTTCGGTACATTGGCCTTGGCGTGCTCGTTCTCTTGCAAGTCAAACTGATTGTTGCCATCTTCCGCGCCATGTCAGGGGCGTCCGCCAGTGCGGAACACGAAGCATCCAGGTTGGCAGATGAGACCGGGACGCCGCCATGGGTTAGAAAGCTGCTGGCCTGGGAGGCCGCGGCTTGGATAAAGGTCTGGCGTTTCGTCCGAAAAGCCTTCCGAAGCTAACAGGCGACAAACAGTTTTTCGCCAGGCAGCGCCTGGCCTAACCGGGGCTGTTACCGCAGCTCTTGAACCTTACCGGCCGTCGATTTCTATCGCCGATTTGAGTGCTGCCTGGAGCACGGCGTTCCACTCATGGTGCACAACAGGCAGTCGATCTGTGGGCAAAAATTGCCTCTCTATCGATTCGTGTTGGGGCTCAAACTCGAAGACAGCGCGCACATCAGCGCGGAAGATCGCCTGTACCGATCGAATGGGATACTCGCCGTCGAACTCGATGTTTGCTCGATGATCTGCCTCGATGAAACCGATGAGCCTTAGATTCTCAAGCTCCACGCAAGCCTCTTCGACTGCCTCTCTGGCGAGGCATGCGCTGGCCGACTCATTTCCGTCCAGATGTCCGCCCGGGATAGTCGGACCACGACCGGATATATCACAGACAACCACCCGGCCCTCATGGAAGCAGAAGCCGTGCGCACCGGTAACGGGTAGTTCGTTTTCTTCCGGGCCATGCCACACGATTCTCACGGGGCCAGATGGCCAACGAGCTATGTCTTCGATCATCGGAGGAAGTATACCGTCTGCCGACCGTACGCTTCTGGCCTCAAGCATCCAGTGGCCTGGTTTCGGCTACAATGACCGACACTGACCCATTACAGCCGGTCGCTATCAAGGGAAGATGCGCATGAGTATGGACCTTATCTTATACACAGCTTGTGCGATTGCCCTGCCAGCTGATCTTCCGCAAGCAGAGTCATGGAAGAACTATGGTTACGAAGATTGGGCATACGAGTCCGAAGGCTGGCAAGTTCTTGTCGCTATCGACGCGGAGTACGAAATCCCTTCTGGCGCGACGGATCTGAACACAGACCTTCGGTATTCCATTCCTGTCACATTAGAGCCCATTGGTGCCGATAGAGACGGATACAAATTCTTGGACACTACTGTTCGGAAGCTGGCCGATAAATGCGGCGGCGGCGTTGTAGAAGGACCCGACGGTTTCAAAAGAGTCGAAGTCTCCAGGCCGGACTGAACGTCTCCTTCTGGCCGGAACCAGACGGTCCGGGATTTCGATGTAGAATGACGGCTTCTGGCCCTTTGCGGACTGTCGGAACAATCAGTGATTTCTTCCTAGAATCGGTTGTAGAAGACCCATGTTAGAACTTCCAGTCAGAGACCTGTGTGATTTGTGCGAAGGGATTGCCGGTCGAGAAGAGAAATGGGGCGTCATTGAAGAAACCGATCACACTCTTACTGTAATCAATCCGTGGCAGTTTGAGATCGGCCAGTGTTGTGTTATTACACGACGGCATGTCGCGACTTTGCTCGATCTTTCAGACGAGGAGTGTAAGGCGATCATCCTTTCGGCGAAGAGGGTTGCTCACGCGCTCATAGATACATTCAGTCCGTTAGGTATTCTTACATTCCAGAATAATGGCGTTTATAGCGGACAGGAAACACCACACTTTCATTTTCACGTTGTTCCCAGACAAGAGGGTAGTGACTGGGGGATCGGTCCGCCTCAACTAGCGACCTTCGAAACCGCTGGCCGGCCAAGGGGCACGACACACGATTCGACTGGAGATGCTGAGCGCAAGGAGCGCGTGCAGGTTTCCGCTAGCCAACTCTTGGGGACGGTAGATCTGATTCGCTCGAATTTGCCTGCCGCGCATATCCATTCGGAGATGCACGATGCCTCGAACTGACCTCACCCGGAAGCGTTCTTCCGAAAAGATGCTCATCAATGAACCACGAGTTTGAGAGGTTTGTTGGTCGAACAACCGGCGTGCTCGAAAAGGATTCGAGGTTTGTTGGCCTGGCTATTGCCGGCTCTTGGGCCAGCAACGAAATTGATGAGTTCTCGGACCTCGATCTTGTCCTCTGCTGCGCAAATGGTGAGATTCCGGGCCTGGCGGGGATGCGCGATGTTGCTGCGTCTCTTGGCTCACTAATTTCCTCATTCAGCGGTGAGCATGTTGGCGAACCAACGCTGTTGATTTGTCTCTTCGACGAAGGTCGAATGATTCATGTCGACCTTAAATTTGAGTCGCTGGAAGGATTATGCAATCGCCCGTACGATCCAGTAGTCGTTTGGGAAAGAGACTCAGTAGTATCAGATCATCTGGCAAGTTTTGATGCGAATCCGATCGCGCCAGACCCCCAATGGATTGAGGATCGTTTCTGGACGTGGGTGCATTATGCGGCACTTCGGCTCGGGCGAGCGGAGCTGTTTGAGTTGGTGGGCTTCCTTGGCTTCATTCGAGAGCAAGTGCTTGGGCCGCTGGCTCTTCATGCCGGGGGGTTTCCGCCGTTTGGTGTTCGCAAAATAGAAAAATACCTGCCTGACTTTTCGCACCGTTTGCAGAAGACAGTTCCTGAATATGATGCAAATCGTTGTTACATCGCAATCCTCGCCTCTATTGATATTTATCGGGAGCTTCGGGCGAAAGTACCGGGCGGCGTGATTGTCAATGAACAGGCGGAAACGGCGAGTATTTGCTACCTCAAAGAGGTTGCGCTGAAAACGCATACCTTGAAATGACCGAATAGACGCGCTGAGCTACGCTACTTTGAGCGTCTGCTTCTGGCCGAATCCAGCGATTTGGGAGTATTGAGGTAGGATGATTCCTACTGACCCAAGAAAGCGAATCGGAGTTGGGTTGATTCAATGCGTGAATGGGGGGACGTCGGAGGGGTCATGAGCAAGATTTTGTCGCTATTGCTCTCGTTTTTCCTGGCATCGCCAGCGATAGCCCTGGCCCAGTCAGAACTTGAGCACAGTACAAGTTCGTCGGCCCAATCGTCGACATTGAGTGCGTTCTTCCATGAGCCGTTCCAACAGCCCCTGGGATACGAATTTTTCCTGTGGAATGCGAAAGAACGTATCCTCGAACGATTCGGCGATCCAATGTCCGAATCGTCATCCCAGTATTCTGCGAGGACCAGTGACGAGCAATTGTGGAGCACAACACTCGAATACAGAGGAATCACTTTCGTGATTGGCGAAAGTGAGGATCGAACTAAGACTTGGCTGGAGTCAATCGATGTTCGAGGCAACGAACACATAATGGCCTTTGGGCTGCGAGTTGGATCGTCGCGATCCGACGTCGAAAAGGCGTTTCAGGACAGTCAGTACATCGAGTATGTCGGGGGTATACGATTCGGCGCAGAGATATGGGAAGCGAGAGGCAAGGTCAATCTGACAACCGCAATGGAGCTGCGAATCGACATCGGCGCTGATGATGTGGTGACTCGCTTCATGATCGAATCAATTGACTTGTGATCGGCCGCTTCTGGCCGGAAGCAGCCAGTTGCTTGGTCTGAGGTAGAATGACGGCTACTGCCCCATAGCCGCCGGTCAAAAATCACTGGGACTGACCCGATGAACATCGAGGAGCAATCTCCAAATTGGACAACAGTAGATCGGTACTTTCATCCGACCGAAGCGCATATTGCTGCAGGGAAACTCGAGGCAGAGGGAATTCCGGTCTTCCTTCTTGGTATCAACCACGCCTCGGCTAACTGGCTTCTATCCAATGCACTTGGCGGCATTCGTCTCCAGGTACCCGAAGACTTCGTCGAGGACGCAAAGCAGCTTTTGGCAGAAATTGTGGCCATCGATGAGGATCGCGAGATATGTCCACGATGCGGCTCCGCTGACTCGTCTCCAATGAATAACAGCAGGAAGATCGCATTCCTCGCAGTTCATCTATTCAGCATTCCTCTTCCATGGCAATCGAAACGGCGCCACTGTGACTCATGCGGGGCAGAATGGATTTCCGAGTAGGAAATGAACGACCGCTTCTGGCCGAAAGCCGCCCCCGGGGCCTCTGATAGACTCAAGGACTGGTAATGACCCAAAGCGGACCTTCGGTTGCGCCCTATGAATGACGGACAGCGCGGCATCAAAATTGCACCTTTGCTGCTGTCTTTGCCACTCATGGCTTTGGTCTACGTCGATTATCGAATGTCGAGCGCCGACGTTGAAGGGTTCCGGCCGGCCGTGGGCACTGTCGTGCAAAATATTGAGACCCGATGCCAGAATATCGGCGGACGCTCGAGACCATGTTGGGTTCCTGTCGTTGAATACGTGGCGCCGGATGGACGGCGTGTAAGGAACGAGTCGAGTGTCGCTCGGCGCCCTAAGTTGTTGATCGGGTCTCAGGTGGAAGTCCTCGTGAACCCGAGACAGCCTGACGTGATAAAGCTTGGTGGCGCATCAGGCCACTGGTTTCGGTTCACAGTCGTGAGTGCCGTGGCAATGGCATTTGCATTGGTCGCAATTCTGTACTCTCTGTTTGGCCATAAGCTGGAAAAACTCTGAATCACAGTCGGTCACATGGCGGCCGCTTCTGGCCGAAAGCCGCCGTTGGCGGCTCCCGCAAACCTGACATTCGAGGGGCCGCTTTGAGCCTGAGGCGGACTTAGGATCATTCGGAGAGGGATAGGCGCTCCGTGCCGATGGATAGACTCGAATCGCCTAAGGGCGATTCTCGCCCCTACGGGGCGTACTCGCTTCGCTCGTACGTCATCCCTCTCCCCCAGCCAAAAAAAATGGGCCCGTTATGGGCCCATTTTTGTTTGGCTGGGGGAGAGGGATTCGAACCCCCGTTGACGGAGTCAGAGTCCGTAGTCCTACCACTAGACGATCCCCCAATAGGATCGTGGTGCTCGTTTAGCGCTTCGAGTACTGCGTCGCGCGACGTGCCTTGCGCAGGCCAACCTTCTTGCGCTCAACCTCGCGAGCATCGCGGGTCACGAAACCTGCCTTACGCAGGTTCGGGCGCAGTGCTTCGTCGTACTGCATCAGCGCGCGCGTCAGACCGTGGCGAATTGCGCCTGCCTGCCCCGTCGTGCCGCCACCCTTCACGGTGACGTTCACGTCGAACTTCTCACCGAGCTGCGTCAGCTCGAGCGGCTGGCGAACGATCATCTGGGCCGTCTTGCGGCCGAAGAAGACGTCGAGCGGCTTCTTGTTGACCGTGATGTCGCCCTTGCCGGACGTCAGGAATACACGTGCCGTCGAGGTTTTGCGACGACCGGTACCGTAATAAAACGTATCACTCATAATCTCTTCTCAATCCTGGAGCCGCGTTACGCGTTCACTTCCAGCGGAATCGGCTGCTGCGCCGTGTGCTTGTGTTCGGGACCGGCGAAGACACGCAGCTTCGAGAACATCTTGCGGCCGAGCGGGCCACGCGGAAGCATGCCTTTAACGGCCTTCTCCAGAGCGCGCTCCGGGTGCTCCTCGAGCATCTTCTCGAGCGGAATCGACTTCAGGTTGCCGATGTACCCCGTGTGATGGTGGTAGATCTTGTCCTTCAGCTTGTTGCCGGTCACACGAATCTTCTCGGCGTTGACGACGACAATGTAGTCACCCGTGTCAACGTGCGGCGTGTATTCCGGCTTGTGCTTGCCACGCAGACGGCGCGCGATCTCGGTCGACAGACGGCCAAGGGTCTTCCCTGTGGCGTCTACGACGTACCAGTCGCGGCGAACCTCTGCCGGCTTCGCAGAAAACGTCTTCATAATCCTGATTCTCAAATATTGGTCTGCCGATCGCGCGCGCAAAAGCGTCCGCCGGATCGGCGAAAGGCGCGAAATTCTACTGTAGGCCCTGCCCTAATGCAAACAATTCAAGGGCTTATTTGAGGGCCTCGCCTCAGAACCTGTATTCGAGCGACAGGGCCGTGTAAGTGTCTGTTTCTTCTAGGGGTGCCACCACGTCGGTATTGTGCTTGATCGTGTACGAGGCGACGAGCGCCAGGTCACCGAGCAGCTTTGCCGACAGTGCGGTCACCGACTCGATGTAGGTGTTGTCCTCGCCGCCTTCGGCCGTCAGGTCCTGGCGAAACTCCGAGGTCTCACTGATCGCCCACGTGTAGTACATCCCACCGCGGAGAATCGTCTCATCTTCCTTCACACCCAGCTGCGTCTCGGACTGCCGAGCACCGGCGCCGATTTCGGCGTTGAGCGTATGTTTATCGGAATCGATCAGGCGACGCCCGTAGCCGACCGTCTGTGAGAACTGGGTATCGAAGCCGCCGAAGCGATCCTTGCGCCATTTGAGCCGCCCGAACAGGAAGTCGTTGTCAGTGATGTTGCGCTCGCTTTTCCAGCCCAGGTCATAGGCTTCGGCCGTCGTCACGTCGTTTTGGGTCGTCACATCTTCTTGGGCTGCGTTGATCGCTGCCGCCGTGAGCAGGTGGGCCCAGTTGCCCGTCGAGTAGCCCACTTCCAGGCCCGTGTTCAGGGTCGAGTTGTCGGTGTTACCTGACGTTGCGAGATAACCCAGTGTGGCCTTGCCCGACCACGGGCTCGCGGGCTCTGCGTCCTGAGCCATCAGTGAAGCCGGTGCGACCAGTGCCGCAAGTATGACGATCGTACGCAAATTCATGCGTTTCTCCTTAGGTTTAGTCTTATCGAGCTGCCGAAATGGCGGCGGAGTATACCGTTGGTAGACGCCGCTTCGCTATACTTGGTCACATGGAAAAGCGACAACTCACGCCTTTCGACCGGATGCTCGCGAGCGCCAACAATGCGCTACGCACCGTGGCTGCACCTGCCGGTCGATCTGCCCGGGCAAATCCGGCTCAAAACATCATCGATGCGGACCTCAGTGACTCGCAGAAACGCCACGCTGCTGGGCTGATGCGCGTCAATCATGCCGGCGAGGTCGCCGCACAAGCGCTTTACCAGGGGCACGCGGCGGTAGCACGGGACAAGGACATCGAAGAACAGATGCAGCACGCCGCCGACGAGGAGTTTGATCACCTCGCCTGGTGCGAGCAGCGCATCAATGAGCTTGGCGAGGATGTCAGCAAACTGAGCCCGGTCTGGTACGCCGGAGCTTTTGCGATCGGCGCCGCGAGCGGCATCCTTGGGGACAAGTGGAGCCTCGGCTTTATTGCCGAAACGGAACGCCAGGTGTGCGAGCACCTCGAGAGCCATCTCGAGGGCCTGCCTCCCGAGGACGTCAAGAGCCGCGCGATCGTCGAGCAGATGCGTGACGAGGAGCAAGAGCACGGCGAAAACGCGATCGATGCCGGCGCGGCGGAACTGCCACCGCCGGTCAAACGTTTGATGCAAATGACGGCCAAAGTTATGACGAAAACGGCCTATTGGGTGTGAGCACCGGCCGAAACGGTAATAAAATCTCTTAAAACACGGACTTAGCTTGCCCTGACAGGCATTCTGTTTTAAAAAGAGATTCGCAACAGGGGCGAGGAACAATCAATGCAGACAACAGCGAAAAATCTGAGCGATGTACCGGCGATTAACCGCTTCCTCAGTTACTGCCGGGTACGGACGGTTCCGCAAAAAACTGTGATGATTCACGCCGGCGATCTGCCGGACGTTTTGTATTACATCGTCGACGGCTCGGTCGAGGTCATGATCGAGGACGAAGACGGCAACGAGATGGTGCTGGCCTACCTGAACAAGGGTCAGTTCTTCGGTGAAATGGGGCTCTTCTACGAGCAGCCGACTCGCAGCGCGTGGGTGCGCACCCGCACGGAATGCGAGATCGCCGAGATGACCTATCCCCGCTTCCGCCAGATTGCCAGCGAGAGCCCGGGACTCGTTTTCGAGCTCGCAACGCAGCTCGCTACCCGCCTCGACCGCACGAACCGCAAGCTCGGAGATCTCGCGTTCGTCGATGTTACGGGCCGTGTCGCCCATGCCATCATGGATCTCTGCAATGAGCCGGATGCCATGACGCACCCGGACGGCATGCAGATCAAAGTGAGCCGCCAGGAACTCAGTCGCCTCGTTGGCTGTTCCCGTGAGATGGCTGGACGCGTCCTCAAGGTCCTTGAGGAACAGGGCCTCGTATCCGCCAGCGGCAAGACGATCGTCGTGTACGGCGCGCGGCCAAACCGCAAGCTTTGAGCTAATGGGGACATTCTGCTTTTGCTGCCCGACGGGCAGCAAAAGCAGAATGTCCCCATTTCAGAGGCCGGCGTCAGCCGGCCTTTTCTATTTCTGACCTCATTGCGGCGATCGTCGCCGCGTAATCATCGCTGCCGAATATGGCCGAGCCGGCCACAAACGTGTCTGCGCCGGCCGCCGCGATCGCAGCGATGTTGTCGACTTTGACGCCGCCGTCGATCTCGAGGCGAATCTCGCGCCCGCTGTCATTGATCAGCTTGCGTGCCTGGCGCAGCTTGTCGAGCGCCGACGGAATGAACTTCTGGCCGCCAAAGCCCGGGTTCACAGACATGAGTAGCACCATGTCGACCTTGTCGATGACGTACTCCAGCCAGTCGAGAGGCGTAGCAGGATTGAAGACGAGGCCTGCCTTGCAGCCTTCGTCGCGGATCAGGCCAAGGGTGCGGTCGGGGTGTTTGCTCGCCTCGGGGTGGAACGTGATGTAACTCGCCCCGGCTTTGGCGAAATCCGGGATGATCCGGTCCACGGGCTCGACCATGAGATGCACGTCGATCGGCGCTTCGATGCCATAGCTGACGAGCGCCTCGCAGATCATCGGGCCAATCGTGAGGTTTGGCACGAAGTGATTGTCCATGACGTCGAAGTGCACGATGTCAGCGCCGGCATCGAGCACGGCTTTGACATCCTCGCCAAGGCGAGCGAAATCGGCAGAGAGGATCGATGGAGCGATTAGCGGTTTCACGGCCTGTCCTTGATGCTGTGTCGGTGAGGAGGTTACCTGATTGAGCGTCGCGCTTTCAGCATTTCGTACGCGCCGCGTACCTCGCGCGTGCGCCGCTCGGCCTCGGCAATGTCGTTGGCGCTCGGATTGTTGCCCGCTATCTTGTCAGGGTGGTTGCGGTTCATCAGGCGTCGGTAGGCTTTCTTGATGTCATCATTGCTCGCCTCCGGCGAGACACCCAGCGCCCGATACGCGCCGCGTACTCGAGCCGCGTCGGCATCGCCGGCAGGCGATCGCTTGAAACCTTTCTGCGCCCGGATCATGGCCTCGAGCTGGGCAAGCTCGACACGGCCGATATCAAGCTCGATGCAGATGCGCCAGAGCATTGCGCGCTCCGCGCGCCGCAGCGAATCCTTGGCAAGCACTACCTCGAGCAGCAACCGCAGGAACAATGTGCGTTTGCCCGGACTTCGTCCGCTGACCCTGCGCACCTCCCGTACCGTCTGGACGAGCGGAAAACCGGGCTTCTTGCCATCGTCGAACCAGCCGATCGCGCGCCGCACCTGCGAGGGGTTTAGACCGAGTCTGTGCATGATCAGCCGCGCTGCGCGAATCTCATCTTCGCTGACACGCCCATCCGACTTCGCGAGATGGCCCATGCAGCCGAACAGCGCGCGCACGAACTCGTCGGAGACTCGCGCGAGGGATTCATTCTCCCGCTCGAATCGCTGCACGCTTTTACGGAATCCCCGGTAGAACTGCCATGCAATCAGCAGGACGAGGATCAGGCCAATGATCTTTCCGAGGAACATATGGGACTGCATCGTATCGCGACTCGCCGCCTATTCCCATGCGGCGCTTGCCTGCCTGTGGCGTAGAGGCGATCATCATTGCATGAGCAACGCCGACGTCCTCTTCGAATCCGCCATCCCCGACTTGCCGCTGATTGGCCGTGGCAAGGTCCGCGACATCTACAGCGTGGACGACGATCACCTCCTGATCGTGACGAGCGACCGCCTGTCAGCCTATGACGTGGTATTGCCGGATCCGGTGCCCGGCAAAGGCGAAGTACTGACAAAGATCTCGCTGTTCTGGTTTCGCATGATGCGCGACATCATCGACAACCAGCTAACAGACCTGACCGTTGCTGACGTGATCAAGGATCCCGAGCTGCAGGACCAGCTGACAGGGCGTTCGCTCGTCGTCAAACGGCTGAAGCCGTTGCCGATCGAGGCCGTTGTGCGCGGCTACCTGATCGGCTCGGGCTGGAAGGACTACCAGCAAACAGGTCAGGTATGCGGTATCGACCTCCCTGAGGGACTGCGGCAGGCAGAAAAGCTGCCCAGAACACTATTCACCCCGGCTTACAAAGCCGAGGCCGGCGCCCACGACGAGAACATCGACTTTGACAAGGTCATCGAACTGGTCGGCGAAAAGTACGCCAATCGGGTGCGAGACATCTCTATCGAGATCTATGAGCGCGCTGCCGCTTATGCGCGCGAGCGCGGCATTATTATTGCGGACACAAAGTTTGAATTCGGCACCGACGAGCAAGGACGGCTCTTCATCATCGACGAGATGCTGACACCGGATTCGTCACGGTTCTGGCCGGTAGACGGTTACAAAGTTGGCATGAGCCCACCAAGTTTCGACAAACAGTTCGTTCGCGACTATCTCGAAACGCTCGACTGGGACAAGACGCCGCCAGCACCTGAGCTGCCGGGCGAGATACTCGAGAAGACCGCAGAGAAGTACCACGAAGCCTACGAGCGCATGACGGCTCCGCTCGGCGGCTAGTTCGGTTGGCGCCTTCCCGGCGACCTGTGTCACGCTCGGGGCGGCTGCGCAGGAGTACAATGTCCCAATGATTGGCGCATTCCGAGGCAAACTCGATCACTACATCTGGGGCGACGGGCTGACCCGCTACGGCCTGGCCGGGCGCCTGTCCGCCGGGGTACTGCGCAACCTGTGGGCCGTGCTGCGCGACATCGCGTCCGGGCAGCTCAACCTGCGGGCGATGAGCCTCGTCTACACAACGCTGCTGTCCGTGGTACCGCTGATCGCAGTCAGTTTCTCCGCGCTCAAAGCCTTCGGCGTTCACGAATACATCGAGCCACGACTCTACGGTTTCCTGGAACCGCTGGGTCCCGTCGGTGTGGAGTGGACCGATCGCATCATGGATCTGGTACACGGCGTCAATCCGCAGGTACTGGGCGGCATCGGCATGATCTTCTTTATCTATATCGCGATCTCGATGGTGCAGAAGATCGAGGATGCGTTTAACTACGTCTGGTACGTGTCGAAGCCGAGAAGCTTCGCGACTCGTCTCGTCGAGTACAGCACGGTGCTGATCGTCGGCGCGATCGCCGTCGGCATAGCGGTCAAAGCCCTCGTCGAGTTCAGCAAGGAGAAACTGGTCGTCTCGATCCAGGAAAGCGAGGCACTGGCCCCGGTATTGTCGATTACCGATCGCCTGATGCCCTACGCGATAACGATCCTGATCTTCACGTTCCTGTACCGGTTCATGCCAAACACGCGCGTGAAGTTCCGGTCGGCTCTGGTCGGTGGCGTTGCCGGCGGTTTCCTGTGGGCAACCACCGCGATCATCTTCGCCACGTTTGTCGCCAACTCGGCAAGCCGCCAGGCAATCTACGCGAGCTTTGCCGTCGCGATTTCTGCGCTAATCTGGCTTTACCTGAACTGGCTCATCCTGCTGATCGGCTCGCAGGTCGCCTTCTACTACCAAAACCCTGCTTACCTGCGCATCGGACGGCGTGAACCGCGGCTATCCAACGAAATGCGCGAGCGCATCGCGTTTAACATCATGTATCTCGTTGGTCGCGAGTTTCGCAATCCGGTCCTGGGTGTCGACCTGCGCTCGATCGGGCGCACGCTGCGCATCCCGACAATTACGCTCGCGCCGATTGCGCTTGGCCTCGAAGAAAACGGTTTCCTGACCACCGACGAGAAAGAGCATCTGCTGCCCGGCAAGGACATGGCGTGCATCAAACTTCGGGACATCGTCGCAGTCGTTCGCACCGAGGGTGAGACCGGCTCGCACCGCAGGCCCACGTGGACCGATGCTGTCGCCAGTCTCGGCGGGCAACTCGATGCCGCCATAGCCAGCAAACTCGGTGACCGGACGCTGGCTGACCTGCTGAACGAGAATGAACCCACCGAATAATCTCTAAGGCGGAGTCGAATTCGGTATCATAGAACCGCAATGGATACGGATTACGACTGGCTGATCATAGGGTCAGGTTTTGGCGGCAGCATCTCGGCGCTGCGACTCACAGAAAAAGGCTACAACGTTGGCGTCATCGAGGCCGGACGACGCTTTGCGGACGAGGACTTCGCGGAGTCCACGTGGCAGCTCGGCCGTTTCTTCTGGGCCCCGCTAATAGGTCTGCGCGGCATCCTGCGCCTCAAACCGTTCAAGGACATTTTCATCGCCTGCGGCTCCAGCGTGGGCGGCGGGAGCAATGTATACGCCAATACGCTGTACCGTGCCAAGCCGGCGTTTTTCGAGAATCCCCAGTGGCAGGGTATGGCCGACTGGCGGGATGAACTCGATGACCATTACGCGACGGCGGAACGCATGCTCGGCGTCAACGAAGTACCGTTCGAGAGTCCGGGTGACCTCTTGTTGCAGGACTACGCGGCGTCTATCGGCGCCGAGGGCACCTTTACGCGCACTCCGGTCGCCGTGTATTTCGGCGAGCCCGGCAAGTCCGTACCGGACCCCTACTTCGACGGAGAGGGACCCGAGCGAACCGGCTGCACGCGCTGCGGAGCGTGCATGATCGGCTGCCGCGTCGGCGCCAAGAACACGCTGAACAAGAATTACCTGTGGTTCGCCGAGCAGGCCGGCGCCGAGGTTCTGCCCAACCTCAAGGTCAGGGACATCGAGCCGCTCGGCAGCGGCGACGGCAGCGACGGTTACCGGATCCATGCCGGTTCGCCGGGATTGTTCGGTGGTGGCAAACGCACGCTGACAGCGAAGAACGTTATCGTTTCGGCCGGCGCACTGGGCACCAACGAACTGCTCGCGCGATGCAAACACCGCGGCTCGCTGCCGAAGATCAGCGACCGGCTCGGTCGCCTCGTACGTACGAACAGCGAGTCGATACTCGCGGTACGCATGCCCGACGACTCGATGAACCTCTGGAACACCGTCGCGATCAGCTCGAGTATCCACACGGACGATGACACGCATATCGAGGTCGTCACCTACGGTGAGAAAGGCGACGCGATGAGTTTCCTGCTGACCGTGCTGACCGGCGACGGCACGCGCTGGACTCGCGGGTTTGTGTTCCTGCGCAATGTTCTGCGACACCCGATCGATTTCATCAAGTCGTTCTGGCCGTTCGGCTGGTCGCGGCGAACGATCATCCTGCTTGTCATGCAAAGCCTCGACAATGCGCTGCGATTCCGGGCGAAGCCCCGCTGGTTCTCTCGCGGCGTACGCCTGTCCACGGACCAGGACTCGGCCATGCCGAACCCGACCTATATCGACGCCGGCAACAAGGCTGCGGAATGGCTTGCGGAAAAGCATGGCGGTATTCCGCAGAGCTGTATTCTCGAGGCGACGGCGAATATCCCCGCCACCGCGCATATCCTTGGCGGTGCAACGATCGGTCGCGACGCCTCGAGCGGTGTCGTCGACAGCGAACATCGACTGTTCGGCTACCAGAACCTGTACGTTTGTGATGGTTCCGTGATGCCCGCCAATCCGGGCGTGAATCCGTCGCTCACGATCGCTGCAATGACCGAAAGAGCCATATCGAAGATTCCGGCGGCCGCCGGGAGCCAGATTGAAGAGAGACTGAGCGCCTAGTCGTACTTGGCCAGGTTGGCGAGGAAGTCATCGGCGCTGAGGTCTTTCCAGTATTTCCACATGCTGGTCGAATAGAAGAAGAAATCATCGGCCTCCTCCTCGAGTACGTCGTAGGTGGGGTCGAAATGCGCCCAGATCGCGCCCCTGAACCAGTAGCTGAACTCGAATTCGATCAGTCCTTCTCGCCGGACCCGGAAGGTGCGGCGCACGCTACCGGTGACCTCGAGCGAAACGTTGTTATCAAGACGCCAGCGTAACGTTCCTCGCTGCAGTATCAGCGACTCACCATCGTGCCAGAGCACAAACCAGCGCCCGCGCTGTTTCCAGGCAACCCCCCAGACACTTGGCTCGCCGGAATGGCGCCGCATGGATACGGCACCGGTATACGGATCGAACCTGCGTATTCCGCCTGCCGCCCAGTAGTGCTGGATAAGCATCAACCGGCCACCTTGCGTACACAGGCGATCAGCTCGTCCATCGACTCCTCGAACGCGTCGACCGTTACCCACGCGTTTGCATCCGGTTCCTTGCCCGGCAGGATCCGAAGTTCGCGGACGCCCTTCTTACTGGCGATCATATCGCTGAAACGGCGCGCCACATCGATATCTTTGTCGATCTCGTCGATATCTCTAAGTGTCAGCGTGAATTCGAGTTGCAGCCGCATTTGCGTCTCGTCCTCGAGTTGCGTATCCGGCACGTTGGCTTCAAGGATATCGCCGTTGCCAAACTCGATTTCAACTTCTGTGACGGGTATACGCGCCGCTCCGGCCGTGCTCAGGGCCTCGGCCTGCTCCTCCAGCAGCGCATAAATGGACTCGTGAAAACTCGTTCCGGTCTTTGTATCGACGAGATTCGCAAACTCGAAAATGACATCGGAAATGATCGAATAGTGGTATTGCTCGGGAATGTCATGATTCTCGAGGATCGGTTTGATCGTGTTTGCAAGCGCAGCGAAGTCTTCCAGCCTAATCTTCTCGCTCATTGCGTTCCTCGTCGAAAACCAATCAGATTATGCGCCTGCGATGGTCATTTCCTCGACGAGGATCGACCCACAGCGTATGCCACTGCGCACGTCCTGGTCGTCGCCAACAGCGGCGATGCGCGGGTAGAGCTCGCGCAGATTGCCGGCAATCGTCACCTCGTGAACTGGATGCTGTATCTCGCCGTTCTCGACCCAATGGCCGACAGCACCCCGCGAGTAATCTCCCGTGACGCCGTTGACGCCATGACCGATCAGTTCCTCCACGAGGAACCCTGTGCCCATCTCGCGAATCAGTTCATTCTTGCCTTTACCGCCGCCTGGCACGATCAGGTTCTGGGCGCCACCTGCATTGGCTGTGCTTGCCAGGCCAAGTCGACGTGCGGAGTAACTGCTCAGGATATATCCCTGCAGCACGCCGTCGGTGACGATATCGCGGTCGTAGGTCGTAACACCCTCGCTGTCGTAGGGCGCGCTGGCCATTCCGCGAGGTAAGTGCGGTCGTTCGTGGATGCTCATGAAATCCGGGAACAGTTTTTCGCCCGCTGCGTCGAGCAGGAATGAGGCACGTCGGTACTGTGCGCCACCCGCGATTGCGCTCATCGCGTGACCGATGAATCCTCTTGCGAGCTCGGGGACGAAAAGCACCGGTGCGCGGGTCGTCTTGATCTTGCGCGCGCCAAGCCGCCGCACCGTCTTCTCACCGGCCAGCTGCCCGACGTGTGACGCCTCTTCCAGATCATCAGCGCAGCGCACCGACGTATAGTGATAATCGCGCTCCATGACACCGTCGGCGTCGGCGAGCAGGACGCAAGTGATACTGTGACTGGTACGGGCATAGCTGCCGACGAAACCGTGGGAATTGCCGTAGGCACGGACGCCGCGATTCGTCGCAACGGTTGCACCCTCGGAATTACTGATCTTCGTATCGACCGCACGGCCGGCATTCTCGCAGTCGATCGCAAGCGCGATAGCCGCATCGGCATCGAGGTCCCAAGGGTGATCGAGATCCAGATCCTTGATGTCGGTACACATCAGGTCGGCCTCGGCGAGCCCGGCAAACTCGTCAGCCGCGGTCAGTTCCGCAAATGAGCACGCCTTGGTTACCGCCTCGCGAATAGCCGCTTCCGTGATGTCTGATGTGCTGGCGTTACCCTTGCGCGAGTCTTTGTACACGGTAATGCCGATGCCACGGTCATTCGTGTACTCAAGGCTCTCAACCTCACCGAGACGAGCCGTTGCCGACAGACCGATGTCCTGGCTGGCGGCGACCTCCGCCTGGTCCACGCCAAGCGATTTCGCCTCATCAAGCGCCAGCGTGACCAGCTTCTCCAGCTCGTCGCGCCCCAGCGATTCGCGTTTCGCGAGTGTTCCCATGTTTCGATGTGTTCCTTGCGTGGTAGACTGCGCCCCCCGGATCGCGGGTGGACCGCGGAAGGTACTTTAGCCGGTGGACGAAACAAAGCCCAGCAAAAGCGCGCGGAAACGCGCCTATCTCGCCCTGCAAAAGCTCGGTGAGGAGCTGATCATGCTACGTGAGACTGACCTGGCGACTGTGCCGCTCGACGAGGATCTGCTCGAGGCCGTTCACGAGGCGCGCCGCATGAAGAAACACGGCGCATTGCGGCGCCAGAAGCAGTACATCGGTAAACTGATGGGACGACTAGACGATCCGGAACCGATTCGCCAGGCGCTCGAACGCCTGCGCCGCAAGTGAAAGTGTTTGCCAGGAATCTACAATGAGTAATGATGTCGGCATCATCATGGGCTCGCGCTCCGACTGGGAGACGATGCGCCATGCCAGTGAAACGCTGGATGAGCTTGGCGTTTCCTATGAGGTCAAGGTAGTGTCCGCGCACCGTACGCCGGACCTGCTGTTCGAGTACGCCGGTTCTGCGGTCGAGCGCGGTCTCAAGGTCATCATCGCGGGCGCTGGCGGCGCTGCGCACCTGCCTGGCATGGCAGCATCGAAAACGCGAGTTCCCGTGCTTGGTGTGCCGGTGCAGTCGAAAGCGTTGAGCGGCATGGATTCACTACTGTCGATTGCCCAGATGCCTGCCGGTATCCCGGTCGGCAGCATGGCCATTGGCCGGGCCGGCGCTGTTAACGCTGCCCTGCTTGCCGCTGCCATACTCGCCAACAACGACGCCGCCGTTGCCGAGGCGCTCGACATGTTCCGCAAGAACCAGACCGACAAGGTCCTGGCCGATAGCGACCCTCGCAAGTAGTCCTGTGCGCATTGGCATCATAGGCGCCGGCCAACTCGGCCAGATGCTCGGATTCGCCGCTCGCGATCTCGGCGTTGAGTGCGTATTCCTCGATCCGTCTGATCAACCACCGGCGGCAGCTTGTGGCCACGTCATCCAGCGACCGTTTGACGATACTATGGCCCTCTCAGAACTCGCGGCCACCTGCGACGTTGTGACCTACGAATTCGAGAACGTGCCCGTCGAGGCGTTACATCGGATCGAGGACAAAGTCGCAATCTACCCGCCTGCCGGTGCGCTGCAGCACTCCCAGGACAGGCTCGCCGAAAAGAAGCTGTTCGACCGGCTCGGTATCCCGTTGCCGGGCTACCATGTGATTGATACTCGCAATGATCTGGACGCCGCGGTCGACAAACTCGGCCTGCCGCTCGTCATCAAAACACGACGCCTCGGCTATGACGGCAAAGGCCAGTTCGTCCTTCGTGAGCAGGCTGATATCGACACGGCCTGGCAAACCCTGGGTGGGAACGACCTGATCGCCGAGCAATGGGTCCCGTTCGACTACGAAGTCTCCTGTATCGGCGTGCGCAATGTGGATGGCGACATCGTCATCTATCCGCTTAGCCACAACGTTCACGAGGGCGGCATATTGCGGACCTCGAGATCGCCGGTGGACGCGCCAGCGCTTGCCGAAACCGCCGAACAGTATGTTCGAACCATGCTCGAGCACCTCGACTATGTCGGCACACTCGCGCTGGAACTGTTTGTATGCGGCGACGAATTGCTGGCCAACGAGTTCGCGCCACGCGTCCATAATTCCGGCCACTGGTCGATCGAGGGTTCTGCGACCAGCCAGTTCGAGAACCACCTGCGTGCGATCCTCAATCGCCCGCTTGGCTCGACGGCAAGCGTCGGTCATGCAGGTATGGTCAACCTGATCGGGGACATCCCGGCTGCCGCACTGGAAATCGATGAAACTCACGTCCATGACTATGGCAAATCGCCACGCCCCGGCCGCAAACTTGGGCACATTACCGTGATCGGCGAGGCCCCCGCCGAACGTGACAAATTTCTCGACACTGTCTATCGGATTGTGACGCAGTCCTCGTGCTGAGCCGGGAACGCGGCATAGCCCGGGGGCGCCAAAAGCAGGTACACTCGATTCAGTATGTCGTACCTCGAGCATTTCAATTTGCAGGAGCAACCGTTTCGGCTGACGCCGGACCCAGAGTTCCTCTACTGGAGCAAGCAACACGCCCGTGCCAAAGCCTACATGGAATCGACCATCTGGCTCGCGGACGGCTTTGTTGTCATAACCGGCGAGATCGGTTCGGGCAAGACGACCTTGCTGCAATCGTTTCTGTCGGAGCTCGAAGACGATGTCGTCTACGCAGTGGTCTCCCAGACCCAGCTGACGCCGACCCAGTTCCTGCAGGCCGTGCTTACCGAATTTGGCTTCAAGCCGTTCAACAAGCGCAAGGTCGAGCTGCTCGACATGCTCAACATGTACCTGATCGAGCAGTACTCGAACGGCAAGAAGGTCGTGCTCATTGTCGACGAGGCGCAGAATCTGTCCCGCAAGGTACTCGAAGAAATACGCCTGATGTCGGGTATCGAGACACACAAGGAAAAGGTGCTGCGCATCATCCTGGCCGGTCAGCCGGAACTGCGCGACACACTCGATTCGCCAAGCCTCAAGCAGCTCGTACAGCGCGTGCGCCTGCGGTTTCACATCGGACCGCTCGACC
The DNA here is from genome assembly GCA_030065985.1 of Woeseiaceae bacterium. Lineage (GTDB taxonomy): Bacteria > Pseudomonadota > Gammaproteobacteria > Steroidobacterales > Woeseiaceae > UBA1847. Next base: position 60,244 of record JASJCM010000002.1, on the reverse strand, counting down.
GGCACGAGATGCGCGAGTACATCGAGCATCGGCTCCAGGTGGCCGGCGCGCCCGATAGAGGCCTGTTCGGTGACGACTCGTTCGACATCATTCACAAATACACGGGTGGCGTGCCTCGACTCATTAACACACTGTGCGATACGGCGCTGTTGTGCGCATTTGCGGACGAGAAGACTGGCGTAAGCCACGACGACGTCATGGCTGCCGTTGCCGAGCTGAACTGGGAGGAGCACGAGAGCACAACGGGTATCCACCAGAAACTGCAGCAGATCCAGGACCGCGAGCAGGATGGCAATGTCACACGTCTCGAGGTTCACTCTGAGGGAGCCGTAGTATCGGAGCAGTCTTTCCCACCCGGGCGCATCATCATCGGCCGCTCGCCCGACAATGAGGTCTACATCAAGAGCAAGTTTGTCAGCCGCCACCACGCCCAGCTGATCAGTGACGATGACGGTGCCGTCATCGAAGACCTCAACAGCACGAATGGCGTGTTCCTGGGTGAAAAGCAGATCAAGAAGTATCGCCTGCGTGACGGCGATGTCATCTCACTGGGCGTGCATGAGCTTGTTTACCGCGACCTGCGCCAGGCCGACGAGTTCATCGAGGACCAGCTCGAGGACGACGACGAAGACTCGGTCCAGGACGACGAGAACGTTGACGAACAGGAAACGGCCTGAAAGTTAGGCCGCTGCTCTAGTAGTCTTGTCGCTGGCCGACGCGCCGGTCAGTCTCCCGATAATCGCGACGCTTGAGAAGCACCACGAGTCCGGCGACCAGGCAAATCAACCCCAGAATGAAGCAGGCGGTGGGCCAGTAACCGTGGTCCAGGTACATCGACGCACCCAGCGAGATCGCTCCGGCCAGCAGGTAGAAGTACGGCAGACTTTCGTAAATCGGCTTCGAGACCCACATATCGTTATCGTTTTTTGCTCCGTGGCCGATTCATTCTCCATAGCGCGGGGCACTTGTCAAAACCTCGAAACGCAAGAAACCCGGCCAAAGGCCGGGTCTATACGTGCAAGTCCCTGACTTTGCGGGCTCTCGGCCCGCCGCTGAGGCTAGTGGCCGACGCCGAAGATGCCCAGAATGCGCGAGAGAATCGACGGCGACAGGCCGTCAACGGCCAAATCGGGTTCCTGGTCACCGGCATCGTCTCGGAAACTCTGCACAAATTGCTGCGAGTTCGCGTCCATGTCCTTTTCTGTAATTGTACTTTCGAATGCCATTGTCAATCCCTCCGTGAGATGCAGAGACTTTACTGCAGCCATATGTTGAATGAAGTGAGGCACCTCACACTGTGGCGTGTGAACTCGAAATTTTACGACTTATGTGAAATCAGGCGGTGCCGCCGACCGTCAATTCATCGATCTTGAGCGTCGGCTGACCAACCCCGACCGGGACCGACTGGCCCTCCTTGCCGCAGGTCCCTACGCCGGTATCGAGTTCGAGGTCGTTGCCGACCATCGAGATCTTGTGCAGCGCTTCGGGACCGTCACCGATCAGCATGGCGCCCTTGACCGGCGCGCCCAGCTTACCGTTTTCGATCAGGTAGGCCTCACTGGCAGAGAACACGAATTTCCCCGAGGTAATGTCCACCTGCCCACCGCCGAAGTTGGGTGCATAAATACCCTTATCGACTGAGGCAATGATCTCTTCGGGCTCGTGGATTCCTGCCAGCATGCAGGTGTTGGTCATTCGCGGCATCGGTACGTGTGCAAACGACTCTCGGCGGCCATTGCCAGTCGGCGTTACGCCCATTAAGCGCGCGTTGAGCTTGTCCTGCATGTAGCCGCGCAGAATGCCGTTCTCGACGAGCAACGTGTTCTGGGTGCCGGTACCTTCGTCGTCGACGGTCAGGGAACCACGGCGATTCTCGATCGTCCCATCGTCGACAATCGTGCAGTGCTCGGAAGCGACCTTCTGGCCGACTTTGCCACTGAACGCGGAAACCCCCTTGCGATTGAAGTCACCCTCAAGTCCGTGGCCAACCGCTTCGTGCAACAGGATGCCGGGCCAGCCGTTACCAAGTACTACAGGCATCGTGCCCGCAGGTGCCGGTTGCGCCTCAAACTGCACCGCGGCCTGACGTACGGCCTCGCGCGCAAAGCCCATGGGCAGATCGCCATCGATAAAGTAGTTGAGATCGGCGCGTGCGCCGCCACCGGCATAACCCTGCTCCCGCTGGCCGTCCTGCTCCATGATGACGCTAACGTTGAGACGCACGAGCGGCCTGACGTCGGCCGCCATCGTACCGTCCGATGCCGCAACGAGCACGAGGTCCTGGCTACTGGCCAGGCTGATGATGACCTGCTCGACGCGCTTGTCGAGCGCACGCGTCGCGGCGTCGAGCTCGAGCAGCAGACGCGTCTTCTGTTCATCGCTGATGCTCGTCGTCGGGTCCGACGACGAATACAACGCAGCAGCCTGATCGCGCTGCCAGGCCTGGACGGTGTTCTCCTGCCCCTGGCGGACGATTGCCCGCGCCGCGCTGGCCGCGGATTGCAGGGCTGGCAACACGAATTCGTCCGAATACGCGAAGCCGGTCTTCTCGCCGCTGTTTGCACGCACACCAACGCCCTGGTCGAGGCTGAAGCTGCCTTCGCGAATGATGCCGTCCTCGAGGGTCCAGCTTTCCTGGCGGCTGACCTGGAAATACAGATCGGCGTAATCGACGCCGCCTGACATGACTGAGCCCAGCGTTCTGGAGAGCTGCAGCTCCGAGAGCCCGGCTGGCTCGAGTACGCGGTGCATGACCGCGTCGAGGGAAGTGTTGGTTGTGTTACTCAATGGCGTTTCTTTCGGTGGTCTTTTATTTCAGTCGACGATTGGACAGTGCGGGAAATTCACTGCGCAGGCGCGCCGGCAGCTCCGGATCGATGTCTGCAGCAACCACGCAGTCACCCTCTGCCGACTCGGCAAGGACCCGACCCCATGGGTCACAGATCAGCGAATGCCCGTACGTCGAACGATTATCGGGATGCAGGCCATATTGCCCCGGCGCGATCACATATGCCAGATTTTCGATGGCGCGGGCACGCTGCAACGTGTGCCAGTGCGCGGCTCCGGTGGTCACGGTAAATGCAGCAGGTACTGTGAAGACAGTCGCCCCATCGTCGACGAGCCGCCGAAACATCTCGGGGAACCTCAAGTCGTAGCAGATCGTTAGTCCGACCCGACCTATTGGCGTATCAACGGCGACGACGTCCTCGCCCGGGTACATTGAATCCGATTCGCGGTAAGACTCCTGCTTCTCAACGAGGTCCACATCGAACAGGTGAATCTTCCGGTACACGGCCTGCTGCACGCCGCCCGCATCGTAGACCGGGCACGCACCATAAACACGTCCGTTGGCGATCTCGGGTGAGACTAACGGCATACTTCCTGCAATGATCCACAGACCATGCTGCGCCGCCGTGCGCGACAGGAAGTCCTGAATTGGCCCATCGCCCTCTTCCTCAGCCACTGTCGCCTTGTCCTTGCCCCGTTCGGGCATCAGGGCGAAGTTCTCCGGGAGCACGGCGAGCGTGCAGCCATCGGCTGCCGCCTCGCCGAGCAGCTTGCCGGCGAGCTCGAGATTGGCCGGCACCTCCGGTCCGCTGTTCATCTGTATCGCAGCTACACGCATATCACTGTTGCTCTTCGACTGGCAGGCATCCTGCAAGTTCGCCGTAGCGAACGAAGCCGTCGGAGCCTACCGATTCGATCACGGGCTCTTCCCAGGGACCACTGATGCCATAGAAGACCTGGCCAACTTCCTGCAGCGGTTTCTTGAAGATCTGCGAGAAAATAAGCATGGCCGCAGCGCCCGGCGGTCCGCCGACAACGGCACCGACAATCGGCAATGTATTGCCGACCTTGGCACTGATGACTGCGCCCTGTTCGTATTCGGCGGTTGCCATATTCACCTGGCCGACGATACCGATGTCGGCCGCGGTTCCCTCCATGAACATGTCGCAAGTCTTCGCAATGCCGTCCTCGACATTGAACGTACCGGCGATGGTGTCGTAGCGGAAACCCTTGCTGAACACATCTCGGAAATCGAGCGACAAGCGTCGCGGCAGGGCAACGAAACTGACCAGACCGAGCACGCGCCCGGCTCCGGGTTCGACTTCCTCGAGCGAGCCGTTCTCGAGTCGCAGCTGTACCTCGCCGTCAAGCACATCAAGGAAGTTCGCGCGGGGGCCGCCTCCCCAGCTCAGGTCAAACAACAATCCCATCGACTTGCCACTGATGCCCTGGGCAAAGTCGAGACGGGACAGCGTCGTGCGCACGTCGAGACTCGTCAGCGTGGCCGTCAGGTAGGTACGACTGCCGAGTTCCTCATTCTCGTCGGCCACCCAGCGACCGTCGCCGACAATTTCGAAGGTTTCGTCTTTCGCAATCAGCGTCTCGCTCTCCAGGCCGAACTCCGTGCGATTGAGTACAGCCTCCACGCTCCCAAGGTTGCGATCGCCGAGCGCAAACTCTTCAGCAACCAGTGTGATCGGCGGCAGGCTGCGCGGGTCAAGCGTGGATACGCTCTCTGGCGATACCTCGTCACCGGGCAAGCGCATACGCTGTGCCTCGATGACCATCGCTCGATCGGCATCGAAATCATACGGCACGAATACCGAACCAACGATGTTCTCGCCCTCGATCTGCACCAACCAGTCGCGCGCACTTCGGTCGAGCCTGACGTAATGCCCTTTGAGATGCTGTCCGACCGCGAACAGGTCATCGACGACGAGTTCGATGGAGCGGATGCGATCAGCAGCGCCGATCTCCTCGGCACCGCTTCGCGAGAGATTCAGCCAGTCTTCGAGGCGCACAGTCGTCGTGTTGCCTCGGATGTGCAAACCTCGCGTTTCAGCAGGTTCGACAGCCGCTTCGCCAAGCGTGATGACGCCACGATCGAAGTCCCAGGCATCGTTCTCGGGCTTGTTGAAGGCGGCCTGCCAGGCAATCTGATCCCCTGCCATGCCCGTGGTCTCCAGCACATCGACGTCCGGCACGAATCGTAGATCGCCGCGCAGCGGCAGTAGTTCGTCGGCCGCCTTGCCCACGGGATCGGGAAGTTGTAACGCAAGACCCTCGAGGTCTGAATCGACCTCGACGGTCAGTGGTTGCTTTGGTTCCTGCTTGCCGCGCGGGAACAGGATGCGCGCCTCGTAGGGCGTCGCACCCTCGATGATGCCTTCGAGGGGCAGACCAAGCTCGTTGACGACAGCCTCGGCAGTTGCAACGCCGGTTGCGCTGGCTACCGTGAACACTCGCGGGTCGTCGTTCGGGCCCAGTCGGATGCTGATGTCCTCGCCAAGAAAGCGCGCACCGAGATTCTCGCTGGTGAGCGTGTCGCGCGTAACCTGTACCTCACCAATCAGGTCCTCGAGCGGCGCCGGGAAACCCTCGATTACGAGCGAGCCATTGTTGCTGCGCAGGACGCCGTTGATCGTGGTTTCTTTCGCGCGCTTGAGCGGCACCATCAGGTCAAACTGGAACGACGCATCGCCGTCCATCGTGAGCCGCTCGAGATTACCGCCCATCAGGTTGTTGAGCGGGCTTTGCAGGCCGTACTGCCTGAACGTCTCGAGGGTGCCGGTCGTCAGGGCCTTGATGGTCAGAACGCCCTCGCGCAGATTGGCGATCTCAACGTGCGAGTCGACCGCGATATTGCCGGCCGTCGCCACGCGATTGCGAACGGAATAAAGCCGCCTGTGATCCAATACGACTTCGACATCGCCGCGAACAATGGCCGGCCACTGCGGCTGAAACTTCATCGTTAGCCCGCGCACTGAGCCCTCGACCAGCAAACGGCCGTCATCCCCCTTGAAGAAATTCTTGTCGACGGGCCCGCGCATGCGTACTGTTCCGCGTGGGATAGTGCCTGCAACAAGCGCGGTCTCGAACCAGTTGCGCAGCTTGGGCTTCATGATCTTGTGCGGCAGGTACGGATACACCTGCGAGACATCGCCGATGCTGTAGCTCCCATTGAAGTCGATTTCAGGCGCCGGCCGATCCGCATACAGAGACAGCTCGCCGCTGCCACGCATTTCCATAACCGGCGACAGCAGATAGACGCTGTCGGTCGTCAGTCGCGTCAACTCACCGCTGCTGCGCCAGATCAGCATGCCCTGCAGTGTCTCGATAGGAATCGCCGTGGTCATGACAGCCGGCAGGTCGAGCGACATGTTGGCCGCGTCGATCTCGATCCGCCCGCCACTCAGGTCGCCGCGAACGCGTCCCGTGAAACCACGCACGCCGGGACGCTTCTCGCCCGCAGCAAAACCAACGTCCTCGAGATCCACAGACAGCTCGAAATACCGGTTGTCGGCATTCAGGTTGGAGAACGTCGCATCGAGGTCGCGAACCACACCGCTTGGGCTGAAAGCATCCAGTTGCGATCTCTGCTCCGGCGTGAGCAACGGCATCGCCATCGCTGCGTCTGCAAGATGCAGGTAGGACGCGCGCACGTCGAGGATCGAAATCGCACCTTCGCTATCGGTGCTCGCCTCGACACGAATGGAGGTCTCCGGCCACTCGTGCTCAGTCGTGGTCAGGGTGAATTCCTCGGCCGCCGCCAGCCAGCCATCATCGGCAAGATCGAGTTCGAGACGGCCTGCGACGTCGAATGGCTGGCCCTCTTCGAGCACAACGTCCTCAAAATCAATTTCGGCCGCGGCGCTGCGCACTTTGCGGCCGTTAACTACGAGCGCCAGGTCCAGATCGCCCTGGCCGGAATAGATCTCCCGTTCCGTCGCCCATTGCAAGTCCGACCAGCCAGCGAGATCGACGTCATCCATCTCGAGTGAGACGTCCCATCCACGCTCTTCCGGCGGCAGGCTAAGAACCTGGGTTGCCGACACGGCCATCTGACGGCCAAGATCGTCGGGCAGCCTCACGTCCGCATCGAACGCGATACGCCTCTCGTCGATGCTGACCTGAGCGCTGCGTACCTGGAAACGCCGCGGTCGCTGGTCGCCGGGTTGCAGGAAGCGAATCTCGATATCCTCACCCACGATTTCCATATCGAGCAGGCGTTGTGGTCCATCGCCCTGTGCGCGGTTCAGATCGCCTGGCTCCGTGCCCTGGATCCACCAGCCACCATCGTCGAGCTGGCGGACCTCGATCGCCGTGTCCTGGATCGCGACGCGGTCAACAACGAACGAACGATCGAAGATCAGGTTCGTCAGCGAGATACCAACGCTTACTACTTCGGCCGCGATCGCTCGCTTGTTATTGTCGGGGCGAACCAGCTCAGTATCGTAGAATTCCAATTCCGGTCCACTGAGGCCCCAGCGCGCGTCCATGCCCGAGAACTCGACGTGCATACCGATCGCTTCACTTGCCCAGGTCTTGATCTCCTCCTGGTACTCGGGCAGCCGCGGCAGGAACAGGCGGAATAGCCCGACGGCGATGGCGAGCAGAATAACGACCGCAGCCGCGGAGTAAGCGACGATCTTCAGCAGTTTCTGGAGGAGGCTCTTCATCGCATCGGTCGCCTACATCAGCACCACATCGAACTGGTCCTGCTGGTACAGGGACTCGGTCTGCAAACGAATCGACTTGCCTGTCTGCTCTTCGAGTTCCGCTAGACTGTCGGCCTGTTCGTCCAGCAACAGTTCGATGACGCCCTCGTTGGCGAGCACCATAACCTCGTCGAATTCGAACTGTCGCGCCTGCCGGATGATCTCGCGAAAGACCTCGAAGCAGACCGTCTCTGCGGTCATGACAAAACCTCGACCGTCGCACGACGGACAGTCCTCGCACAGAACGTGCTGCAGACTCTCGCGGCTCCGTTTGCGGGTCATCTCAACCAGGCCAAGCGGTGACACCGGGGTAATCTGGTGGCGCGCGTGATCGCGTGACAGCGCCTGCTCGAGGACCTGCAGGACGTTGCTGCGATGGTCCGCCTCTTCCATATCGATGAAGTCGATGATGATGATGCCACCGAGGTTGCGTAGCCGCAGTTGGCGTGCGATAGCTACTGCCGCCTCGAGGTTCGTCCGGTAGATAGTCTCCTCGAGGTTGCGGTGCCCGACATAGCCGCCGGTATTGACGTCGATCGTCGTCATAGCTTCAGTCTGGTCGAAGATGAGATACCCACCCGACTTCAGCGGTATGTTGCGGTCCAGCGAGCGGTGAATCTCGTCCTCTATGCCGTGCAGGTCGAAGATCGGCCGGCGGCGCTTATACAGCTCGATCGCCGGGCTCGTATCGGGCAGGTAGGTTTCGCCAAATTCCAGCATTGCCTCGTAATCGCTTTGCGAATCGACGAGCACCCGTTCCACGTCCGCCGTTACCATGTCCCTCAGAACGCGCAGCGGCAGTGACAGGTCCTCGTGTACCAATGATTTTGCCGAACGCTTGCTGCACCGTTCCTGAACGACATCCCATAATTTGAGGGAATATCGCAGGTCGGATTCAAGCGCGTCGCGCTCCATGCCCTCTGCGACGGTGCGGACGATCGCGCCACAGGCGAGATCCCGCTCGGCGAGCATCTCCTCGACGATCAATCGCAGGCGCTCGCGCTCCTCTTCGTCTTCAATGCGCGCCGAGATGCCGACCGTGTTGCTGCGCGGCAGCAACACGAGGTGGCGGGATGGCAGCGTGATATAGGTCGTGAGTCTTGCGCCCTTGTTCCCGAGCGGGTCCTTGACGACCTGCACCATGATGTCCTCGCCCTCACGCACGAGGTCGCGGATATTGGGAACGTCCTCGCCATTTTCCCCGCCGCCGTTGCGAGCAATGTCGGAGGCATGCAGGAATGCCGTTCTTTCGAGGCCGATGTCGATGAACGCGGCCTGCATACCTGGCAGCACGCGCAGAACGCGACCTTTGTAGATATTGCTGATCAACCCGCGGCGCGCAGCCCGCTCAACGTAGACCTCCTGCAGCACTCCGTTCTCGAGCAGTGCCGCCCGCACTTCGCTCGGCGTGACGTTGATCAGGATTTCCTCTTTGAGGGACTCGTCGGTCATTGTTTGTCGCTTGCCAGAACTGTGAGACCTGCCGCGCTGAGCAGCTGTAAGGTCTCGAAAACGGGCAGTCCGACTACGCCGGAGTAGCTTCCGTCGATCCGTGTAACAAATGCGCCACCCAGGCCCTGAATGGCGTAGGCGCCCGCCTTGTCGCAGGGCTCCCCACTTTGCCAGTAAGCGAGCGCTTCGTCGCGACCGATTTCGCGAAAATACACATCGGTCGTGGACACGGCAGTTTCAGTCCCTGCGGGTGTGTGCAACGCAACGCCGGTCACCACGCGATGTGGCCGGCCGGAAAGCATATCGAGCATCGCCAGGCAGTCCGCTTCGTCGACGGGCTTGCCCAGTATCTGGTCACCGATGACCACTGCTGTATCGGCGCCAAGTACCAGCGTCGCCGGACCTCTATCAGCGGCTTCGACTTTCGCCGAGGCAAGCCGCAGCACCATCGCCTCGGCGGACTCTGCCGGCAGCGGCGTCTCGTCGATGTCCACATGGCAGACATCGAATTCCAACCGCAACGCGCTGAGGATTTCGCGACGACGCGGCGACGTTGAGGCAAGCAACAGTTCGGAAGTGGCGTTCATGTGGGTCAATCACGCGCGATGATACGGATGGCCGGTTTGCAGTGACCATGCGCGATAGAGCTGCTCGGCGAACAGCACACGCGCCAGCCCGTGCGGCAACGTCAGCTTCGACAGCGACCAGGAGAAATGTGCGCGCTGCTTGCACGCGTCAGATAAGCCATCGGGGCCACCGATCACGAAACAGAGGTCCCGGCCGTCGGTCTGCCAGTCTGACAGTTTGCCGGCCAGACCCTTGCTGTCGAGCTGTCGCCCACGTTCGTCGAGCAATATGACTTGCTCTGCAGGCTGGAGCTTCGAGAGGATCAATTCGCCCTCTGCCTCCATTGCCCGAGCGGACTTGTCGTTTTTCTGGCGGCGCACCGTCGGGATCAGATCGAGCCGGAACTTCCACTCACGCGGCAGGCGCGTTGTGTAAGCGCCGAAGGCTTCGTCCACCCACGACGGCTGGCGATCGCCAACGGCCAGTAGTCGAATGTGCACGACTTAACCGTCGGTGGCCGTCGCATCCCCTGTCGGGGAAATCGACCAGAGCTTCTCCAGGTTATAGAACTCACGCACTTTGGGCAGCATGACGTGGACGAGCGTGTCTTGCAGATCCAGCAGGACCCACTCGCCGCCCTCTTCGCCCTCGATACCGATCGCCCGGTGTCCGGCTTCCCTGGCCTTCTCGGCGACGTTGTCGACCAGCGCCTTGACGTGCCGATTCGACGTGCCGCTCGCAACGACCATGTAATCCGTGACCGTGGTCATGTCGCGGACATCGAGGCGCACAATGTCCTTGGCCTTGACGTCGTCGAGCGCGTCGACGACGAGGTCGGTCAAAGTCTCGCTGTTCATGCGTGGCTCTCGCAGTTCATCAAGCGTCATTCTCCTTTATAAAGTCCCAATTCAAGAATCTCGTCGCGTACCGCATCGGGCATCAGGAAGCGCGGGTCCCGCCCGGCGGCGATCAAATCTCTTATCTCGGTCGACGCAATTTCAAGCTGCGTCACCGCGTGTATATGGACTCGTCCGTGTGTGGTCTCGTGCAGATCGCTGACGCGGTGCGTCCCATGCTCACTGATCATGTCACCGAGTACGCCGATGTCGGGGGCTTTCCATCCCGGTCGATGCGCGACAACGATGTGTGCCGTGTCGAGAATCTCATCCCATCGATACCAGTCCGGCAACCCGAGGAATGCGTCCATTCCTACAATGAGACCCAGCGAGCGGTCCGGAAATTCCGTGCGCAGCGTCGCCAGTGTGTCGACCGTGTAGGAAGGCCCGCCGCGCTCGAGTTCACGGTCATCGGCCACAAAGCCCGGTTGCTCTGCTATTGCCACCTCGACGAGGCGATAACGCTGCGCTGCAGTAGCGTAGGTAACGCCGCGGTGCGGCGGGTCACTGCAGGGAATAAATCGCACCTCTTCAAAGTCGAGCGCCTGTAGCATCTCGAACGCCGAACGCAGGTGGCCATAGTGAATCGGGTCGAACGTGCCGCCGAAAACACCGATCGGCTTCATGCGCGCGCCATCCCGACGACGATGTCCGCGGCCATCTGCCAGGGGTCGCCATAGCGCTGGCCCTTGGCCGCCGCATCCGCGCGGCCGCTCGCCTTGAGCATGCGGTGGAAATCGCCGTGCTGGTGCCGACTGATGCACGAACGCATAAGTCCCTGGCGGTTATTCCAGACGCGCGCCGCCTGCATCGCGCTGCCGAGGTCGGTACCCTGGCGAACCGCGTCATCGAGCGTCGCCAGCGTGCGCAGTTCGCGCGTCAGCGCCCACATGACGATGACGGGCTGGACGCCTTCGGCCTTGAGGCCACCCAGAATACGCACCGCGCGCGGCGCATCGCCGGCCAGTGCCGCATCGGTGAGCTTGTAAACGTCGTACCGACTGCTGTTCGCGACGGCCTCGTTGACGTCTTCGGCGGTAACTTTGCCCTCACCCAGCAACAGCCGGAGCTTTTCGATTTCCTGACCAGCGGCCAGCAGGTTGCCCTCGACGCGATCGGCGATCAGGGCGACAGCGTCCCTGTCGGGCTGCAAACCTGCCTGGCGCATGCGATTGGCAATCCAGCCCGGCAGTTCGCGCAGGCCGATCGGCCAGATCTGCAGACCAACGCCCTTGGCCTCGATGGTCTTGGCCCACTTGGACGCGGCGGCGCTCCGATCGAGCTTCGGCGCTGTCACGATAAACAGGAGCTCCGGTCCGGCCTGCTCGACGAGATCGACAATGGCCTGCCCACCGGTTCGACCTGGCTTTCCGGTCGGCAATCGTAGCTCAACGATGCGCTGCTCGGCGAACAGTGACATGTTGCCGCTCGATGCAGTCAGCTGGTTCCAGTCGAACCCGGTCGTCGCAACGTGCAGCTCGCGCGTGCTGAAACCACCCTCGCGTGCGGCCTTGCGGATATCGTCCAGTGCCTCGGCGACAAGCAAATGCTCGTCACCGGTGACGAGGTAGCAGGGAGCGAGCGAATTCTTGAGGTGTGACGAGAGCTGATTGGCGCGAATCTTCAAACAATCTGCTCCACATGGATCGATTCGCCTTCGAGCAGCACCGGGATCCCGTCATTCACCGGGTAGACGCGCTTGCCGTCGTCGGTCACGAGTGCCTCGGCGAGCGGCGTTTCGAGTCGAACGCCCTCGTGCGTCTCTATCTCGCCGTTGGCGATCGCTGCGTTGATCTTCTCGAGCTTGTCTTTTCTCAGCACAGACAAGCCCTTATGAGTCACAGGGCAGCGCAGGATGGTGAGCAGGCGTTTATCCATGCACCGTATTGTAGCGCCTCACATGCGGTTCAGCACGGCCGCAAGCTCAGTATTTCCCTGGCGTTCGGCCGCCTCTATCGCGGCCGGCATGTCTTCCCGAGCGGGCTTGAAGCGCTCGTCGATTAATCGGCAACGCATGATCACCTTCAGCGCCACGATATCGTCACCGTGCTGCAGCGCATCCCGGATATAGTGCTGCGCAAAAAACAGCGCATGTTGCTGGTTTTCCCAATCCAGCATTTTGCCGAAGTACCAGGCCCACGCCTGCACCGGATCGGGGTCACGGTCGATCTCGCCAAGAATGTGTCGGAAACCTCCTTCCCGATTATCGCGGCTGATAAACCCGTACGCGTGACCGAGGACGCCAACACGGTGCTTCTCCAGGTCTCCGCTGATCTCAGCGTCGTCTTTTTCCAACGGCGCGGGAATGCCGACCTCTTCGAACAGGTTGTAGGGCTCGATCAGGCTCCCGAGCAACGAGAAATAGGCGAAATACAGGTACATCTGCACGAAGCTTGCGAGAAGAGAAGGCAGTTCGTTGCTCAGGAAAGCAAGCCAGCCCGCTACCTGGCCAAACGCAACTGCGATCCAAAGCGTGCCACCGCAGCGAGCGATCAGTCTCGCTATGGCTACCGGATTAATGCTCTGCAGTGGCGAACGCGTGATCGCCAGCACGGCAAGGGAAGCAGGAAACGCGACGCATACGATGACCGAAACCACCGTTGCCCCGACGATACCGAAATTGTCGCCTGTCACATCGATCAGCAACGCCGACAGCACGATCAGTGCCGCAGGAAACAGGTTCCAGCCGTCGCCGAACAGACTGAAGAACTCGATGCCCGGCGTTTCGGGTTCTCTGCCACGTGCCCGCGCCTCGAGCACCATCATCAGGAAGCGAACCGTGGCCATCAGGACAAAGGCCAACAGGAACAGGCCCAGCAATCCGCCCCACGCCGCGAACGACGTCAGCAACCAGAACACGATCAGCGGTACCAGCACGGCAGATGACGTCAACGGATACAGAACGGCCTGGAACAGTTTAGCGGGCGTCATCTTTCCTCCCTTCCGTTCCCGGCACAGGATCGTATCCCGAGCCGCCCCAGGGATGGCATCGGCCAATGCGCTTTGCCGCAAGCCAGCTGCCTTTCAGCACGCCGTGCACCTGCAGCGCTTCAATCGCGTAACTCGAACAGGTCGGCTGGTAGCGGCAGTTGAAGCCAAGCCACGGCGAGAGAGCAACGCGATAAAAGCGGACCAGCCAGATCAGCGGTTTGGCCAGTGCCCGGCTGATCGCGTTTGGCATGTCAGGCGGCAGCCTCCGCAGCAAACCGGCGTATCGCATCGAGCATCGAACCGAGACCGTTGCTGCGCGTCGGACTCAGGTGGCTCTGCAGCTGCAGCGCTTCGACGAAATCCGGCGGTGAATCGAGAATATCCCTGGGATCGCGACCGCTGTAGAGACGCAGCAGGATAGCGATCAGACCCGAGACGATTGCAGCATCGCTGATCGCCTGGAAGTACAGCCGACCATCGCGTTGCTCAGCGACGAACCATACCTGCGACTGACAGCCCCGAATGAGATTCTCGTCGATGCGTAGCTCGTCCGGAAACTCCGGCAGTCGCCTGCCCATATCGATGATGTACTGGTAGCGATCCATCCAGTCATCGAAGAGCGCAAACTCCTCGATGACTTCCTGCTGCGCTGCCCGTACCTCGCTGCTCACCCTGTCACCCGCCGCGGCGCCAGGTTGTGCCGCCCGCACCGTCCTCGATGATTACGCCGGCGTCCTTGAGCTGGTCGCGAATTGCGTCCGCGGCCTGGAAATCCTTCGCCGCGCGCGCCTCATTGCGTTTCGCGATGAGCGCCTCGATTTCGTCAGCCGGCATGTCGCCCTCGACGTGCCCGGCAAACCACTCCTCGGGGTCGTTCTGCAAAATGCCCATCAGGTCGCCGGCCGCAAACATCTGTGCGGCAAGGCTCTCAATCTCGGCCGGGTCGCTGGCTTTGTTCAGCGCGCGTGCGAGCGCGAAGAACTCTGCCAGCGCCTTGGGCGTGTTGAGGTCGTCTTCGAGCGCCGCTATCAGGGCTTCCGGTACGTCAGCAGCCGCACACGCCTCCGCTGACACGTCGACTCCTCTCACCGCGCCGTACAGGCGATCGAGCATGCGTCGAGCCGACTCGATCGTCTCGGCGGACCAGTCCAGCGGCTGGCGATAATGCGCGCCCAGCAGCGCGAGGCGAATCACTTCGCCCGGGATCGTTTCGATCAGGTCATGGACCAGCAGTACGTTGCCGAGCGATTTCGACATCTTGGTCTGGTCGAGCGAGAGGAAACCGTTGTGCAGCCAGTAGCGTGCCATCGGCGCACCACCGTGCGCGCAGCTCGACTGGGCGCACTCGTTTTCATGATGCGGGAAGACGAGGTCCTGTCCACCGGCATGGATATCGATCGTCTCGCCGAGGTGTTTCTCAGCCATGGCCGAGCACTCGATATGCCAGCCCGGCCGGCCGCGGCCCCAGGGCGAATCCCATCCGGGCTGCTCGTCGGTCGAGGGCTTCCACAGAACGAAATCCTGTGCGGCCTTTTTGTATGGCGCCACTTCAACGCGCGAGCCCGCGATCATCTCGCGCAAGTCCCGTTTCGAAAGTTCGCCATACTTCGGGTGCGTTTCGACATCGAAAAGCACGTGGCCCTCGGCTTCGTAGGCATGTCCGTCCTCGACCAGCCTGGCAATCATCGCAACCATGACGTCGATGTGCTGCGTCGCGTAGGGCTCGATATCGGGAGGCTGAACGCCGAGCGCGCCCATATCGTCGTTGTAGATCTTTGCGTACTTGGCCGTGATCTCCTCAATCGGCTCACCGGTCTCGAGTGAAGCCGCGATGATCTTGTCGTCGACGTCAGTAATGTTGCGCGCGAACTTCAGCGTGTACCGGCGCCTGAGGAGGCGCGCCAGCAGGTCGAAAACGACGGCAGGACGGGCATTACCGATATGCGCGAAGTTGTAGACCGTCGGTCCACACAGGTACATCGTCACCTGGCCCTCGACGAGGGGCTCGAAGGGAATCTTCCTGCCCTGCAGTGTGTCGTGTAGCTGAATGGTCATCGTGTCTCGAGTCTGTCGGCCAAAGGACGCAATCATAGCAATATTGCCGGGGACCGCTACGCCCGGTATTCTTCCGGGCCCCGTTTTTTTCGAGATATCACGATGTCTGTCGCTCCGGTGAAGTTTCAAGCCCGCAAGACAATCGAGCAGGTAGAGGAAGGCAACGACCTCGCCCCCAAATTCGACGACCGCGGCCTGATCACGGTCGTCACGACCGATGCTGACAGCGGCGAAGTGCTGATGCAGGGCTACATGAACGCCGAGGCGCTGCAGCTCACGATTGCCACCGGCGAGGCCCACTACTGGAGCCGCAGCCGCCAGGTGCTCTGGCACAAGGGCGCGACGAGTGGTCTCGTGCAAACGGTGCGCGAACTCCTGATCGATGACGACCAGGATTGCGTCTGGCTGCGCGTCGATGTCGCCGGCGGCGCAAGCTGCCACGTCGGGTACCGCTCATGTTTCTATCGCAAGGTGCCGGTGGGCGGCGACTTCGATACCAAGCAGGCAGAGGGCCACGTCGATCTCGAGTGGACCGAGACCGAAAAAGTCTTCGATCCAGAAGAGGTCTACGGCGACGCACCGAACCCCACGATTCTCTGATATCTAGAAGCGGCCAGCCGCATCCTGACGACGCTTGTCCCGAAGACGTCTCGCCGCCGGTTGAGGCGGACGGTATGCGATGGCCCGCGCCTGCAAGGCATATTCGATCGTGCCGATCATCCACAGGAAGTACCCAACCAGCTCGATGAATTCTTCAATGGCGAGCTTGATGACTCGCCGGTAGTCATCACCGAGAATCGACATCCACAGGGGCTCATGACCGACGAGGCGCACAAACGCAAACAGGATGACAGCGCCTGCGAACATTAACGTCAGTCCGGGCGACGGCCAGAGCCTCGCCAGCGCAATGCGCAAGCGACGCCGATGGCGATACGTGTACGCGATCACGAGCGCGCCAGTGATGGCAATCACAACCTGCCAGAAATTATCTGCGATATATCGATCCAGGAAATAATCGAGTTCGCGAATCAGGAACGCCAGTGCCAGCCCGCCAAACGGAATTGCCAGCGGTCGCTGGGTCGGGCAACACCACGCAACCCAGGCCATGAGCCCACCGCATGCCAGGAGCACGATCGCCTGTATGATCTCGACGGGCGAGAATTCACTTGTGCCATACACATCGGTTGGATTGACGAGGACGTGGAGCCTGAGGCTTCCCGGTGAAGCGAGCTCAAGCGCTGTCAGTGCCCACGTTACGAACGCGATCGCTATGAAGTAGACAAGGTAGCGCAGCCAGGCCATACCAAACTATACACCCGCCCAGGCTCAGGCCCGCAGGGCAAATGTCGGGATGTTGCTGTCGTCTATAAGCTTATGATTTAAAAGGAACTCTCGCGCATCGCCGGCATCGCCTTCGAACCAGTCACGCGTGTTCCCAAGCCGGAAACTGTAACCCCAGGCATCCATGTCCTGCATGAGACGATCGCGACCCGCACCCGCAATGTAATCGGCCAGCAGCACCTGCAGGTAACAGACTGCCGCTTCTTCGAGATCATCCCCACCCGCGTCACGATCGAGACCAGCCCGACGTCGTTCATCCATGCAGACGACGTGGCAGGTCTCGTGCAGGAAGGAATGTACAGGCGTGTCTTCGCGAACGAATACGCTGCGCCCGACGACGCCCGCTTCCGATTCGCCCCAGAAACTACCCGTGATCTCTGCCCCCCGCGGCTCGAGGACGAGCTCGAGGCCGTACCGCTCCAGGAGCTCGCCAAGCACGCCGACGCCTGTGTCGGCGACGGTAAGAACACTGTTCAAAGTGTCGAGATTTGCTTCAGGACAATACGCACGAGATCGTCAACGATCGCTTCGCGCAGGAGCGCTTCTTCGCGCGCCTTGCCAAGCACCAGCGTCGAGTCGTACGTGTAATCGCGCGTAAGGGTGAGCGTCTGGGCTTCGAGCAGATTCTCGGTCGGCGCGTCGAGCATGTACCGAATTGTGTAGTAGACCTCATACTCGGTTGGAACATTTCGCGCCGACACCGACAGGACACGCTGATCGGTCTCGTCGTACGAAATCGTGAGCGTTGCGGTTGCGTCGGTCGCTGAGTCAACAACTTCGACGCCGGCTGCCTGCAGGGACGCCCGCAGTTCGCGATAAAACGCGCTGTGCTTGTCCGTGGCCGCAATATAGGTGCGTTCCATCGCGACCGGCATAGTCATCGCCCCCTGCAGCTGGAAGCCACAGCCTGCAAGCAACGCGGCGAACGCCAGTATCGCGATTCTAGACAACGACGTTGACCAGACGTCCGGGCACGACGATGACCTTGCGAACCGGTTTGTCCTCGACGAAACGCTGCACGTTGTCGTCGCCCAGGGCGAGTTCTTCAATTGCATCATTGCTCGCATCGGCAGGCACCGACACGCGACCGCGCAACTTGCCGTTCACCTGGACAACGAGCTCGATCATATCGAGCTCAAGCGCGGACTCGTCGAACGTCGGCCAGCGCTCATCAACAAGCGCCGTTTCATGACCCAGCGCAGACCAGAGTGCGTGGCAGATATGCGGCGTCATCGGCGACATCATCAAGACGACGGATTCGAGCGCTTCGCGCTCGACCGCACGGCCCTGCCCGGACGCATCGTCGAACTTATTGACCGCGTTGATGAGCTCCATCGACGCGGCAACGGCCGTGTTGAAACTCGAGCGCCGGCCAAGGTCGTCAGATATCTTGGCAATCGTCTGGTGCGTCTTGCGGCGCAACGCTTTCTGGCCATCGTCGAGAGCGTCTTTTTGCAACGCCTCAACAGCACCCGCCTCCGCGTGGTCAGCCACGGCGGTCCAGAAACGCTTGAGGAAGCGATAGCTGCCCTGCACGCCTTCATCGGACCACTCAAGCGATTGCTCCGGCGGCGCCGCAAACATCATGAACAATCGAACCGTATCGGCACCGTAGCGCTCGATCAGTTCCTGCGGGTCGACGACGTTGCCCTTGTTTTTGGACATCTTTGCGCCGTCCTTCAGGACCATTCCCTGTGTGAGCAGATTCGTGAATGGTTCGGACACATCCGTCAGGCCTTCATCACGCATGACGCGTTGGAAGAACCGCGAGTAGAGCAAGTGCAGGATCGCGTGCTCGACACCGCCCGTGTACTGGTCAACGGGTGTCCAGTAGGCGGCGCGCTCGTCGAGCATTGCCTTGTCGCTATCCGGGCAGGCATAGCGCGCGAAATACCATGACGATTCGACGAAAGTGTCGAACGTGTCGGTTTCACGGCGTGCGTCCTTGCCACACTTTGGACAAGTCACGTTGACGAACTCGGGCATGTCCTTGAGTGGCGAGCCTGTGCCCGTAACGGTGACATCTTCGGGCAGCACGACAGGCAGGTCGTCCTCGGGCACCGGCACCGCGCCGCAATCGTCGCAGTAGATGATCGGAATCGGCGCGCCCCAGTAGCGCTGCCGCGAAACGCCCCAGTCACGCAGGCGGTAGTTGACGGTGCGACGACCTCGACCTGTCTCTTCGAAGTGGTCGGCGATGGCATTGAACGCCGTATCGTAATCCATGCCGTCGTACTTACCCGAATTCACGAGCACGCCTTTCTCGACGAATACCTGTTCCTGGATATCGATGTCGCTGCCGTCAGCCGGCGCAATGACCTGCTTGATCGGTACACCGTGTTTCTTGGCAAACTCCCAGTCGCGCTCGTCATGTCCAGGCACGGCCATGACCGCACCGGTGCCATAGCTCATAAGGACGAAGTTCGCGACCCACAACGGCACCTCATCACCCGTCAAGGGGTGAATCGCCGAAATGCCGAGCGGCATACCCTTCTTCTCCATGGTCTCGAGCGTGGCTTCAGCCGCATCCGTCTGCACGCACTCCTCGATGAACGCAGCGATTTCGGGATTGATCTCGGCGGCCTTTGTCGCGAGAGGGTGCTCGGCGGCAACGGCCATATAGGTCACACCAAGGAGGGTGTCGGGCCGGGTCGTATAGACCGTCAGTGGTTCTTCCTCGCCCTTGACGTCGAACGACAGCTCAACGCCCTCGGAGCGACCGATCCAGTTGCGCTGCATCGTCTTGACCGAATCCGGCCATCCCGGCATACGATCGAGCTCATCGAGCAACTCATCGGCATACGCCGTCGTCTTCATGAACCACTGCGGAATCTCGCGGCGTTCGACAAGGGCATCGGAGCGCCAGCCGCGCCCGTCGATAACCTGCTCGTTGGCCAATACGGTCTGGTCGACCGGGTCCCAGTTCACGACCGAATTCTTGCGATAGACGAGTCCCTTCTCGAACATCTTCGTGAACAGCCACTGTTCCCAACGGTAGTACTCGGGACGACAGGTCGTGACCTCGCGAGACCAGTCGTAGGCGTAGCCGAGCCGATCGAGCTGGCCACGCATCTCGGCGATGTTTTTGTAGGTCCACTCGGCGGGAGGCACGCCATGCTTAATGGCAGCATTTTCGGCCGGCATGCCGAACGCATCCCATCCCATTGGCTGGAGCACGTGTTTGCCCTGCATGCGTTGGTACCGCGCGATGACGTCGGAAATCGTGAACACGCGAACGTGCCCCATGTGGAGCTTCCCGCTCGGGTACGGAAACATCGTGAGACAGTAGAACTTTTCCTTGTTGGGGTCTTCGTCGACCTCGAAGCTGCGAGCGTCCTCCCAATACTGCTGGGCTTCCTGCTCAACCACTTCGGGCTTGTAGGGCGTGCTCATGGGGCTGGTTTTGTTGTCCGGGTCTGAATCCCGGAAGGGTATCAGAGGCTGGCGCGATTGCGAATCCAGAAGAACCCCAGAATCACGAAGCCAAGACCGATAATCGGCCAGTTGCCGCCGGCGACGTACGGCGTCGTGCCACGCATCGGCACGACGTCGGCCGTCATGAACTCTGCTTCGAACTGCTTGCCGGTTTGCAGCAGTTTGCCGTCAGGGCCGATGAACGCGCTGATGCCGGTATTCGTTGACCGGATCGTCGGGCGACCAAACTCGAGAGACCGCATGCGTGCAATTTCGAGGTGCTGGTGTGGCGCGATTGAGTCACCGAACCAGGCATCGTTGCTGACGTTCACGAGAATTCCGGCTTCCGGCAGCGCATAAAGTTGTTCCGCGGCGTAGGCATCCTCGTAGCAGATTGCCGTGGCGAACTTCGTGCCATCGACGGCGGTGAGTAGCGGCTGCACGTCATCGCCCTTCGTCAGGTCGGAATGCGGCAGGTTCTGCATTTTCATCCATTCGCGCACGCTCGGCGGCACCGGGAAGTACTCACCAAAAGGCACGAGGTGACGTTTCCGGTAGTACTGGCGCTCGGGCCCGCCGAGCAACAGTACGCTGTTGTAGATACGGCCTTCGACACTTCGTTCGAAGCTGCGCTCGAGTATGCCGAGCATGACCGTCTGCCCGCGGCTGCGCGCATCACGTTCGACACGGGCGAGGAAGTTCGGAACCTGGTCATCGGTTGCCGGTATCGCCACCTCAGGCCATAGCACGATGTCGCTATCGGCAGCGCTCAGGGTGGCCCCCAGGTAATGCTCCATGATCGGCTGCAGCTGATCGCGATCCCACTTCTTGTCCTGCGACACACCGGCCTGAACGATCGTTGCGCGCACGGCCTCGCCATCAGGCTCCGTCCAGTCAGAGAGTGTAAGAATGCCGCCGACTATCCACGGCAACAGGACCGCGACAACGCCACCGATTCTGCCGCGCGGCGACTGCGCCATCAGCGTCGCGATGACCGCCGCGGCACTCAACACCACCATGAACGTCACGCCGTAGACACCGAACACAGGTGCCCAGCCGGCAAACCCTGTGTCAATCTGGCCATAGCCGATGGCCATCCAGGGAAAACCGGTCAACACCCAGCCGCGCAACCACTCAACGATTACCCATGCGGCCGGGGCGATGGCCAACATCAGCCAGGGCTCGCCTTGCGACAGACGCGCGATAAGCCAGCCTCCCACGGCGGTGATCGCGGCCATGATCAATGCAAGTCCGACCATTAGCAGCAAAGCGATCCACAACGCCGCGTTGCCAAAGACATGGACCGAAATGTAGATCCAGTACGTACCGGTCAGGAACAGGCCAAAGCCGTACCAGAACGCGTGCATCGCTGCGTCGCGAGGCGACACCGTCAGGCAGATATACAGAAGCGGTATCAGCAGCACCGGCGCGACGATCGACAAGCCGAACGGCGCGAACGCCAGCGTCGTCGCTGCGCCGATGACAAACGCGATGAGCCGGCTGAGCGCGGGTTTGTCAGCCGGGATCAGGAAAATCGGGTGAATGTCTTTGGATGCCACCGGTTCAGCCGTTGATTCGTTGTACCTGGAGCGCGTCAATGCGCCGCTTGTCCGCCTTCATGACGGCGAACTCGAAGCCGCCGAAGTGTACCTTTTCGCCGCGGCGTGGCAAGCGACCCAGTTCATGCATTACGAGACCGCCGATCGTGTCGTATTCCTCGTCCGCGAGCTCGCACTCGAAATACTCGTTGAAGTCCTCGACGCGCGTCAGCGCGCGCACAGCGAAACTCGGCTTGCCATTGCGATCCCCATCCGGCCGGATGAACTCGGCCTCTTCGTCGTCGTGCTCGTCCTCGATCTCGCCCACGATCTCCTCGAGCACGTCCTCGATGGTCAGCAGGCCCGCAACACCGCCGTATTCGTCGACGACAATGGCCATATGATTGTGGCTGGCGCGAAACTCCTTGAGCAGCGCGTTCAGACGCTTCGACTCCGGAATCACGGCGGCGGGACGCAGAAGCTTGCGAATCGTGATTTCGTCGTCACTGCCGAAGTACCGCAACAGATCCTTCGCGAGCAGGACGCCAAGCACCTCGTCCCGATCCTCGCCAATCACAGGGAAGCGGGAGTGGCCGGACTCGACGATGGTCTTCAGCGTCTCGTCAAATTCATCTTCGATGTTGATGACCACCATCTGCGAACGCGGGATCATCACGTCGCGAACCTGGGTCTCGGATACTTCGAGGACCCCGGTGAGCATGCTCTTTTCTTCGGCGTCGAGTTCGACTTCCGATTCGATGAAGGTCTGGATTTCGTCTCGGCTCCAGGGTTCGCCACTGAACGCGCGGCGGATGCGCGCGACCAGGCCGGGGGCGCCCGAGCCGCTGGTACTGGGAGGTTTTTCGTTCATAGTCTTGCCATTCTAGCAGTTATGCGCAGGCTCTCCATATGGGTCCGGGAGCCCATGCCCGGTCAGGATTTTCGTCTCCTTACCTTCCATTTCGGCCGCCTCCGATTCTTCTTGATGGTCGAACCCCATCAGATGCAACGTCCCATGCACGAGCATATGCGCCCAGTGATCCTGCAGCCGTTTGCCTTGCGCTGCGGCTTCCGCGGCAACAACCGACGCGCAGACGACGATATCGCCGAGCGGCACCGGCTCGTCGTCGGGCAGGCCTTCGATCGGTCCGGATGGAAACGAGAGCACATTGGTCGGCTGGTCCTTATCGCGATAATCGCGATTGAGTTGCCGAATCTCCTCTTTGCTCACTACGCGCACAGAAACCTCATGATCACGCGAGACGCCGGTGGCGGCAACGGCACGGCTGACCCAGGCGGTGATAGTGTCGGCTTCGGGAGTTGTGTCGTCGCTACAGGCCAGCTGAACGTCAGTCAGAACGTTCATTGTCTTCGTAGGCTTTCACAATGCGCTGCACGAGATGGTGGCGCACGACGTCCTTGCGAGTGAAATACGTGAACGCCACGCCCTCGACATCGCCAAGTACTTCGGTGGCATTCTTGAGGCCGGACATCTGACCATTCGGCAGGTCCACCTGCGTGACATCGCCTGTGACGATGGCGCGCGAGCCGAAACCAATACGCGTCAGGAACATCTTCATCTGCTCGACACTCGTATTCTGCGCTTCGTCGAGGATCACGAACGACTCGTTCAGCGATCGACCGCGCATGAACGCAAGCGGCGCGATCTCAATGACGTTGCGTTCGATGAGTCGCGTAACGCGTTCCGCGCCGATCATGTCGTAGAGCGCGTCGTACATTGGTCGCAGGTAAGGATCGACCTTCTGTGACAGGTCACCGGGCAGGAAACCGAGGCGCTCGCCGGCCTCGACAGCCGGACGTACAAGAACGATGCGTCGAATCTGTTCCGACTCGAGCGCATCAACAGCCGCAGCAACTGCGAGGTATGTTTTGCCCGTGCCCGCGGGACCGATACCAAACGCGAGATCGTGTTGCCGAATACTTTTGATGTATGCAGTCTGGTTGGCACCACGCGGTCGAATCAGTTTGCGACGCGTCTGGATCGTGACGTCGTCACCATCGTCCTCGTTCGCAGGCACGTCGACGTCTTGCACATCGTCCATAAAAGACTCCTGCAACAGCATATGCACGCGTTCCGGATCGAGCCGCTCCTGATCGGTCATCTCGAACAGCTTTGCCAGGACGTCGCCGCCGACCTCAGCCGCGCCAGGATGCCCCGTAATCC
Source organism: Woeseiaceae bacterium (assembly GCA_030065985.1). GTDB lineage: Bacteria > Pseudomonadota > Gammaproteobacteria > Steroidobacterales > Woeseiaceae > UBA1847. The sequence continues at coordinate 36,360 of JASJCM010000002.1, read as the reverse complement.
TGAAGCGATTACCGCGACTGGCGATTTCGACATTGAGGCGGCGTTCGATCTGCCGCAGGTGTTCATCAAACTGACCGCACAGATTGGCAAGGCGGTTGTTATCGGCGGGCTCGAGGACTACGTCCCGAGATATCTGGACAGCACTCAAAATCTGTTTCTGAAACCTCTGTGTAGGAAAGCGCCTGTCAGGACGACAGGGAAAGTGCCGGAAGCGGCAATAAATCTATTTCGGCAATAGATCATTGAGTCCGAGATTACGCCGCAGCTTTGCTGTCTGCAAGTCGGCCGCGCAAGGAATTGGGCAAAGCCTCGGTTATGACAACGTCAACAAACTCGCCGATGATCGACGGGTCAGCGTCGAAATTGACCCACCGCATGTTCTCAGTGCGGCCGGACACCTGGCGATCGCTCTTCTTCGAGACCTTCTCTACGAGTACACGCTGCGTGGTGCCAACCATTCCGCGGCTTATTTCCATTGCCTGCTGATTGATGCGCGCCTGCAGAATCTGTAATCGTTCTTTCTTTACTTCGAGCGGAGTATCGTCGGCAAGCGATGCGGCCGGCGTACCGGGTCGGGCACTGTAAATAAAGCTGAAGGACTGGTCGAAACCGATCTCGGCAACGAGGTTCATCAGCTTCTCGAAGTCCTTGTCGGTCTCCCCCGGGAAGCCGATGATGAAGTCGGAGCTTAATGAAATATCGGGACGAGCTTCACGCAGCCTGCGAATCTTCTGTTTGTACTCGAGGATCGTGTGACCGCGTTTCATTGCGGCCAGCACGCGATCGGAGCCGTGCTGCACGGGCAGGTGCAGGTAGTTAGCCAACTTGGGCACTTCGGCGTACGCCTGGATCAGGCTGTCGGTGAATTCGACCGGGTGCGAAGTCGTGAACCGGATACGCTCGATCTCATCGATCGCCGCTACGTAATAGATGAGCGTCGCGAGATCGGCGATCTCGCCGTCGTGCATCGGACCACGATAAGCGTTGACGTTTTGCCCCAGCAGGTTCACCTCGCGAACGCCCTGCCCTGCCAGGCTGGCGACTTCAGCGATCACGTCGTCGAACGGTCGACTGATCTCCTCGCCGCGCGTGTACGGCACGACACAGAAGCTGCAGTACTTGCTGCAGCCCTCCATGACCGACACGAACGCGGTAGGCCCTTCGGCTCGCGGTTCTGGCAGGCGGTCGAACTTCTCAATCTCCGGGAACGACACGTCGACGACGGACGAAGACTTTCTGCCGGCGTCCGTGATCATCTCAGGCAGACGATGCAGCGTCTGCGGACCGAACACGACATCGACGAACGGTGCGCGTTTCGTGATGCCGTCACCTTCCTGGCTCGCGACACAGCCGCCGACACCGATTTTGACGTTCGGGTTCTTCTCCTTGAGTGCCCGCCAACGTCCCAGCTCTGAGAACACCTTTTCCTGTGCCTTCTCGCGAATCGAGCACGTATTCACAAGCAACAGGTCGGCGTTGTCGGGCGAATCCGTCAGCTCGTAGCCGTGCGACTCTCGCAATACGTCCGCCATCTTCTCCGAGTCGTACTCGTTCATCTGGCAACCCATTGTCTTGATGTACAGCTTCATAGTGTCCGTTACTTGATAAAGCCCATGCTTTCCAGCTTGACGAAGATCCGGTGCGCCGCGAGATCGGGCGAGACATCGGTCGTATCGATGACCATCTCGGCGTTCTCGGGCACCTCGTACGGGGCACTGATACCCGTGAATTCCTTGATCTTACCAGCACGAGCCTGCGCGTAGAGACCCTTGCGGTCGCGCTGCTCGCACACTTCGAGCGGCGTCGCGACGTGTACCTCGACAAAACCGCCGTGCGGCTCGATAACGTCTCGAACAACCCGACGCTTGTGCGCGTAGGGCGCGATCGGCGCGCAGATCGCAATACCGCCGTTTCTGGTGATCTCCGCCGCGACGAAACCGATGCGCGCTATGTTGATGTCGCGGTGCTCTTTCGAGAAGCCGAGCTCACTCGACAGGTTCTTGCGCACAATGTCACCATCAAGCAGCGTTACTGCCCGACCGCCAACTTCCATGAGCTTGGCCATCAGTGCGTGCGCAATCGTTGACTTACCCGACCCCGACAGTCCCGTGAATAACACGGTAAATCCCTGCTTGTGGCGCGGCGGATGCGTGCGACGCAGCTCGGTAATAACGTCAGGAAAAGAGAACCAGTCCGGAATCTCCAGACCCTCCTGCAAACGCCGGCGCAGCTCGGTGCCCGAGATGTTGAGAACGTGGTCGTTGTCTGTCTTTTCGTCGATCGGGATGTACTGTGCCTTGTTCTCGGAGTACACCATCATGCGGAACGGCACCATCGAGATGTCGAGCTCCTCGGCATACTCATTGAGGAGGTCCTGGGCATCGTAGGGTCCGTAGAACGGGTCTCCGTTCGAGTCGTTCCCCGGGCCGGCGTGATCGCGGCCAACAATGAGATGCGTGCAGCCGAAGTTCTTGCGGATGATCGCGTGCCACATGGCCTCGCGCGGGCCGCCCATACGCATCGCCAACGGCAAAAGCGACAGCGACGTCGTCTGCTCGGGATAATATTTGAGAATGTGCTCGTAGCAACGCACACGCGTGTAGTGATCGACATCGCCCGGCTTGGTCATGCCGACGACCGGGTGGATGAGCAGGTTAGCCTCGACTTCGCGTGCCGCGAGATGTGAGATCTCCTGGTGCGCCCGGTGCATCGGGTTGCGCGTCTGGAACGCAACCACCTTGCGCCAGCCCAGCTTCTTGAAGCGCGCGCGCACCTCGGCGGGGCTCTCACGCAGGTGCTTGAAGTCGTAGTGCATCGGGGCCTCGATGCCAGTCAGCTTGCCGCCGACGTAAACAGGCCCCGCAATGCGATTCAGGTAGTGAACGGCCGGGTGTTTCTCATCGGTCGTGCCGAAAACATTCCGCGCCTCGGTTTCCTTGTCGGGTGTCCAGACGTCGCCAACCTCCAGCGTCGCGACGATGACGCCTTCAAGATCGCGCAGCGCGATGGTGTCACCCGATTCGAGATCCGCCGCAAATTCTTCGCTGACATCGAGCGTGATCGGCATGGGCCACAGGACGCCACTCACGAGACGCATGCCGCTGCATACCGCGTCGTAGTCGTCTTTGTTGAGAAAACCCTCGAGCGGCGAGAACGCGCCGTTCAATAATAGCTCGATGTCGCAGACCTGGCGCTCCGTCAGATCCCATGAAGGAAAGTCACCCGCCGTTCTTTTGGCGGCCTCAGCGGCGCCATTGTCGAGATACAGGTTCTTCAGTTCGCCGCCATGCGGCTCCTTGAACGCGCCCACTGGAAAAACTTCCTCGCGTACCAAATCGAGAAAGCCGCGCAGACCAGCGAAGGCCCCACGCGGCTTACAAAAACGAATTGTCGTCTATTCCTAGAACGGAATATCGTCGTCAAAGTCGTCGGGGCCGGGCTGCGGAGGAGCACTGCCACCACCGCCCTTCTGGCCACCGCCACCGCCGCCGAAGGAGCCACCTCCTCCGCCACCGCCGAAGGAACCGCCGCCACCACCACGGCCGCCGAGCATCTGCATTTCGTCAGCGATAATCTCGGTCGTGTAGCGATCCTGGCCATCCTGGCCCTGCCACTTGCGCGTGCGCAGCTTGCCTTCGATATAGACCTGCGAGCCTTTGCGCAGATACTCGGCCGCGATTTCGGCCAGGCGATTGAACATCGCAACCCTATGCCACTCGGTGCGTTCCTTCTGCTCGCCAGTCTGCTTGTCCTTCCACGACTCGTTCGTCGCAACCGTGAAGTTGGTCACCGCTGCGCCACTCGGCATATAGCGCGTCTCGGGGTCCTGCCCCAGGTTGCCAACGATGATGACTTTGTTGATTCCGCGGGCCATTTCGGCTCCTGTTTTATGCGTTATTCGTGCCCGCCGCCGCAGCGGCAAGGGGGCACTATTGTAGGGCCTGCCGCGCCAAATACCAGCGCGATTTCTCGGTCAGGAGCGCTGAAACCGGCCAAAGCCCTGCAATGCCAGCCAGATGCCACCAAGCAGCGCGCAGACAAAGAAGACGTCGGTCGGTCGACCCTGCCCAAGGAACCGCCCACCCACCAGACCGCCCACGAAGGCACCGAGGAACTGGGCGCTCGAGAACACGCCGAGTGAGGCGCCGCGGACCGCATCATCGGCCAGTACCGACAGACGAGCGGGCAGCCCGGCCTCGAGAAAATTGAAGCCGGCAAAGTACAGCGTCAGCGCCAGGAACACGGGAATTACCGAGAATCCGAGGAAGGTCAGCGCAAGCTGGGCCGCAATGACCATCGACACAGCGAGCCCGATCAGCCGGCCTCGACCCTGGTGGTGATCATTCATAATCATGGGCACGGCTACGACGAGCGACAGCAGCAAGGCGCCGATATACATCTTCCAGTGCTCGGTCAGCGCGAGGTCGAGACGATCCGTCAGCAGAAATGGCAGCGCAACGAACGTCGCAGTCATGATCATGTGCAGGAGGAAGACGTAAGCATCGACGCGCAGCAGATCAGCGCGGAAGGCAGGCACGATGCTCCAGCTCTCGCTGGTCTTTGGCTGCGGAATGTCGGGGAGCGCCCGCAACAACCCTGCGGCGACAATCGCGAGCACGGCGGCGATCCAGAACAGGGCCGCAACCCCGAACCGAGATGCGATCAGCGGGCCAAGAACCATCGCAATCATGAAAGACGCGCCGATACCGACACCGAAGACGGCCATGCCGCGCGTGCGGACTTCCTTGCGCGTGGCATCGGTTATGAGCGCAGACAGTGTCGCCGAGATCGCGCCAGCACCCTGCAGCAGCCGACCTGCGATGACGCCGTAGATAGAATCCGACATGGCAGCGAGAACGCTGCCGGCTGCGAATATCAGCAATCCACATACAATGACCGGAACGCGGCCGATCCGGTCCGACAGCGCGCCAAGCGGAATCTGCAAGCCCGCCTGGGTTAGGCCGTACGCCCCGACAGCGAGGCCTATGAGCAACGGAGTCGCCTCGCGCAATTCGGCGGCGTACAAGGACAGAACTGGAAGCAGCGCGAAGAGTCCAAACATCCGGATCATCGCGATCAGCGCCACAACGCCGACGGAGCGGCGCTCGCTGGCATCCATCGCTATGCCCTTCCGTTCGTCTGTTTCCACTACTGGAGTTCCTTTGCACCGCGGATACGCGGCGGCGTATATTAGCAGGTTCGTCATGAAAACCATCGACATCAGGGGCGCGAGGACCCACAACCTCAAGAATCTCGATCTCTCGTTGCCTCGCGACAAGCTGATCGTCTTCACGGGATTGTCCGGCTCGGGCAAGTCGTCGCTTGCGTTCGACACAATTTACGCCGAAGGGCAGCGCCGCTACGTCGAGTCGCTGTCCGCCTACGCTCGTCAGTTCCTGTCGATGATGGAGAAACCGGACATCGATCACATCGACGGCCTCTCGCCGGCCATCTCGATCGAACAGAAGTCGACGTCGCATAACCCGCGATCAACGGTCGGCACCGTCACGGAGATTTACGACTACCTGCGCCTGCTGTTCGCGCGCGCCGGGACACCGAAATGCCCTGACCATGGCACCACGCTCGAAGCACAAACCGTCAGTCAGATGGTCGATCACGTTCTCGAGCTGCCCGAGGGCACGAAGCTCATGCTGCTGGCGCCGGTCGTGACTGAACGCAAAGGCGAGCACGTGCAGCTCATGGCGGACCTGCAGGCTCAGGGTTTTATCCGCGCCCGCATTGACGGCGAGATCTACGAGCTGGACCAGCCACCTGAGCTGGACCTGCGCAAGAAACACAGCATCGATGCGATCGTCGACCGCTTCAAGGTCAAGGAAGATCTGCGACTGCGGCTTGCCGAGTCGTTTGAGACGGCATTGCGACTCGCCGACGGAGTGGCACGCATTGCGTACATGGATGATGAGGAAGCCGAGGAAATCACATTCTCCGACCGCTTTGCCTGCAACATCTGCGGTTACAGCCTGACCGAACTGGAGCCGCGGCTCTTCTCGTTCAACAACCCGACCGGTGCGTGCCCGAGCTGCGACGGTCTTGGCGTGAAGCAGTTCTTCGACCCGGATCGCGTCGTCGTTAACCCGAGTCTGTCGCTGGCCGGAGGCGCTATCCGCGGGTGGGATCGCAAGACCACTTATTACTACCAGATGATTCAGAGCCTCGCGGCGCACTACGAGTTCGATATCGAGACGCCATTCAACGAGCTGTCTGAGAAACTGCAGAAGATCGTCCTCTACGGCAGCGGCAAGGAAAAGATCGACTTCTTCTACGCGAACTCCCGCGGCATGCAGGTGCGCAAGACACATCGCTTCGAAGGCGTCCTGCCCAACCTCGATCGCCGCTACCGTGAGACGGAGTCGAGCGCGGTGCGCGAGGAATTGTCGAAATTCCTGAACAGCCAGGCCTGCCCCGATTGCCACGGAACGCGTCTCAATGAAGCCGCCCGCAATGTCTTCATCAACGATCACTCGTTGCCTGAGATCACGCGCCTGTCGGTTGGCCATGTCCGAGCATTCTTCACCGAGATGAAACTCGAAGGCTGGCGCGCGACGATCGCCGAGAAGATCCTCAAGGAGATCGCCGATCGCGTTGGCTTTTTGTCCGACGTCGGGCTCGACTACCTGTCGCTCGATCGCAGTGCCGAAACCCTGTCGGGCGGCGAGGCGCAGCGCATTCGGCTGGCCAGCCAGATCGGTTCGGGGCTGGTCGGCGTCATGTACATCCTTGATGAACCGTCGATTGGCCTGCACCAGCGCGACAACCAGCGGCTGCTCGGGACGCTGACGCACCTGAGGGATATCGGCAACACGGTCATCGTTGTCGAGCACGACGAGGAAGCCATTCTTTCGGCTGATCATGTCATCGACCTCGGGCCCGGCGCAGGCGTGCATGGTGGTCGCGTCGTTGCGGCAGGTTCGCCCGCCGAGATCCAGAAAGAGGCGCAGTCGCTTACCGGACAGTACTTGTCAGGAAAACGCGAAATCGAGGTTCCGGAAGCGCGCACACCGGCGGATGCGGACAAACAGATCAGGGTCCTCGGCGCCACCGGCAACAACTTGAAAGAAGTTGACGCGTCGATACCGGTGGGCCTGATGACCTGCGTCACGGGCGTATCGGGTTCGGGCAAGTCAACGCTCGTCAATGACACCCTGTACAAGTCGGTCGCCGAAGTACTGCACCGCACGAGCCGTAACCCCTCACCGCACAAGGCGGTCGAGGGCCTCGAGCACATCGACAAGGTCATCGACATCAGCCAGAGCCCGATCGGTCGTACGCCGCGCTCAAATCCGGCGACCTACAGCGGGTTGTTCACGCCGATTCGCGAACTGTTTGCGGGCACTCAGGAAGCGCGTTCGCGCGGCTACATGCCGGGGCGCTTCAGCTTCAACGTCAAGGGCGGGCGCTGCGAGGCCTGCCAGGGCGATGGCGTCATCAAGGTCGAAATGCACTTCCTGCCCGATGTCTACGTGCCCTGCGACGTTTGCCGCGGGAAGCGCTACAACCGCGAGACGCTGGAGATTCGGTACAAAGGCAAGAACATCCACGAAGTCCTCGACATGACGGTCGAGGATGCGGCCGAGTTCTTCAAAAACGTTCCCGTCGTCGCCCGCAAACTGCAGACGCTGACCGATGTCGGCCTGACCTACATTCGCCTGGGCCAAAACGCGACAACACTGTCAGGCGGCGAAGCACAGCGCGTCAAGCTCGCCAAGGAGCTGTCCAAGCGCGACACCGGTAACACCCTTTACATCCTCGATGAACCGACTACCGGCCTGCACTTCCACGACATCGAGCAGCTACTCGGCGTCCTGCATCGCCTGCGCGACCATGGCAACACGGTTGTTGTCATCGAGCACAACCTCGACGTCGTCAAGACGGCTGACTGGATTCTCGACCTTGGCCCAGAGGGTGGTGACGGTGGTGGTCAGATTATCGCGGCCGGTACGCCGGAGGACGTTGCTGCGACGAAAGGTTCATTCACGGGCGAGTTCCTGAAACCACTCGTCAAACGCTCGCGCAAATCGGGCGGGCGCGCCCGGGTCAGTGCGTAGATAAAGTGAGGGCTCGACGAGTTCGAGCTCCATCAGCAGGAACTCACCATCGGGCCCGCGGACCCAGTCGCCACGACCGTAAACAGGGAGCGGCTCGATGTGCGAGAAGACGCGCTCGGCAATGTCGCGCAGGTCTGCCGGTGGATCGATGGGACGAATGTCCGCACCATGTTCTTCCTGCACCCGAAAATCGCCAGCCGCCGGCACTTTGCCGATGGCGTGGCTGTATCGACCCCTCATGTAAAACAGAGAATACTCGCCCTCTGTGGTGATGCTCTCGATATAGGGCTGAATCAGGAAGCGGCGCCTGTCGAACAGGCGTTCGAGCGCCGCCAGCGTCTCATCTGGCACCGGCTCGCGAAGCACGTACGTGTCGACGGCGTTGCCACCGACATTTGGCTTGAGGACCACCGCGTCCGTGCCATGCTCGGCGAAAAAGCCTGAAACATCGACCCGTGAAAAGTGTTCGTACCAGGTACTTGGCACGATTCGGTCGCCTCGCGCTTCGACATCCCGCAGGTACGACTTGTCGAGGTTCCAGTGCACGGTGGACAACGCGTTGCACAGCGCGGCATCGCTGGCTTCAATGGCCTCAAGGACTCGCCGGAACTCGTCGGCATACTGCGGGTAGTCCCAGGGTGTGCAGATGTACACGGCGTCAAAGCGACTCCAGTCAGGGCCACTGCGCCAAGGCACCGTTTCGACCTGCCAGCCTAGCTCGGCAAGCGGCGCAATCGAGAGGTCGAAATCGGTAACGAAATCGCCCATGTCGTCCATGACGAGAAATGCGACCGTATTGTCTGCCATACGTCTCCTTCAGGTGCGGCGCCTGTCGGCTCTAGGATAGGCACGTTGCCGTCATATTGCTCGGAAAATGACTAGCGAAGATGCCTGACGATCGCTGTATCATCGCCTCACGGCAAACAACCTGATTTCCTACAGTGACTGACGCGAACTACCCGCATCTTCTTGCGCCCCTCGACCTCGGCTTCACGACACTCAAGAACCGCATCCTCATGGGCTCCATGCACACAGGCCTCGAGGACGGCAACCAGCACGAACGCCTTGCGGCGTATTTCGCCGAGCGCGCGAGAGGCGAAGTCGGACTCATTGTCACAGGCGGCTACGCACCGAATCGCGCGGGCTGGGTAAAACCATTTGCCGGCAAGATGACAACGCGCCGCGAAGCAGCGAAACATCGCGCGGTCACGGATGCCGTGCATATCGCTGGCGGTAAGATCGCGATGCAGATCCTGCATGCGGGACGCTATGCATACCACCCGTTGGCCGTTGCGCCATCGCGCATCCGCTCGCCGATCACGCCGTTCACACCCCGCGAGCTTTCGAGCTCGGGCGTGGAGAAGCAGATTCGTGACTTTGTGAATTGTGCAGAGCGTGCACGCGAAGCCGGTTACGACGGCGTCGAGATCATGGGCTCCGAGGGCTACTTCATCAACGAGTTCCTCGTGACACATACGAACCACCGGACTGATGAGTGGGGCGGAGATTACTCCAATCGTATGCGTCTTCCGGTGGAGATCGTGGAGCGAACGCGCGAGGCAGTCGGAGACGACTTCATCATCATCTATCGCCTCTCGATGATCGATCTCATTCCTGACGGCAGCTCCTGGGAAGAGACCGTGCAGCTGGCGAAAGCGATCGAAAACGCTGGTGCCACGATCATCAATACCGGTATCGGCTGGCACGAGGCACGCGTTCCAACAATCGCGACGTCGGTCCCGCGCAAGGCATTTACCTGGGTTACCCGGAAGATGAAGCAGGAAGTTAACGTCCCGCTCGTCACATCGAATCGCATCAATGTGCCTGCCGTTGCCGAGGACGTCCTGGCGCGTGGCGATGCAGACATGGTGTCGCTCGCGAGACCGTTGCTCGCCGATGCAGAGTTTGCCAAGAAAGCCCGTACAGGGCGGGCAGACGAAATCAATGTTTGCATCGCCTGCAACCAGGCCTGCCTCGACCACACGTTCTCCAACAAGATGAGCAGCTGCCTCGTGAATCCGCGTGCTTGTCACGAAACCGAGCTGAACTACACGTCAACTGGCACGCCCGGCAAGTTCGCGGTCGTCGGCGCCGGACCCGCCGGTTTGTCCTCGGCGCTCGTGCTCGCTCAGCGCGGCCACCACGTCGACCTTTTCGATGCTGCCTCGGAGATCGGCGGCCAGCTCAATATGGCCAAAATCATTCCGGGCAAGGAAGAGTTCCACGAGATGCTGAATTATTTCGAGCGTCAGCTCGAACTCAGCAGCATCAATGTGCAACTGAACACGCGGGTCACGGCCGATGACCTGAAGAGCGGTGGCTACAACGGCGTTATCGTCGCGACAGGCGTTGTCCCTCGCGACCCAAAGATTGACGGACAGGATCACCCGAAGGTCCTGAGTTACATTGACGTGCTGCGCCACCGGAAACCGGTCGGCGAACGCGTGGCGATCATTGGCGCAGGTGGTATCGGTTTCGACGTCGCCGAGTTCCTTGTTCATGAGGAAGGCGAGTCGCCGACCATGGATCTCGATGAATGGCTCGAAGAATGGGGCGTCGTCGATCCGGCCGAAGAGCGCGGCGGACTGGCGCGCGATCGAGCGAAACCACAACCGCCGGCGCGCGAGGTCACCTTGCTTCAGCGCAAGAAAGGCAAGCTCGGCGCCAAACTCGGCAAGACAACCGGCTGGATACACCGCGCGACGCTCAAGATGAACGGCGTGCAGATGATCGGTAACGTCAATTACGAACGCATTGCGGATGAGGGTTTGCTGATCACGTACGGCGACAAGCGCGAAAACCCGACCTGGATCGAGGTCGATAACGTCATCCTTTGCGCAGGCCAGGTATCGCTAGCCGAGCTTTCCAAACCTCTGGAGGCGGCTGGTATCGCCGTTCACGTCATTGGCGGCGCTGATCTTGCCGCCGAACTCGATGCGAAGCGCGCTATTGACCAGGGCAGCAGGCTGGCAGCAGAACTCTAGCGTAATCGGAGCTACCCCTAGGCCTCTCAACGGGGTCGGCGAGCTTGCTGCAGTTCCAGATCTATCGAGCCCTATCATCGGCTTTTCCGATGTTTGAGTATCAAATATTCTGCTTTTTCGGCGGACTGGATAGATTCAAACTGCGGCAGAGTAGATGGAAGGAACCCTCAATGAGTAGCTTAAATCCACTGGGCACTACGTCACATCAACAGGCTGCAGCCGATGCCGCAGCAACGACCCGCCAATCTTGGGGTCGCAAAGCACGCAAGTCCAGGCCCAGATCGAGTGTATTTCAAGCGAGAATCGACTCGGAGGTCCTCGATGTCGAGCCCGATATTGCAGCGCTGAGAGAACGGAGAATGGCCGACTTCTCTGACGGCCGCCTCGGCGCGTCGACTGGAATGGTGAACGGTCTGATCGGCGGCATTGTGTTTTGGGTCGTGGCATACGCCGTGTTCAGTGTGGGCAAGATCCTCTTCTGAGCGCTACAGAGAATCGGCGAGGATGATGATCGCGAGGCCAATGGCGACAGCGAGTATCGGCCCGATCACGAACTTCAAGAGCCACGACAGTTTGGTCGAACGCTGAGCCGTCTTTGCGGCGCGGCGTTTTCTTGATCGGTTGGCCGGCGCTTTCCGAGCCGACCGCTTCCGAAGTGGGGGCTTTTCCGGCCGCGCCTTCCTGGTCCGAGGCCGTTCAACGGGCGGCACGCGCTTCTTCTTCGGACGCGAAGTAGCTGCTTTCCCCGACCGCTTCCAGTCGCTGTAGCGTTTACTGATCTGGTGGTTGATCTTTTTCTGGTTTTCCCACGTGTACGGCACGTGAAACTCGCTTGGTAACTTGCGAATCAGAAGTGCCGCGTAATCGTCGATGTACTTGCCCACGCTGAAGTCGAAATAGTCCTGCGCAAAAGCATTGCCCTCGTCGCTCAGCATGTCGTCAACGAGGCAATAATCCCAAATTGCGTAGACCCTCAGCGCGGTTATCTCGCGTCGCTGGTAGGCCGCGACGTTCGAATACCGGTCTTCAACGAATTCTGAACTGCAAAGGTCATTGTCCATCAGCCACCCGAGGAAGAACGCGGTATGTACGGCCGCTTGCTCCTCCGGGAGATCCAGTTCCTGCACCGACTCGGCGTGATACTTCGCCTTGTCGTAAACGACCGGGTGACTCGTCTCTGCCGTTACACGGCCATCGAATTTTGCGACCGTATCCGGAGACATGATGGTCAGCATACGTAACCATTTTCCTGTCTCGTCGTACTGAAAATGAAGCGAATAGTCTTCGTAGTCGTAGCGATCGTAGTTCGGCGTTGTGTCCAGAACGGTCGTTGTCGCTCCTTCTCTATGCTTGCTTGGATAGCCAAACTTGAAGCGCACGATTTGCTTCGAAGTATCGAGCCGCAGACCCCCCGTATCACCCTGGAATTCGCTAAACCCTTCGTAGCTGTCCGAATAGAGGAATACTGACGTAACGCGACCGTCGACCAGCCAGGCTGCCAGACCCGATTCGGAAAAACGCCAGAGCTCGTCCTTTCCGTCCAGGCTAATCCGCCTGCCCTCTTCGGAAATATCCAGAAGATTCCTGAGCTCTCCGAGTGAGCCTCCGAGGGCCTTAACGGCTTCCATTGCGTAACACTATTGTCCTGCGTCGGACGGCCGCGGTCTCGAATGTGCCACAAGCTCGAGAGCGATGTAGTGAAGGACAAGCAAGAGGTTTCTCACTATCGTTATTCATCGGAGAGTTCGAAATTGCCGTTCTTCAGGAAGTGTATCGTCAATTCGATCGGTCGGCGCATGCGCATCATGAAGGCATGCGAGTGCTCGACGACGATGAAGTCCGTCATCCCTTCGAGCTTGGTATCTTCAACCGAGACACGACCGTCATCCGGATTATCGAGAACAGCCGACGTGATCGGGTCGATCGTGCGATTACCAGCGATGATGCCAACCTCGAAATTGGCCGGACCGAGTTTGAGCGGCAGGCTGTCATCGCCTTTGCCCAGCTGTCGTCCGGCTGGACCATTGAGCCACTCGAATCCCGGCACACCGCCCATATCGTCGGCCGCCATGCTGCCCTGGTTCGGCGGCCCAAGCATGACCACGCGCCCGAGCTCCGGGATTTCGTTAGTACTCAGGTACTGGCGCACGAGGATCCCGCCGAGCGAATGCGTCACGAAGTGAATCCGCTCGACGTTCTCGTGACTACGACATTCCTTTAACCCGGCGGGAACGGCCATATCCGCCAGCTCCTCGATCGTGTACTCGCGCGACGGATAATCGATGTTCGCGGTCAAGAACCCGGCATCGTCGAGTTCGCGCTGCATCTTGTTCATCGCGGTCGAGGAACGGATGAGACCGTGCAGCAGCACGACGCACTCGCTCGCCTGTACTACCCCGGCAAACGACAGCAAACAACCAGCAACGATTACACGCTTCACAATAGCTCAGACTCCTTTGACGAATCCACGTTCAAGCATCTGCCGGTCATGCCAGCGGCTCAACAGCAACAGCGCGAGCACCGCGCCGAACAACGCCCAACCCATGTCGGATTGCGTGTCCCACGCGTAGCCCTGTGTGCCGAGAAAGCTCGCAGCGGCTTCTTCGGAGAGTAATGCCACCCACCACTCGATCAACTCATAGAACGCACTGAAACCAAGGCAGAAGCTGACAATAAAGAAATCGCGCCAGCGCACGGAGTTGAACACCCTGAGCCTGACCATGATTTCGCGGGTGATGATCGCCGGAACAAAGCCCTGAACGAAATGGCCCAGCTTGTCGTAATTATTGCGGGTGCCATCGAACGTCTCCTGAAACCACTCACCGACAGGAACTTCGGCGTAGGTATAGTGACCGCCGACCATCAGGATCACGCAGTGGATCAGGATGAGCGTGTAGGTCATCGCGGTTAGCGGGAATCGCTCACGCGTAAACCACAGGACGACACCACCGATTACGGCCGGTGAAACCTCGAGACACCAGGTCATGAAGTCCCTTGGACCGATGCCGGACCAGATCAGGACACCCAGGAAGATTGTGATCCAGCCGAGCCGCAAGTCTATCCCCGCACCCGCTTGCGCCAGAATCCGTCACTGCTGAAGCACTGCCACACCCAAGGCAACCAGCGCAGCAATGCGAAGCTGAGCCACAGCGCCCAGGCCAGAATCAACGTCTTGTACACCCACAAGGGCACGGTCAACACGGACGCACCCGGTAGCACTGAATCGCTTCTATCCGCAAACCAGTTCAGGTCGTTGCCATACGAACCGTGACCAGCAACGTGCATGTCCGGCGTGCCGAGCAACCCCTGCGGCAAAGCAGAGATGATGCCCAAGAGCGCGATGACGGTCAGACCACCGATAACGATTTGCACGAAGTCGAATTGCCACCAGCTGAGTTCGTCTGACTTCAGCTTCTCGCGAGCGCCACAAGCGACGAGCCAGATGACGACAATCGCCAGCATCCCCCAACTGAACGTACTGAAGCCGAGGCCGAGCAGCAGCCAGTGCCGCGTCGAGAGTGGTGTCAGCCCGATGCGACCGAGAATCAACGCGAACAAAATCATCGCGGCGAGCTCCGACCAGTACATGACGGCTGGACCGAGCTTCGGTCCGAATGCTCCGAGAACCCAACGATTCTTCGGCATCACGATACCAAGCTCTATGTTGCTCGCCGGTGCGCCAAGATCCACATTCGGTGTCGTCGTGCGCCAGCCAGAGTCCTCCGTTGCGCGCCACGTAATGGCGACCTGGTGCTCACCGGGCAGAATTGGCAGCGTGAGTTCACCGGCTTCCGCTCGCAGGGTTTGCTCGGCTCCATCGATTGCAACCCGTCTGACTTCAATACCGTCAGGCAGGCGTATGACATGTTGTGCCCCGCGCGTACTGCGATAGTCGAGCTGCAGCGCAACGTCGGCACTCCGGTCTCCCTGGTTGACCTGTAGATCAACCGCATCGAACGCGAGCGTATTGCCCTCTGCCGCTTCTGGCCGAGTGGCCGTCAGCGTCAGGGATTCGCCAGCTCGCGGATCAAATTCCGCAACACGCACATCCGCGAACTCGGCACCTGTATTGCTTTCGGGTAAGCCTTCAAAGACGGCGTTCCAGGAACTCCCAACCGCAACACGCCAGCGCTCGGACCACAGCGAACCGTCGCCAGCCGTCAGCGTAAGTGGCGATTTGCGCGGCAGGTTCGACGTCCAGCTCACTTCTTCCTGCTGCGGATTCATCGACACGAGGACGGTACCGTCGCGGACCGTGAAATCACCGCTGACGATGTCTTCGCCGTCGACCAACGGCAGCTCAATCGTCAAGGCGCCCTGCAGCGGTGCGACTCGTTCCACCGTTGTTCGCACACGCCAGTCGAGTTCAAGCTCAACGGTTCGCCGAACCGTCACGAAGGGCGGGAACCTGCTGCTTTCCCAGCGTACGGTATCGCCACCGTCCTCCACCTGAAGTCGCGTCAGCTGCAGCGAACCGGAAAGCAGGCGCCGATCCCTGATGCCTGCGACGAACCACCCGTCACTGTTTACATTGATCACCCTTGGCGGCGCCGCAAACGGGATCTCAAGGCTGTCCGCCGCCGGAATTGCACCGCGTAAGCTCACGCTGTGCATGCCTTGCGTCACGTACAACCACAGGCGCGAACCCTGGTCCCGGAACACACGCGCATCTGAATCGCCATCGACAGCGGTTACTTGCGGATACCAGCCGCGAAGTGTGCCGGGCAGCGGCACAGCAACATTTTCGTGCGCATGCACGTTCAACGTCATGCTGATCGCTGCATCACCCACATCGACACTGGCTGCCACGATCTCAGCGCAGCGTGGCACGCAGTCGGGAGGCTCGAGCAAGCGCTGTTCAAGCTGTTGCAGCAACTCCTTGCTCGGCATCTCGGCCTCGGCAGGAGCTCCGATCGTCAACAGCGATGCGCAGACGCCTGCGGCCAAAACGCTCGTCGCCGGGCTGCGCCCGAGCTTGAGGCCACCCGGTATGCGCCACTGCCGATTCAGGATCTCGGCGGCAACGATGCCCGCGAATATCAACAGCAGGACGACCTGCACGAATCGCAGTGTCGTGACCAACCATCGCGGCAGAATCACCAGGCGCATAGCCTGTTCTTCATCGACGGGTCCACTCCATTCGAGGACGTAGCTATTCCAGCGCCACGACGGAATGCCCTGACCGGCCTGCACAATGGCATTTGGCGCGTAGCGTGCGAACGGCGCCGGTGCCCCTTTTGCGGCGGTAACGATGATCTCTTCAAGCATCGGTTCCGCCGTTGAGACCTGGGGCTTCGCCGCCCTCTGCAGGCTCAGTTCCGCTTGCCGTGCTTCATCTGCAGGTGCGCTAACGACAGGAGAAAGCAGGCCTGCACGGGGGTACTGTGGCTCTAACTGTGGGTAGATCGCATTGGTGAGCTGCCCTGCTACGAACGGTATGAGTGCGATCACGAGCAATGCGGCGCTGACCAGCTGGTAGCTGCGCACCCATCTGCGCAATCTGCCCTCCGGCGTCACACGCAGGAGCGCGATCGCCGCAAGCACGTTGAGCCACAGCCAGGTGGGCGCATAAAACTCGTGGAAACTCAGGACCAATGCGAGTAACGCAATAATTCCCGAAACCGGGTTGAAGAGCCGCCAAACCGCGATAGTGATGATCAGAACAAGGAAGAAATCGAGCAATTGCCATTGGCCGGTCCAGCTGCCATTGGCACTGTCGACACCTGGCGCCGTCAGCAGCTTGTTGCCTGGCGGCAAGTTCAGAATGGCGTTAACCCGGCCGAAGCGTGCATCCCAACCCGTCACGGGCATCGAGCCGCGAGTCTCGCTACGCCCGAGCGCCGCGATGTCGACATCGCTCTGGCGAACCTCGATGCCGGTCTTGCCCTCCTCATCACCTCGGGTAATCAGGAGATCTTCCTCAGCTTCGGAAGCCGCGAGCAAGGCGTACGGCCCACTCATGTCGAGGCGCCAGTCGGCTCGCATCCGCCCGATTATGTTGTCCTCGACGACGAAGCCGTCGCCTGCAAAGTCAAGCCACATCGTGCGCTGCAGCCACAACTCGTTGCTTGCAGACACGACGCCTCGACTGCGCTCGACGATTGACAGGCTCTCACCCGATGCAACCCTGAATGCCGGCAGTTCCTGCCATTGCCGCGGAACATCAACCTGCATCGGGTCAACCGGTGGCAGTCCTTCGGCGGCAGTAACCCGCAGCTGATCGTCGGCACGATAGCTCCAGATTTCCTCTGCGGGCATATTCGTGCCGCTAGTCACAGCCGTGATGTCATCAAGGACACCTTCCGCTCGCGCAGCCAGTCGAACAACCCAGCGACCGGGCCGCACCTGCAAGCGCAGATTGCCGTCCGCCTCGAGTTTGGCCGGCAGTTCGCTGTGTAGCGAAATCGGTATGAAACCGTCGGGCAATGCGGGACCAAAAAGCTCCTCACGAACGGCACCGGATACGTCGACCTCCAGCTGCGTCAGCATGCGCATCGGTACGTCATCAGCGATCAGGCGATAGACAACCAGCCGCACAGAATCGACGGCGCGCGTATCGCGCTGCCGTTCGCCAAGGAAAACGCCGCTACCCGAGAAGTCCGGGCGCTCCACCCTCTTGCCGTCGACGCTCAGCGTCAGAAGCGCGCTCTTGTGCGGCAGTGCCAGGACTCCGGGGCGCTCATCCCACACGAAACGGCCGGCTACCCGGTACGAACCCGGATCGAGTCGAACGCTTGGAAGACTCTTACGCGCGACGACCTCGACCTGGCGGCCGTCGACGGTAACGCGGTCGGGCCAGTGCTCGGTGTTGCCGGGCAAAACGATCCATTGTGCGTCGCCATACACAGTCCATTGCTGCGAGAAGCGACCGCCAGCCGACGTGACATCAAGTTGCAAGCGGCTTGGCCAGGAGCAGACATAATCCCCTCTCCCGGATGGGCCCCGGTCGAAATAGAACGGGCAACCACGATACTCGTGATCTTTAAGTACCCAATCCTGCCAGCCAGCGAGCTCGTCGGGCACGTAGTCCTGACCGACGGCGGAACCCGCGAAAACGAGCAGGGCGATAGCGAAAAGCCTGGAATTCTTCAGCATGACGACTCTCCGACGCTGTGTAACTCTCACTATACGACAAACGTCGCAAGTGGTTGCTGAGGGTTTCCCGAGCGTTTTCTGAGGGCTAGTAATGCGGTGGACGTTCGTCGACCGGGTTACCCGACGCGACGCCATCACCGAGCGATCGCACGCGTTCGAGCAAGGCGCGACACAGCTCCTCGAGATCCATAATACGCGCTTGCTGCCCGGTCACGACCTCGTTGAGATCGTTGAGAAGCTGGTCCTGGTGCGCAAGCCGCGTCTCGAGATCAATGAAGCGTTCTTCGCTCATCGCGGTCACCTGTTTGATAGAGGGTATTCAGGTAGGATACACGCCAACACCCCGGACCGACCCATGTCACTGCTGCGCTTCGACGATATCTGCCTCGAGTTTGGCGAACAGCTCATCCTCCGCGACGCCGAGTTCTCAATCGAACCCGGTGAACGCGTGTGCCTCATCGGGCGCAACGGGGCCGGCAAGTCGACGACGTTGAAGCTGATCATGGGCACGCTCGAGCCCGATCGCGGCGAGATCACAGCCCGGCACGACCTGATCGTCAGTCAGCTCGAGCAGACGCTGCCCGAGGCGATGGATCAGCCAGTCATCGACGTCATTCGCGACGGCCTTGCCCAGATTGAGTCGTTGCTCAAGGAGTACGAGAAACGCTCGAAGCTGGATCTCGACAAGCACGGTCTTCGCGACCTGGAGACACTGCACGCCAAGATCGACGCCCACGACGGTTGGCACCTCGAGCAGCGCGTTGAAACGACGATCACCGAGCTGAATCTGCCCGCCGACAAGAAGATGAACCAGCTCTCAGGAGGCTGGCGACGTCGCGTAGCGCTCGCCAAGGCGTTGGTGCAAAAGCCCGACCTGCTCCTGCTCGATGAGCCGACCAACCACCTCGATATCGCGACGATCCGGTGGCTCGAGGATCGCATCTTTAGCTACCCCGGTGCGGTGCTGTTCATTACCCATGATCGTGCCTTCCTGCAACGTCTTGCGACACGTATCGTCGAGATCGATCGCGGTAAGCTGACCAGCTGGCCGGGCGACTATGAGAATTTCCTGCGCCGCAAGGAAAAAGCCGTCGAGGACGAACTGGTCGCCGAACAGAAATTCGACAAGAAACTCGCCGAAGAAGAGGCCTGGATCCGACAGGGCATCAAGGCGCGACGAACGCGAAACGAGGGCCGGGTGCGCGCCCTGTTGAAGATGCGCGAGGAACGTGAAGAGCGCGTCGCGCGTGAGGGCACTGCACGCATTCATATCGAGGAAGCAGAGCAGTCGGGTCGCAAAGTCATTCGCGCGCGCAACGTCAGTTACAGCTACGGTGACGAGAGTGTCATCGAGAATTTTTCAATCAAGATCATGCGCGGAGACCGTATTGGCCTGATCGGCAACAACGGCGTCGGCAAGACGACGCTGCTACGGCTGCTGCTCGGCGAACTGGAACCGCAGACCGGCACACTCAAGATGGGCACCGGGCTCGAGATTGGCTACTTCGACCAGCTTCGCCAGGAGCTCGACCTCGAGAAGTCCGTCGCCTATAACGTCGGCGAGGGTCGAACGTATATTCGCCTCAATGGCAAGGACCGACACGTGGTCGGCTACCTGAAAGGCTTTCTGTTCAGTCCGAAGCGTTCGATGATGCCCGTGAAAGCGTTGTCAGGTGGCGAACGAAATCGCGTCATTCTCGCCAAGTTGCTCACGCGCCCCGCTAACCTGCTCGTGCTCGACGAGCCAACCAACGATCTGGATATCGAGACGCTCGAGGTGCTCGAGCAGAAACTCTGCGAGTACACAGGCACGCTGATCGTTGTCAGTCACGACCGCGAATTCCTCGACAACGTCGTTACGAGCACGGTCGTGTTCGAACAGGACGGTCGCTTACAGGAATACGTGGGCAGTTACAGCGACTGGCTACGTCGTGGCCATGAGCTTGCGGTAACCGACAATCCGTTCGAGCAGGAACGCCGCAAGCAGGCGGCTGCCGAACGGCGCAAGAATCGCAAAGCAACCAAGCTCAGTTACAAGGACCAACGCGAACTGGATCAGCTCCCGGCCGAGATCGAGCAGCTCGAGGCCGACATTGCGTCACTCCAGGCGGCGATCGCCGCACCGGATTTCTATACGCAGAAAGCCGAGCGCGTGCAGCAGAAACTGCAGGAGCTCAGTTCCACGGAGGAACTGCTCGAGCAGCGTATCGAGCGCTGGAGTGAACTCGAGACGCTGCAGGAGTCGTTCCTAAAGTAGCTGGAGCAGCAGCAGGATCGTACAAACCCAGCCAGCCGCAAAGGCCAGTGTCCTGACCCACGGAATCCCGAGCGTGTACGAACCAACGTGTACGACCCGGGCCCAGAAATAGACCTGCGCCGCCATGACCGTCGTGTCATTGCTGATGCCGACCGCGTTGCACATGAGCACTGCCGCCGCGAAAACGACGAGGTTTTCGACCGAGTTGTAGTGCGCCGCTTTCATGCGCTGCGCCCACGGCGCCAGCCGTTTCGGGTCGTCGGGATAGCCAACAGCATCCACGAGGCCACGAACCATGATCGTGTTCAGAATGTAGGGAATCCAGATGACCGCCGACAGTGCGGCTACCCAGGTAAGGCTCGTAAGTTCACTCGTCATGGTTTTCTCCTTGTTATTTTTTTGGTCAGGAAGAAACACTTGTCGGGCATCGCCGCATCTTCAGGATAGTCGACAACGCCAAAGCCGAGCGAGCGGTAGCACCGGTACGCCGGCTCGTTGTGACGATACACGAATAACGAATACTCGTCGTAATCATTCGAGGCCTCTAGCGCGGCGATTATACGTTGAATCAACAACTTACCCGCGCCCTGGCCTCGCATTTCGGGATTGACGACGAGGCGCGCGAGGTGACCGCGCCCCGCGCGCTCATAAGATTGGCCGAAAGCAGCGAGTGCTGTATCTGCCCTCCTTAGTGCCCAGCTCGCCATCTTGTCGAGGTACAGGTCCTTGCGAAAACTCTGCGCAGAGAACGGAAAGCGAAAAACGGGGCCGCCCCAGATGTCGACGGCGTCGGCGTCGGGAAACCAGCCCATGATCTCATCGATGTCCCGATCCGTGGCTGGCTCGAGCGTCCAGTCATCGCCACCAGGCGCATCGCGGACCATGCTCGTCAACTACTTCCGCGGCATCGTTTCGGCGAAATACCGGTCGAATGCGCGATGCACGATTTCGGGCGACGCGCCGATGGTCTGCATGACAACGCTGAACTGCTCCAGCTCGGCAATGTCGCGCCGGCCGTCAGCTGCGGCAACCTTGAGGCCCATGAGCGCGATGTCCTCCTTGTCCCCATCAGAAAGCGTCAGGGCAAGATCCTGCAGGATATTGCCGAGGGTCGGCTTGTCCGCAAGTTCGGAAATCGCGAAGGTCAGGAGCTCGAGGGACTCCGCGCCCTGCATGTGGAAGTGCTTCTCAATCAGCTCGATCATCTTCGCCGACTCCTCGGGCTCGATGCGCCCGCTGCCGCGCGCAACGAAAACGAGCAGCGCCGCAACCAGGAACTTGGAGTCGTAGACCTGTTCGCCCGACGTCGTCTCGATGATCAGGCGATTACCTTCGAGACGCGAGCCTGTTATTTCGTCATTCACGTCAAATCACCATGTCTTGTATTTCTTGCGCATTAGCTGAACCGACCGGTCGATCAGTCGTTCGAGCACGTCCTCATTAATATCCGAAAGACGCTTTATATAGAGACAGGACTTGCCGGTCTTGTACTTGCCGAGTTTTTTCATCAGCGGCGCAAACTCGCTGAAGCCGGGCATGATATATACGGTCAGCGCCTGTTTGCGCGGCGAGTAGCCGGTGACCATGAAGTCACCCTCGCGGCCGCTGTCGTACTTGTAATGGTACGTGCCGTAACCAACGATACTGCTACCCCACATCTTTGCGCGCTTGCCGGTAACACGGCGCATTATCGACGCGACTCTCTTCGCGTCGGATCGCATTTGCGGGTTTTCGATCGACCGCAGGAATTCGGTGACACTCGCACCGGTCTTCGTAGTCTTGTTGTCGGCCATACGCTTCTCCCTAGTGATGGGAGGTCCCGAACAAGCGATCACCAGCATCGCCGAGTCCGGGGACGATGTACTTCTTCTCGTTCAGTCTGTCGTCGATCGCGGCGGCATAGATTCTGACGTCGGGATGCGCGGCCTCGACGAGTTCGACGCCCTCCGGACAAGTCACGATGCAGACGACGACGATGTCCTCAGCGCCACTGTTTTTGAGCAGGTCGAGTGCCGCGACGGTGGAACCGCCGGTCGCGAGCATCGGATCGATCACGATACAGGTGCCGCCACGTATCTGTGGAGGAAAACGCTCGTAGTAGGTTACCGGCTGCTTCGTCTCTTCATCGCGGTACAGTCCGACGAAGCCCACGCGTGCAGTCGGCACGAGCTCGAGAATGCCTTCGAGCATACCGACACCTGCTCGCAGAATTGGAACAACGACCAGATCCGTGTCGATTTTGCGGCACGCTGCCGGCGCCACGGGCGTTTCGACCGTTATTTCCTTCGTGCGCACGTGCTTGAGCGCCTCGTAGCAAACAAATTTGGTGATCTCCGTAGCGAGCTCCCGGAAGCGCTTGTGGCCCGTCTCCACGTCGCGAATGATCGCGAGTTTGTGCTGCACGCAGGGATGATCGACAAGGGTTGCCATAAACCAACTCCGTTACTCTGGGATTTCCGACCAGATGGCAAACTCGGTACCAACAGGATCGACGAAATGAAAGCGACGTCCGCCCGGGAATGAGAATATCTCCTGGGAGATCGTTCCGCCCAGTTGGGTCACGCGTTCCACGTCGCGCTCCAGGTCATCGCTATAAAAAACAAGCAGGACACCGGTGGCGGGTGCGGGTTCAGCGGCGAGTCGCATTCCGCCGTCAAGCCGCCCGTCATTGAAACTGTAGTACTCGTCGCCCCACTCTACGAACTCCCAGCCGAACATCGCCTCAAAGAAGGCACGTGACTTCTTCATATCCGTGACGGGGATTTCGACGTAGTCGATACGGTTTTCCGATCTCACTGGCAACTCCCGGCTCAGGGCCCTTTTAGTCTTAATATGGGACGTTCAGCGCTCACTGACACCGTACCAAATTCGCCGCGGATTTCGTAACATCCGTCTCCCGAGACGCTCAGGTCCTCGATTGCACCGATGCCAATATCCACAATGATTTCAGATAGTTGTCGTGGCGATGAGTCGCCCAGACGGCATTCGTCCACATACGGGAATTCAATCAGTGCCGGACGTATGCAGACTTTCTCAGCCGGGCGGGGCCGCTCGAAAAACGGGTGGTCCTTCTCCAGGTACAGGTCAACATCGATGAGCAGGGTGTCGCCCTCGGACTGCCAGGCCAGGACATAGGACTTCGTCAGATCGACGTCCGCGAATTCGCGCAGCTCCCGCCATCCTGTTTTGTCGCCGCTATCTGCCACTGTCAGCCTTTGCAAGGAACGACAACAAACGTGCCTGGTGCATTCATGTGAGTAATGTCATCACCGTCATTGTTCGATGCGTGCTGAACTGGCTGTCCCATCCCTTCCTCCTATCCAAAGGTAGCGGCAACCCAGACGCCGATGTAATGCGAAAACACGATAACGAGGACCGCGATGCCAACGTGTTCCGTAATAATCGCCAACGGAGATTCGTTCTGCGCGCGCGCGAGGAAGTAGCTGAGCACTACGATCACCAGCAGGCCCCAGACGACTGAGACAATTACCGCCGGTGTGAGAGGCAGCAGCAGGAGCGGCACTGCAAAGCTGATCGAGAAGATGAACTTCGTCAGGAATGTCGTGATCGTCGCAGCCCACACGTGGCTGTGATCGGTTCCCGGATCTGATTCTTCCGCCAGGTGAATGCCGAGCGCGTCCGACATCGCATCGGCAACTGCGATTACGAGAATGCCACCAAGCACCGCGGTGAGCGACTGGGTTCCGGAATTCAGGCCAACAATCAGGCCGATCGTCGTAATGACGCCCGACGTTGCGCCGAAAAACAGCCCTGTCCGGGCCCCGTCCGTCTTCAAAAAGTCCATGTCAGTCCTGGTCCAGCCTCATCGCATAGAGGCGAATCGCCTCATCTTCCCCGGGCATTGTAATCATGGCGCTAAAGGTCAGTCCCAGTTTTTCGATCAGCCCGATCGATGCCTTGTTGCCTGGCGACACAATCGCCGTCAGGTTGCGGATGCCAAGATCGTCGCGAGCATGCGCGACTACTGCGCGAGCAGCTTCCCCAGCGTATCCATTGCCGCAGTAGTCCGGTAGCACGGCAAAACCGATGTCCGGGTCGTCCAGGTTATCGCGCTTGAACAGGCCACAAATGCCGATGGCGGCTGCATCGTCCTTGCGTATCATCTTGTACGGACCGTAGCCGTGTTCTGCGAAGAGTCGCAGGGCACCAGCCTCAAGCTCTGCGCGCGCATCGGGTTCTGTGCGAACACCGCGATCGCCAACGTGCTTGATGAACGCGGGATCGTTCCACACCGCCAGCATCAGGCTGGCATCGTCAGACGCAATTCGCCTCAGGAACAGCCGCGTGGTTTCGAGCTGCCAGTCGTCCTTCAATGCCAGGCGCCCTGTAGAATACTCGATGCCGCCGCCACGAAGACGACCAGTATGTTGATATCTGCCATTACCCCCTCCTGATCCAGCTCGTGTAAAGAAACTGCTGCGTCGAACCACCGGGTGTTGTATGCGTTTCGAGTTCCTCACTTCGCAGCTCAAAAAGGTCGCCGACCAGTTCGCTCATCATATCCGTGTCATAACGGCGCACATCGAGGCCGCTGCACTTCAGCGGTCCTTCGGGACCGAACGTCGACAAGACAAGATACGACCCCGGCGCAAGTGCTCTATCCAGGGCTTGCAGATAGCGTTGCCGGTCATCAGCGTCGGTCAGGAAATGCAGTACAGCCCGATCGTGCCAGAGCCCGAAGGCTCGCGGTGCCTCGAATCGGGTGACGTCGGCGACGACCCACTCGACCGTGTCGGCACGTGAACCCAAGCGCGCGTGAGAATGCTCGAACGCGCTGGCAGCGATATCGAGAACCGTGATATCGCAATAGCCGTCGTCGAGCAGATGGTCGACAAGCGTGGAAGCGCCACCCCCGACATCAATGATCGGTGTATCGGACGAAACGCCAGCGTCCCGTATCAGTTGCAGCGATCGTTCCGGCTTCTGCTGATACCAGGAAACCTCGGTACTCTGCTTCGACCCGTACACATGCTCCCAGTGACGCTGTGCGCCAGTAAAAGTCACGATACCGAACGCTCTAGCTCGATCGCCCGGTTGAATCCGTCCTTATCCGCCGGCGACACCAGCACAAAGCGACGATTACCGTAGGAAATCTTGAGACGATCCAGTGACAGCGCCGGGGACGACACGGGATTGCGTGTCGGCGTTATCTCGACGATGTCGGAAATCGCGACTTTCCAGCGGAATGGCCCGGACACGATTCGCAACACACCGTCCGCGACGACGTAATACGTGCTCATGAGAACAGCGAACAGGAACCCGCAAAAGAGTACGGACGTGAACGAGACAACGAGCTTTAACCACAGCGGCGTGTCTTCGATGAGGACTGCGACGAACGCAGCAAGCATGCCGGCAATTGCAATGACAATCACCGGTATCAACCAGCCATCGACCTTGGAATTAAAGCGCATGCCTAGTCACTGGAATCGTCTTTGTCGTCGTCGTTGGGCTTCTTCTTGTCGGAGCCAAAGCCGGCCTTCAACACGGAAGCCAGCAACATCAGCAAGACGATATAGACCAGCCACTTCATTTGCCGATCAGCGGTGCTGGTCGATCAGGATGGGGTTGCCGTCCGGATCGGTGATCATGAGGCTTGCCGGGCCCTCGGAGGACTCGTCCGCCTCCATGTCGAGGGCTATGCCCTTTTCTTTCAAGTGCTTTTGCAGATCACGTACGTCGGTGAAATCGTCGAGTTCGCCACAGGACTGGTCCCAGCCTGGATTAAAGGTCAGCATGTTCTTGTCAAACATGCCCTGGAACAGACCGATGACATGGTCACCGTTCTTCATGATCAGGTAATTGTGCTCCGGGTCACCACCGAATTTCTCGAACCCGAGCTTTTCGTAAAAGTCGCGTGACACCGCCAGGTCCTTGACGGCAAGACTTACAGAGAACGCTCCCAGTTTCATTTCACCTCCCTTGTTATTTCAGATACCCATCCTGACCAGTGTATCGATCACCTCGCGCATGAATCGCTCGACCGCAGGATGCCTGGACGCGAAGTCTGCTTCGAGGCCCTTCGCCCGATCGACCAGGTCATTCACGTCGGCGTCCGTATCGACAACCCCCTGAACCTCATCATCGAGCTCGCCGATCATCCTGTCGAGTTCTTCATCAACGTCAGTCTTGCGCAGTTCCTCACGCAACTGACCAAGAAGTTCTTTGACTCGTTCCTTGCTCATATGACTATCCCAGTTTCCTGATGCCAACGGCATCGCGAATCTCGGCGAGGTAGGGAACCGAGATCTCGCGGGCGCGCTCAGCACCCTTTTGCAGTTCGGCCTCAACCACGCCCGGATCGGCAATGAGTCGATCATACTCCTCGCGCGCCGGTTTGATGTGCTCATTAATGTACTCGAACAGCCGCTGCTTCATCTCACCCCATGCGATGCCGTTCGCATAGGCCGCTGCGATTTCGGCAGTTTCAGCGGGCGTCGCGAAGGCTTTGTAGATGTCGAATAGCGTATTGCCCTCGGTATCCTTGGGCTCGCCAGGCTCCTGACTGTTCGTCTTGATCTTCATGATCAGCTTGCGAAGACGTTTTTCGGGGGCGAAAAGCGGAATCGTGTTGTCATAGCTCTTCGACATCTTACGGCCGTCGAGCCCCTTGAGGACGGCGGTATTTTCGCCTATCACGGCCTCGGGCAGCACGAACGTCTCGCGATAGTTGTGATTGAAGCGTTGCGCGATATCACGCGCCATCTCGACGTGCTGTTTCTGGTCCTGACCCACCGGCACTTTGGTCGACTTGAACATCAGGATGTCCGCCGCCATCAGGATCGGGTAGCTGTAGAGCGCCATCATGACGCCTTTGTCAGGGTCCTTGTTACCGCTCTCGACGTTCGCCTGCACCGAGGCCTTGTACGAATGCGCGCGGTTCATCAGTCCCTTGCCCGTCATGCCGTGGAGGATCCAGGTCAGTTCGAGGATCTCGGGAATATCCGATTGCCGATAGAAATAGGCATGTTCGGTGTCGAGTCCAAGCGCCATCCATGCCGCCGCAATCTCGAGGGTTGACTGGACGATCCGGTCAGGATCCTCGTTCTTGGCCAATGAATGATAGTCAGCCAGGAAATAGAAGTGCTTTGTTGTGAGGTCCTTGCTTGCCTCTATACCGGGTCGAATCGCGCCAACGTAGTTGCCAATATGCGGCGTGCCCGTCGTCGTGATGCCTGTCAGGTAGATGTCCTTGCTCATGCCTAGTAGCCGGCTGCCTGGCCGTCCTTGCGAACTTCGGACGCGCCATAATACACGCCCTCCGACTTGTCGAACATGATCGCCTGGTAGCCACCGAAGATTCCGTTCGAAGGACCGAGCGTGTGGCCGCGGCGCTCTAGTTCGGCACGTACTTCATCGCTGAAGCCTGTCTCGAGATGGACCACGCCGCCGGTCACCATCGTCGTGCCGGTGGGGCTGGACGACCCCACGTGATTGATGCGCGCTGCATCTCCCGCTTCCTGCAGGTTCATCCCGAAATCCAGCATGTTCACGATGATCTGCGCGT
Organism: Woeseiaceae bacterium; assembly: GCA_030065985.1. Classification (GTDB taxonomy): domain Bacteria; phylum Pseudomonadota; class Gammaproteobacteria; order Steroidobacterales; family Woeseiaceae; genus UBA1847. The sequence goes on along the minus strand of JASJCM010000002.1, from coordinate 8,433 downwards.
GGCCCTGTGGCTGCATCGACCCGCCCATCAGGCCGAAGCTGATCAATGGCTCGCCGTCCTTCATGACGAACGCGGGAATGATCGTCTGGAACGGGCGCTTGCCGCCCTCGACGACATTCGCATGGTTCTCATCGAGGGCGAACAGCTCTGCTCGATCCTGCAGGACAAATCCGAGCTCGCCCGGCGTCATGCCGGACCCCATGCCGCGATAGTTACTCTGGATCAGCGAGACCATGTTGCCGTCTTTGTCAGCCACGGTCAGGTAGATTGTGTCGCCTTCCTCGAGCTTTCTCTCTCCTGCCGGGTAGGCCTTAGCCGCCTCGTCGGGAGAGATGAGCTCGCGGCGCTCGTCGGCATAGTCTTTCGATATCAGCCAGTCGACGGGCACGTCGGAAAAATCCATATCGGCGTAGTATTTCCCCCGGTCCTCGAACGCGAGCTTTTTCGCTTCGACGAAGGTGTGGATATAGTCGGCGGTGCCGAAACCCATCGCCGCAATGTCATAACCTTCGAGGATGTTCAGGATCTGCAACGCCGCAATGCCTTGCCCGTTGGGCGGCAACTCGTAAATATCCCAGCCGCGGTAACTGGTCGACACGGGCGTTACCCAGTCGGAAGTATGCGCGGCGAGATCGTCGTAGGTCAGAAGCCCGCCCTGCTCTGCCATGTACGCGTCGATAGCGCGCGCGATATCGCCCTTGTAGAACTCATCGCGACCCTTTTCGGCGATCGCCTCGTAGGTGTTTGCCAGACGAGGGTTCTTGAACATCTCGCCTTTCTTCGGTACGTCGCCGTCAGGCATGAACGTCTCGGCAAAGCCCGGATACTCGCCGATGCGTCGCTTGTTACTCTGGAAATACATAGCGATGACTTCGGACACCGGGAAGCCTTCGCGCGCGTAGCGAATCGCCGGCGCGAGTATGTCGGTCATCGGCAAGCGCCCGTAGCGGCCGTGCAGCTCAAACCAGCCATCGACGGCACCAGGCACGCTCACAGGCAGCGGCCCGAACGGTGGAATCTTGTCCAGACCCTGTTCCTGGAAATACTCGAGAGTCATCGCTTTGGGCGAGCGCCCGGAGGCATTCAATCCAGTGAGTTCCTGCTTCTCGGCGTCCCAGACGATGGCGTACAGATCGCCACCGATACCGCAGCCAGTCGGCTCCATGAGCCCGAGCGCGGCGTTCGCCGCGATCGCGGCGTCGACCGCAGAGCCGCCGGCCTTGAGGATGTCGAGCGCGATTTGAGTCGCCAGGGGCTGACTCGTCGCAGCCATGCCGTGTGGCGCTATGACTTCGGAACGCGATGCATGAGCGAGCCCGGCAACGCGGTCGTAGCCCGGGTCAGCAGCCATTGCCGTGCCCGTGAGAGTTAGAGAAATGCCGAGAATCAGCCATACCAACCGTTTCATTCTGTGCTCCGCGGTGCGGGAGGGCTGCCAATGATGGCACTCGCCGGATGCCGCGGCAACAGGGTATGATCCTGCTATGAACGCCAATTACAGTGATAACAACGCGGCGCTCAGCGCACTCTACGGCGCCCATCTCGATACCGTCAAAGCTCGTCACGATCACGCGCTTGAGCAAGCCGGTGCGAGCCATGCCGTCATATTCTCGGGAGCGCCAAAGCTCGCTTTCCTTGACGACTACTACCACCCGTTCAAAGCCAACCCGCACTTTGTCGGCTGGGCTCCACTGACGGCACTGCCCTACTCCTACATCGTCTACACGCCGGGCGAGACGCCTGTGCTCGTGTACTACCAGCCTCGTGACTACTGGCACGTAGTGCCCGACATCCCATCCGGTTACTGGACGGACCATTTCGACATACGCGTGGTTAACGAGAGCGACGAGGCGGCTGGTCATCTTCCCGAGGACCGCGAGAAGTGCATAGCCATCGGCGAGTTTGACGACGACACGCTCGCATTCGGTATCGAACGCATCAACCCGAACACGGCTATCAACATCCTGCACTTTGCACGCGGCGTGAAGACCGAATACGAACTCGCCGTCATGCGCCTGGCAGCCGAACGAGGCGCCGCCGGGCACCTCGCTGCCGAGGCGGCGTTCCGCGATGGCCAGCCCGAATTCGAGATTCACCGCGCATACTGCCAGGCAGTCAGCCACACAGATCCGGAGCTGCCTTACGGCAACATCATCGCGCTCAACGAACACGGGGCTGTTCTGCACTACACCGACCTGGATCGCACGGCGCCCGCAGACATGCGTTCCTTCCTGATCGACGCGGGCGCGCAGGTGCACGGCTATGCGTCGGACATCACTCGCACCTACGCCAATGGCGACCAGCGCTTTGCCGACCTGATTGCGCGTATGGAACAGCTCGAACTGGAGATCGTCAGCAACGTGGAGGCCGGTGTCGACTATCGCGACTTGCACGTCGGCGCGCACGGCATGATCGCCGCAGTGCTCGTCGAAGCCGGACTCGCCCACGGCGAGCCCGACACGCTGCTCGAGACCGGCGTTACATCGGCTTTCTTTCCGCACGGGCTTGGTCACCTGCTTGGCATCCAGGTGCACGACGTCGGCGGCCATCAACAGGACGAAGCAGGGAACATTATTGACCCGCCAAGCGGTCATCCGTTCCTGCGGCTGACACGCGTCCTCGAGGAAGACATGGTACTCACGATCGAGCCAGGCATTTACGTCATCGATATGCTGCTCGAGAACCTGCGCGGCACGCCGGCCGAATCCCACGTGAATTGGGAAACCGTGGATTGGTTGCGGCCGTTTGGCGGCATCCGTATCGAAGACGATGTCCGGGTGATGGCGGGTACGCAGGAGAACCTGACGCGCGACGCGTTTGCACGCGTTTCATAATAGTGCGCGCATTCGCAGCGTTGCGATCATGTGGTGCACGGCCGTTGTCCCCGACCGGGTGCGCCAATGTTCAGACTCTTTGTTTTCAATGACTTATATACTGCGGGGCAACTAGCCGATCTGGCACGGAAACTGCAATCTGTCTGGCAAGGCAGAAAGCGCGCGTCTTCCCCCGGCGTAGCGTGACTCCGAGTGGCCCGGATTTCCCCCATCCGGGCCACTTTTTTCTTCCCGGGCGCCGCGGCCCCGCGCTCTGCCTAACAGATACGGAAGGTGAGTCTGCCGGTTATGGTACTAAGCCGCCCCAACTATTCGCTGCGCGCACTGCGAGTCTTCTGTTCAGCTGCGAGGTACCAGAGTTTTCGCCAGGCCGCGGAAGCCTCTCACCTGACCGCTTCTGCCGTTAGCCACCAGATAAGGCAGCTCGAAACTGCACTTGGGCGACAGCTGTTCGAGCGAACTCCTCGCTCATTGCGCCTGACGAGCGAAGGCAAGGCATTTTACGAGGACATCAAACCACTACTCGAGGAACTCGAAGCCGGGGTTGCCCGACACTCGGCGCAGTCGACGATGCGCACGCTACGGATTTCTGTGCAGCCGTTTTTTGCCAGCGAATTGTTCGTTCCACGACTGAACGACTTTCTTCTTCAACACCCGGACCTCGACATTCGCGTGGATACCAGCGACGAAACACTCGAGAAACATCCGGATTCCGCGGACGTGTCGATTCGTGTGTTCTCGAAAGCGCCCTCCTCACTCGAGGCAGAACGCCTGTTCCCGCTTCGTCTGGTCCCAGCCGGGTCCCCTGAGTTTTACGACCGCATCAGGGTGCGCGCGGGTCGGATCGTCAGCAACTTCCCACTCGTCCTGCATGACACCTGGCCCAACGCATGGCGCGACTGGTCTAAGCGCTCTCGGCTACGCCTGCCCGACCCGAAAAACACGATTCGAATGGCTTCGATGATCGCGGTTGCGCGCGCGGCCGAGCGAGGGCTCGGCGCCGCGCTCATACCGAGGCGCCTCTGTGAGGCCTGGTTCGATGCGGGCGGCCTGGTACAGCTCTTCGACGAGGAACTCGAAACAAGCGAAGCCTATTACATTGTCAGTCGCAAAGATGATCGCGAAAACAGGGACTTGCAGGCATTCACCTCGTGGGTATTACAAGAGTTCAGCGATTCGTCCTGAAATATATTTGACGCTGCAGCGATTTTTTTTCGTTTGTCAGTGCCCGCTTCGCGCCCTAGATTCAGCTGCGACCGAGCCAGATCGATCTGTCTCGGCATTAATGAATTTCGCTTTGAGGCAACCGACATGAACTATGGAACTGAATTTCGAACGAAACGCTACCGTCGCGTCCTGAGCGCCGTTGCTCTCGCGATCCTGGCACCCGTTGCAACGCTTGCCGACGACCAGTCCGCAATGCCGTTCCAGATGGGTGTCGTGGAAGACCAGGCCTATGGCCGTAGTATCCAGTCCGGTAAGTACGAACTGGCCATCGGCAAGCTCACCAGGCCCGGCCGGTTCTCACGCGGAGCGTTCCCGTCGCAAAATAATCTCTGCGTCGCTTACGTCAAGACGTCAAATCTCGAAAAGGCCGCTGCTGCCTGCAATGCAGCAGTGAACGAATCGAAGGCGCGCGAGAAACGTGCAACAAAAAAGTCACCACGCAGTACGGAGTCTCGAGCATATCGATCGGATCTCGCGGTCGCCCTGTCGAATCGCGGCGTACTGCGTGCGGTTTCTGGCGACGCTTCGAACGCCCGCGCCGACTTTCATGCCGCATTGGAATTGGACACTCGATATGCCACTTTCGCGACAAACAACCTGCAGCGCCTCGACTCGGATGCGGGTACCGAAAACTAACGGTTTAGGCAGAAAGCGCGCGTCTTCCCCCGACGTAGCGTGACTCCAAGCGGCCCGGCTTCCCCCGTCGGGCCGCTTTTTTTATTCGCCGGAGGCCGCGGCCTTGCGGTCGGCCTTGAGGCGGGCTTTGACCCGCGCACCTTTCTTTTCGAGCATGGGCCGCAGAAGCTTACTGATCCAGGGCGCGATGTAGGCAACGGTCGTCAGGATGCCGCTTGATACAGGCATCGCCTGCTCGCGAATGTTGTTGCCGCACAAATCCAGAATTGCCTGCGCAACATCGTTCGCCGAGCTTATGGGCTGCGAGAACACGATGTCGGCGGAGTCGTCGATATTTTCCATGATGAAGCCGGTATCGATCGGACCCGGCGACACGACCGCCACCTTGATGCCGCTGTCACGCATCTCTTCGTGCATCGCGAGCGAGAATATTCGCAAACCGAATTTGCTTGCTGAATACGTCGTCGCGCCGACGCTCGCAAGTCGGCCGTGCAAGGAAGCCACATTGATAATGGCGCCACCACCGACTTCTTGCATATACGGCAACGCGAGGCGACTCAGCACTATGGGCGCCTTGAGGTTTACATCGATAATGCGGCCAAGATCGGTCGCCGGCACATCTTTGACGAGGCCCCTGGCGTGGTAGCCCGCATTGTTGACGAGCACATCGACACGCCCGAACTCAAACTGCGCTTTCTTGAACAAATCCACGCAGGCATCTTCATCGGACACGTCCATCGGGAATATCTCGACACGCGCTTTGTCGCGGAGTGCGTCCGCCGTCGCCTCGAGGTTCTTCTTATTCCGCGCGACGAGCATCAGGTTGGCGCCAGCTTCGGCGAACATGCGCGCGGCAGCCGCACCCACGCCCTCGGATCCGCCCGTTATGATGACGGTCTTGTCTTTGAAGATCATGCGGGGATGGTATCAGAACCCCAGGTAGCCCTTGATCTTTCTCCACAGCGACGACTCCCAGCCGTATACCTCGAGCGCTTCGGAACCAAGCGTGGTATCAGGAATCGATGTGTCAGGCGGCGGCGCGTCGTTGGCTGCCACATCCTCCGGACGTAGTTCGAGCGCGCCTTTCTTGCATTCGCTGGTCGTGGTCAAACCGTCGACCGAGAGACTCAGATAAGGCAACACCTCGTCGTCAACGATGTCGTCGAGAAACACAGCGTCCGGATCGAAGGCTTCCTTCGACAGGATGACGCAGTCGTCAAATGCCTTGTTGTCCTTGCTAATTGGCCTGTCCTCTCAAACCGGCAGCATGAGGAATATGTTATGCCTCTTTTAGCGGTCTGGCTGTGAGCGGACTCACAAATGCGGGAATCCCTTTTAAACCATATTTTTCATACGGTTACATGCTTCCCGAAGGCCGCGAGACGCGTTCGGGGGAACAAACCGGGCGCCTGTCGCACGCGGGCTAAGGCAAATTCGCCTCAGCCAGCTCGCGTCCCATTGCGATCAGCTGGGCAGCACGATCGACATCGAACGTGCGTGCAGCATCGCGCGGCACTTCGAGAATCAGGTCTGGCGGATACGCCGCAAGTTTCTGCCGAGCGATCGTGCTCTGCATCGCATCGAAGGCCATGTAGGCAACGTCGTAGGCACCGACGTCGACGCGTTTGCGAGACGGCAGGCGTGTCTTCATGCGATTCATCCACTGGCGGAAACGACCGGGCGATGGCGGCGGGTCATCGACCGGCACCAGGGCGCGCTCGCTCGATTCGAGCTTCTCGGGCTTGCCGCCGAGGTTAACCGCTATCGTAATGTCCGTATGGTCGTCAAAGGTCGGGGCGATCGGCACAGGATTGACAACTCCGCCGTCGATCAGCAGGTTCTCACCGAACTTCACAGGGGTGAAGAACAGCGGTAACGAGCAGGAGGAACGGATGGCATCGAACAGCGGTCCCTTGCTGAGCCACACCTCGCGCCCGCTGTCGAGCTCGGTGGCTACAGCGGTGAAGCGGATCGGCAACTCCTCAATCTGGCGATCGCCGACAAGATCAATCATTTTCTGGATGATACGGTCACCGCGCACGAGACCACCGCCCTCCCAGGCGATATCCATCATGTTGACCATGTCGAGCTTCGAAATCCCTCGCACCCACTCCTCGTACTCGCCGAGTTTGCCGGCCGCGTAAATGCCGCCAATCAGCGCCCCGACAGAACAGCCTGCGATCGAGCGAATCTCATAACCGCGTTCTTCGAGAACATGGATGATCCCGATATGGGCGAGCCCGCGGGCACCGCCGCTACCGAGGACCAGGGATACAGTCTTGTTGGTCGATGTGTTCATGTCGTTATTGTAGGCAAAGAAAAAGCCGGGCATAGCCCGGCTTTTACGGATACAGCTTGAAACTGCCGGCTATTCGTCAGCCGCGACTTCCTGCTCGGCCTGCTCCGTCAGCATGACGATGGCCATCGGCGCAGCGTCACCCGGGCGCGGTCCCGTCTTGAGAATGCGAAGATAGCCACCCGGGCGCTCTTTGAAGCGCGGGCCGATCTCCGAGAACAGCTTGCCGACCACTTCCTTGTCGCGCAGGCGATTGAACGCGAGGCGACGGTTCGCCACGCTGTCTTCCTTCGCGAGCGTAATCAGCGGCTCAACGACACGGCGCAGTTCCTTCGCCTTGGGCAGCGTCGTACGGATCGTCTCGTGCTTGATCATCGACGAAGCCATGTTGCGGAACATGGCCTTGCGGTGAGAGCTGTTTCGACCCAGTCGACGACCGGATTTTCTATGACGCATTGTTCTATTCCTGGTATCTGATTCTTACATCATGAGCTCGTGCTCAGGACGCAGGCTGGCCGGCGGCCAGTTGTCGAGGTGCATACCCAGACCGAGACCGTGACCTTCCAGAACTTCCTTGATCTCTGTCAGAGACTTCTTGCCGAGGTTCGGCGTACGCAGAAGTTCAACTTCGGTGCGCTGCACGAGATCACCGATGTACATGATGTTCTCTGCCTTGAGGCAGTTGGCGGAACGAACCGTAAGTTCGAGCTCGTCGACCGGACGCAGCAGGATGGGGTCCACCTGGTTCTCGGCCTGGGCGCCAACGCCCTCTTCCTGGCCCTGCAGGTCGACAAAGACGGACAGTTGATCCTTGAGGATGCTGCCTGCACGGCGAATCGCCTCTTCAGGGTCAATCGTGCCGTTCGTCTCGATGTCGATCAGCAGCTTGTCGAGGTCCGTACGCTGTTCAACGCGGGCCGCTTCGACGTTATACGTCACACGGACAACCGGGCTGAACGATGCGTCGAGCTGCAGGCGACCGATCGGGCCGGCCTGCTCCTCGAACGACGGTCGCTGCGTAGCCGGGCGGTAGCCGCGGCCGCGCTCGACTTTGAGGATCATGTTGAGTTCACCGACCTTGGTCAGGTTGGCGATCACCAGTTCCGGATTCATGATCTCAACATCATGGTCCAGCTGGATGTCGCCGGCCGTAACGGCACCAGGACCCTTCTTCGAGACACGCAGCTCGGCCGTGTCACGCGTGTTCATCGTGACAGCAACCTGCTTCAGGTTCAGGAGAATGTCGACGACATCTTCCTGAACGCCTTCGATGCTCGTGTACTCGTGGAGTACGCCCTCGATTTCGGCTTCCGTAATCGCTGCGCCCGGCATGGACGACAGCAGGATGCGCCGCAGCGCATTGCCGAGTGTGTGACCAAAGCCGCGTTCGAACGGCTCGATGACGACTTTTGCTTGCAGATCGTTGACCGGCGTTACTTT
>JASJCM010000029.1 GCA_030065985.1 Woeseiaceae bacterium | reverse complement strand
GTAGTATCTTTTGCTACGCCGATTGACCACCGAGGCTAGGTGGCAGAGTGGTTATGCAGCGGCCTGCAAAGCCGTGGACGCCGGTTCGATTCCGACCCTAGCCTCCATTTCTCTTCTCGTGCCCGGGTGGCGGAATTGGTAGACGCAGCGGACTTAAAATCCGCTGTCCGAAAGGACGTGCCGGTTCGAGTCCGGCCCTGGGCACCATCGCTTGAACTGCGTCACATCAAGAACCACGACTGGTTCACAGTCCTGATGTAATTATGTTGCATCTGCTGGTCACGCAACTTCGTCAGTGCCAAAACAGGCACATCAATACGGAGAGCTGTCATGGCCGCCACGGCAAAAGACATTGCACAAGACAACGTGAGCTACCGCCTGCTGAATCGCCTCAGCAATCTGGTGATTTGCAGCCGTTGCCTGCGCTCGGGTGTCGTGACGCCGGTTCCACAGATCATCTCGGGTCGTCATTCGCTGACCAATGAGTGTGCTGAGTGCCGGTCCAAGAACCCGGAACAGCAGGGTCATCGTCGCAAGCTCGGTAAACTCCTCACACTGCGCCGCTAGATTGTCGGGTTAGTGCATCGTTCGCACGTCGGTGCGACAATGCGCGGCCATGGCCAAGCTCTATTTCTATTACTCCTCAATGAATGCCGGCAAGTCGACGAGCTTGCTGCAGTCCAGCTACAACTACAAAGAACGCGGCATGCGCACGCTGGTGCTGGCGCCGTCGTTTGACGACCGTTACGAGGCGGGCAAGGTGACGTCGCGTATCGGCATCGAGACCGAGGCGACGACGTTTTCCAATGACAGCGATCTCTTCGCGCTCACCAAGGCGAGCCATATGGAGAAGTCGCTGCACTGCGTACTGATCGACGAGGCCCAGTTCCTGACTCGCGACCAGGTGTTCCAGCTCAGTGACGTCACGGACAAGCTGAACATTCCGGTGCTGGCCTATGGACTACGCACCGACTTCCAGGGCGAGCCTTTTGAGGGGAGCAAGTACCTCCTCGCGTGGGCGGACAACCTCAAGGAACTGAAGGCAATCTGCCATTGCGGCAGCAAGGCGATCATGGTGCTGCGCATGGACGAGAGCGGTAACGCCGTTACCGAAGGTTCACAGGTCGAGATCGGTGGCAATGACCGTTACGTCTCGATGTGCCGCAAGCACTTCAAGGAACACTTTTACGGCTGACTGGCCTCAGGTCTGCAACGTCGGCAGGTCTTCGCTGGCGGCGGGCATTAATGCCGTGTTCTCCTGCGCCAGCAGGCTCCGCATGTCCTCAAGGGTCTTCATGATCGCGGTATCCGCGAACTCCGGCCCATCGAGGTCGCCACGTCTCTGCGCGTGCGGATCGATGAACTTGATCCGGTGATGTCCCACAGAAATAACGTCGTCGTGTGTCAATACCTGGTTAGACACACGCTTCGAGTTGACGAACGTGCCGTTGGTACTGTTGAGGTCCATCAGGAACGTGGAATTGCCGTGCCGCACGATCAACGCATGGTGCCGGCTGATGAAGCGGCTGCCGATGGCAATATCGTTGTGCTCCGATCGCCCGATAAGAAGGCGAGCCTTCTGCATTTTCAGGTCCTGGAGCACGCTGCCATTGCTGCTCAGAACCAGGCGGGGAGGCTCAGGTGGCAAGCCGGCGCTTTTCTCGACATTCGAGACGACGTCGATATCCCAGGTGCCGACCGGCAGTGCAGGGTGTTCCACGGCTTCGCGATGGATCGGTAGTGTCTCGCCCTTGGCAATCGCGAGCAGCGCGATGCGATCGAGGATGCCTGGCCAGCCGCCGGATGCTTTCCACAGCTCGTCGCAAACCGAATTCGGGAACACGAATGCCGGAAACTCGGCACCGGCCGCGTGGAGCTTCTCATGCAGGTAGGTGCGCGTCTCATCGCGCGTCATCGGGTGCAGGTGGAAATCGTGAAGCACACGATCGGCGATGGCCTTCATGCCCGGAGAATTTACGATCGGTGCGAGCGAACGATCGCTGACCAGGACCATTTTCAGCGCACAACCGGTACGCGTCCGGATCAGGGCAAGCTCACACAGCGCGCGCAAGGCGCTTGGATTCAGGTCGTGAGAATTTTCGATAATCAGAAGTGGTGGTACTGACGACGCCGATTGCTGCAGTGCGAAGACGCGCACCAGACCGAGCAACTCGTTCGCTGAGCTGAGGTCGATGTCGTAGCCAAACTGATGCAGGATTGCGAGCAGCAGGTTCGTCGTATTGAGACCTTTGCCGTCGACGACGGCAACGGCACAGTCGTGGTCGATTGACTCGAGATAACTGCGTATCAGGATCGATTTGCCCGCTAACGTCGGTCCCTGCAGCAGCGACAGGCCCTTCGGGTGCTCATGGGTCTCCCTGAGCATGTCGAGTGCCGCGCGCTGGGAGTGATAAGTGATGACCGCCAGCGGCTTGCCGTGGGTCGGGAAAGGTTGTTCGCTAAGGCCTGCAGTCCCTAGGTCCATAGGTATTAACTCGCAATCGTTTCGTTGCGCAAAAGTTGTTATTGTCCGGTTCCGGTCATTTCGATTAATCGTTATTTGACCAGTGGTTTCAGTCTAAGGTTGGCTCCCGGTTTTGCGCAACCGGCAATCAGGCGTTTCGTTGCATTTCAAAAGCACACGAAACATTGTCAGAATCAACCTGACTCAATTGAATTAATCGCTTGATAAACAAGGAAGTTTTGTTGTGATTTTTAAATCGTCGGCGATTGGCGACAGAGCGTAAGGCATTGACTCATAAACTATCGGCCGACAACCTCACCTTGATTCGCGGCGAGCGCTGTCTGTTCCAGGGCCTGTCATTTGCGCTGGAGAGCGGCGGATTGCTGTTGCTCGAGGGTCGCAACGGCTGTGGCAAGACCAGTCTGATGCGCGCGATCGCCGGGATGCTGAGCCTCGAGACGGGCCAGGTTTTCTGGGACGAGACCCCCGTCGAGAAGCAGCGCCAGGAGTTCCACGGGGCGCTCGTCTGGCTGGCGCATCGCACGGGCCTCAAAGGCGACCTGACCCTGGTCGAGAACCTCGGCTTCGAACGGTCGCTCCGCGCGCAGTCGTCGGTCGATACCGAGTCAGTGTACGAGCGCCTCGGCATTTCGCGCCTCAAGAAACTCATCCTGCGGTCATTGTCGGCCGGCCAACAACGACGTGTAGCGCTGGCCCGCATGCTGCTCGCGGATGTGCCGCTGTGGTTCATGGACGAGCCGTTCACCAACCTCGACCGGGAGGGTCGGGCGCTCGTTATTGAACTCGTCGAGGAGCATCTCGCCAAGGGCGGCATGTGCGTGATGGCGGCACACCAGGATGTCGAGCTAAAGGCGCCCGTCAGGCGGGTGAAGATCCAGTGACCACGCAAGAACGCCAGATTCCCGGGATGTTCACGGGCCTGTTTGCGATGACCAGGCGGGACCTTTTGCTCGCGTGGAAGCGACCTGGTGACGTTCTGAACCCGCTGTTCTTCTTTGCGATGGTGTGTACGCTGTTTCCCCTCGCGGTCGGACCCAGCGCGGAGCAGCTCGAGTTCAGTGGCCCGGGGGTGCTCTGGGTGGCTGCCTTGTTGTCGACGCTGCTGTCCCTGAACTCGCTGTTCCTGTCGGATTTCGAGGACGGCAGTCTGGACCAGCTACTCGTCAGCCCGCAGCCCCTGCCGGTACTCGTGCTTGGCAAAACTCTGGCGCACTGGCTCACCAGTGGCGTGCCGCTGGTCATCGTCTCGCCGCTGCTTGCCATAACCTACCGAATGCCCCCTTCTGTGATCGGCGTCATGATGTTGACTCTGCTGCTCGGCACAATAAGCCTGAGCTTGCTGGGCTCGATCGGCGCGGCCCTGACGGTAGGACTGCATCGTGGCACGGCGCTGTTGAGCCTGCTGATCCTGCCTCTGGCAATGCCGATCATGATCCTCGGCGCCAATGCGGTATCGCTGGCGGCCAGTAACGACGTCTATACGACCGGTATCTGGGCGCTCGGCGCTTATGCGATTGCTTCATTAAGCCTTGCTCCGTATGCAACGGCTGCCGCATTACGAATCAGTAACGAGTAGAATTCCGAACCTATGTGGACCTGGTTTCATAAGTTGGCGTCACCGCCGCATTTCTATAGAACGGCCGCGATCCTGTCGCCGTGGCTGGCTATGCCTGGACTCGCGCTTATCGCGTGGGGTGCCTGGCAAGGACTGTTCGTGGTCCCGATGGACTACCAGCAAGGCGACGCGTTTCGGATCATTTACGTGCATGTGCCGTCGGCGTATCTCTCGCTCATGGCCTACATGATCATGGCGACCTCCGGGGCGATCGGCCTGATCTGGCGCATGAAACTTGCGCATGCCGTCGCGGCTTCAGCGGCACCGATTGGCGCGGCGTTTACCTTTCTCGCGCTGGCCACCGGTTCCATCTGGGGGCGGCCGATGTGGGGCACCTGGTGGGAGTGGGGCGACCCGCGCATGATGTCGGAGCTGATTTTGCTGTTCCTGTATTTTGGCTACATGGCACTGCGCAGCGCCATCGATGACACGGCCAAAGCCGACAAGGCGAGCGCCGTGCTTGCACTGGTCGGCATCGTCAACGTCGTCATCGTGCACTTTTCGGTGGAGTGGTGGAGTTCGCTGCACCAGGGGCAGACGGTATTCAAGAAGGGCACGATGGACGCCGAGATGAAAACGGCACTGTTGATCATGATTCTCGGCTTCACGCTGCTGTTCGGTGCGATGCTGCTGCGTCGGATTCGCACGGAAGTTCTTTATCGCGAGCGGCGCACGCGCTGGGTACGCGAGATGATCCTGTCGCCCGAGGGAGGTTCCTGATGGACGGGTTGGCGATGGGCGGATATGGCGCCTATGTATGGAGTTGCTTCGGTCTTACCTTAGTTATCGTCGTTTTTTCCGAATGGCGCGCAAGAATCAAACACAAGAGAGTTTATCGGGACATCGAAGTGCGCCTGAAGGCGCTTGAGGATCGCGAATGAAACCAAGACAGCAACGCATGCTGGCTGTGGGTCTGGCCGTGCTTGGCATCGCCATTGCCGCGGGACTGACGCTCCGCGCGTTCGAGGACAACATGATGTTCTTCGTCGAGATCTCGGACGTCGTTGCAGGCAAGCATCCGAGCGAGCGCAACTTCCGCATCGGCGGCCTCGTCGTCGGCGGCAGTGTGCACCGTGAAGAAGGCTCTCTCGATATGAGCTTCGAAGTTACGGACACCGCATGCACGGTGCCGGTAATTTACTCGGGCGTGCTGCCGGACTTATTCCGCGAGGGGCAGGGTGTCGTCGCGCACGGTCGGATGGGGGATAACGGTGTTTTTGTTGCCGACAAGATTCTCGCGAAGCACGATGAGAATTACATGGCGCCCGAAGTTGCCGAGTCACTGTCCAAGCATCAGCAGGATATCCAGGCCGCCGTAGCCCGCGGAACTGAGGGGTGCAATCCCGATGATTCCTGAGATAGGCCAGTTCGCAATGATCCTGGCGCTGGCGCTCGCAGCCATCCAGACAGCAGTCCCTATCGTCGGGGCCCATCGCGATGACGCAGCAATGATGGGCGTGGCGCGATCGGCGGCGACCGGACAGTTTGTGTTTGTCGCTATCGCGTTCGGCTGCCTGACGTACGCATTCCTGACAGATGATTTCTCGGTCCTCTACGTTGCGAACCACTCGCAGCTGTCACTGCCAACGCTTTACAAAGTCTCGGCAGTGTGGGGCGCACATGAAGGTTCGCTGCTCATGTGGGTCCTGATCCTCGCGGGATGGACGCTCGCGGTAGCGCGCTTCAGCTCCGGAGTGCCGGATGCCTTCGCCGCGCGTGTTATTGGCGTACTCGGCTTTCTCTCGATTGGCTTCCTGGCCTTCATGATCCTGACCTCGAATCCGTTTGAGCGGCTCGTGCCGGCAGCGGCCGATGGCGCGGATCTCAATCCGCTGTTGCAGGATCCCGGTCTCGCCATTCACCCGCCGCTCCTGTACATCGGCTACGTGGGCTTCTCGGTCGCGTTTGCCTTCGCGATCGCGGCAATGCTGAGCGGCGACCTGGATCGAACGTGGGCCAAATGGACACGACCCTGGACGACCCTTGCGTGGCTGTTCCTGACGCTCGGTATCGCGCTCGGCAGCTGGTGGGCGTACTACGAGCTCGGTTGGGGCGGCTGGTGGTTCTGGGATGCGGTCGAGAATGCCTCATTCATGCCGTGGCTCATCGGAACGGCATTGATGCACTCACTCGCCGTGACCGAGAAACGTGGCCTGTTCAAGAGCTGGACGCTATTGCTCGCGATTACAGCGTTCTCACTGAGCCTGCTGGGTACGTTCCTGGTGCGCTCGGGCATCCTCGTGTCGGTACACGCCTTCGCAACGGATCCTGAACGCGGCTATTTCATCCTTGCATTCCTCGGGATCGTCGTGGTCGGTGCGTTGCTGCTGTATGCCTGGCGCGCCCCGTCGCTGGATTCCGATGTCGGGTTTGCACTGCTGTCGCGCGAGACTTTCCTGCTACTGAACAACGTTCTGCTCGTCATCGCTACTGCGATCGTCCTGTACGGCACGCTGTCACCGCTGATTTACCAGATGATGGACTGGGGCAAGATCTCGATCGGCGAACCCTGGTTCAATTTTGCGTTCCTGATTCCAACAGTACCGTTGGTCATTCTCCTCGGCATGGGCATGCATGCAGCGTGGCGAACTCAGAATACCGGTACATGGCTCGATGTCCTGAAGCTGCCGGCGATCATCGGCGTCGTGCTCGGTATCGTCGTCCCGCTTTTTGTCTACGGCCGCATGAGCGTGATGCTCGCGGTCGGCTGTATCGCGGCTTTCTGGATTGTGGTGTCGTCACTTGTGCCGATCATCCGTTCGCTGCGCCGTGAAAAAGGTGCGGCGGGCATCACGCGATCCGCACTCGGAATGTCCGTGGCGCACGTCGGCATGGGCCTGTTCGTGCTGGGCGTGACAGTCGTATCGGCATTCGGCGTTGAATCCGACCGGGCGCTGTCACCAGGCGCGTCCACCGAGGTGGCTGGATTCGAATTCGAGATGCGTGGACTGAACAACGTCACGGGGCCAAATTTCACGGCCATCGAGGCGGAAGTCGAAATCCGCAAGGACGGCGAGTACGTCGGCACCGTGAGGCCGCAGAAACGCCAGTACCTCGTGCAAAAGAGCCCGATGACCGAAGCGGGCATTCGCGCCGGTCTCGACAAGGACCTGTTCGTGGCCCTGGGTGATCAGCTCGGTAACAACGCGTGGAGCGTGCGGATCCAGTACAAACCACTCATCCGCTTCATCTGGCTTGGCTGCCTGATCATGGCCCTCGGCGGGCTGATCGCAATCAGCGACCGGCGATATCGCGTCAACGTGCGCGAGACAGCGAAACGCAAAGACCCCAAGGCGCAGGAGGCAGCTGCGTGAACCGCTTTATCTTGCCGCTGGTGATTGTCATCGGTCTTATCGTGTTCCTGGTCATGGGGCTGCAGCACGGCGATCCGCGCGCATTGCCGTCGCCGTTTATCGGCAAGCCGGCACCGGAATTCGAGCTGCCGACATTGAAGAACCCCGAGGTCGTGATTGGCACGGACAATTTCGCCGGCAAGTACACGCTTGTGAACGTATGGGCGACCTGGTGCGTCATGTGTCAGGCCGAGCATGGCTTCCTGATGGATCTTGCGGCGAGTAAGTCAATCCCGATCTATGGACTTAACTGGCGCGACTCGCGGCCGGATGCGATTCGCTGGCTCGGCCGGCTCGGTGATCCCTATATTGCTTCGGCCTTCGATCCGGATAACCGCGTCGGTATGGACTGGGGCGTCTACGGCGCGCCCGAGACTTTCCTGCTCGACCCGGAGGGTACGGTCGTCTACAAGCATTTAGGTCCACTTGACCCGGCGATCTGGGAGCGAGAGTTCCTGTCGCGCATGCAAGAGGCAAGCCCGTGAAACGCATTGTCGTTACGATTCTCGCCGCGATGTTGACGGTCCCGGCTCTGGCCATTGATCAGGGCGAGACCTTCGAGGACCCGGAAATGCAGGCACGCTACGAGCGCCTGATTTCGGAAGTGCGTTGCCTGCAGTGCCAGAACCAGAGCATCAAGGACTCCAACGTCACGCTCGCGACGGATCTGCGGCGCCAGATCGCGCGCATGATTGAAGACGGCAGTTCCGACGCGGAAATCGCGGACTTCCTGGTAACTCGCTACGGCGACTTCGTGCTGTATCGGCCGCGCATGTCGGGCAAGACCCTGATGGTCTGGATCGCGCCATTCGCGCTCGCGCTGATCGGTCTGGTCGGACTAGTGCGCGTCGTCCGGCATCGGGCATCGCTGCCTTTCGAAGATGAAGTAGAAGAAGGAAAGACCGAGTGATCTTTTGGGTTGTTCTGGCCCTGCTGTGCCTGTTGGCGATCGGTTTCGCTGCCTGGCCTCTCTGGAAGTCCAAACATCGTTTGTCGCCATTGGTCGCGAGCATCATCGTCTTTACGGTAGCCGTGTCGGCTGGGCTCTACGATCGGGTTGGACAACCTGGTGTCCCGTCCGGCCGGAGCGGCCTGAACAACGGTGACCTGCCGCCGATGGATGAGGTCATCACGTCCCTCGAGGCGCGGCTCGCCGAGAATCCGGATGACCTCGGCGGTTGGAGCATGCTCGGTCGCACGTACATGACGATGCGTAACTACGAAGCAGCCGCCGACACGTACGAAAAGATCATGGAACTCGAAGGGGCGCAGAACGCACAGACCATGGTCGACCTCGCAATCGCGATCATCAATCGCGACGAGTCACCGATTGAAGGACGCACGGCCAGCCTCATCGAGAACGCATTGGCTCTGGACCCGAACAACCAGGCGGCGTTGTTCTACTCGGGTGTTGCGGCAGCAAACCGTGGTGAGACAGACATTGCGGCCGATCGCTGGGAAATCCTGCTGGGCCTGAATCCACCGCCGGAAGTTCGCAGTATTCTCGAGGAGAACATCGCAATCTGGCGCGGCGAGAAGGCGGCACCTACAGCTCCTGTGGCCGCGGCTGCAGCCTCTTCTGAACCAGCGGGTGATGCGGTCGTCTCTGCGAGAATCTCGCTGTCCGAGGAGGCGATGGCGAGCATCACACAGAACGCCAGCGTGTTTATCATCGCCCGTGACCCCGCGGCACCCTCACCGCCGATCGCGGTGGCCCGCCGCATGCTGACTGACCTGCCTGCTGTGGTCTCGTTGACCGATGCGCAGTCGATGGTCGCTGGCCGCAACCTGTCGATGTTCGCCGAGATCGAGCTGCTTGCGAGGGTCTCATTGTCAGGTGGCCCGGCGGCGCAGTCGGGTGACTGGTTTGGCTCGATGCTGGTTCGGCCTGCCGAAAACAACTCGGTAATGCTGACGATCGATCGGCAGGTTCCCTGAATCATTGACTGAGCTGGTCAATCCATCGGAGCGCATGTGCTTTGCCTGCGGCAAGGACAACCCGATCGGCCTGCAGATCACTTACGTCGTCGATGGCGACACGTGCACCGCGGAATTCACCCCGAACGAAAATCACCTGAGCTGGGAAGATACCGTGCACGGCGGGATTATCTACTCGGCGCTCGATGATGTAACAGGTAATATTCCCTACCAGAACGGGCTCGTCGCGCACACGGCGCGTTGCGAGATTCGCTATCGGGAACCGCTGCGCGCAGGGCAGACCGTGCTGCTGCGTGGCTGGACCGAAAAAACCAAAGGGCGGCTCATGGTCCTCCGTGGGGAGGCTCGCCGCAAAGACGACAACACATTGATCGCCGAGTGTACGGCGAGTTTCCTGGTGGAGCGTTAAATGGCATTACCCGAATCCCTCAAGGGCAAGTTGCGACTTCCACTGATCGGCGCGCCGATGTTCATTGTGTCGAATCCGAAGCTCGTTGCAGCACAGTGCAAGGCGGGCATTGTCGGATCCTTTCCGGCGCTGAACGCGCGGCCGCAGGAATTGCTCGTAGACTGGATACGGGAAATAAAGGACGAAACGGCAGCCCATGCCGAGGCAAATCCTGACGACCCGGTCGCGCCATTTGCCGTCAACCAGATCGCGCACCCGAGCAACAAGCGCCTCATGGCGGACATGGAAGTCTGTGTCGAAGAGCAGGTGCCGATCATCATTACGAGCCTGAATCCGCCGCGCGACATCGTTAAGGCCGTTCATGATTACGGCGGTCTCGTATTTCACGACATCATCAGCATCCGCCATGCGCGCAAAGCTGTCGAGCAGGGTGTGGATGGTCTCATCGCCGTGTGTGCCGGCGCTGGTGGTCACGCCGGGCCGCTCAGCCCGTTTGCCCTGATCGGCGAGATCCGCAAGGAGTTCGATGGCTGCCTGATCCTGTCCGGTTGTATCTCACGCGGCGACGATGTGCTGGCCGCCACGGCGATGGGTGCGGATCTTGCTTACAGCGGCACTCGTTTCATTGCCAGTGAAGAAGGTCACGCGCTGCCGGATTACAAGCAGATGGTTGTCGACAGCAAGGCGGCAGATATCGTTTACTCGTCTCTGTTTACCGGCATTCATGGCAACTACCTGGGCGGCAGTATTCGGCAAAGTGGCCTCGATCCCGAGAACCTTGCCGAGGGCAGCAAGGAAGACATGGACTTCAGTAAAGGCAGCGAAATCGAAGCCAAGGTCTGGAAGGATATCTGGGGCGCAGGCCAGGGCGTCGGCAATATCGATGCGGTCCTGCCGGCACGCGAGATCGTGTTGAACATGGAGCGCGAGTATCGCGACGCGCTTGAGCGCGTGAACGCGGCCTGACGTGCAGACGATTCTCTGGTCCTATTTCTTCGTCGCGATCGGCGGTGCGCTCGGTGCCGTTGCGCGCTTTGCGCTGAACGTATTTCTGCAACGCGACGTGACGTTCCCGTGGGGGACGTTGGGCGCCAATCTGCTTGGCTGCCTCGTCATGGGAATGCTCGCGCACATGATCGCTCACTCGTCGTGGTTCAACGAAGCCGGCATCATTCCCGACCAGTACCGCCTTCTGTTCGCTATAGGCTTCTGCGGCAGCTTCACAACCTTGTCGACGATGGTCATGGAGCTGAACACGATGCTGCAGCGGAACGAGCTGTTTTACTCGTTCACCTACCTGTTCAGCACGCTCGTCGGCGGATTTGCGTGTTTCTACCTGGGGTTCGCTATTGTGCGCTCGCTTCGAGCAGCGCTGTAAGCCGCTCGACCCACTCTTCGTGCTCGGGCTTCATCAGCACCGAACGCAGGCACGTAACCGTTTCGCTGTCTGCCTCGATATCCGGCGCGTAGTGGCGTACGAGATCAGTCGGTAATTCCATCAGGGCCAGGTGGAGTTCGCGTTCGGCCGCCTTCTCGAAGACTTCGCGAGCACGCTGGGATGCCAGCGACGTGGTATCCGAGTTGACCGCATACACGACGATATCGAGTTCGGGCGGCATCAGTGGTGTGAACGTGCTGCTGTTGTGAAGGTCGTGCCAGAACGTCCGCGCGGCGCGCAGGGACTGGTCGAGACCATGCGCGAATTCGCCATGCCGCTCAAGCGGCAGCAGCTTCTGCGTCGCCCAGAGCGCGACCGCTGAGGCGCCGGGCCGCGAACACTCAAGACTGATCTCGCCCAAGTGCAGATCGGCCGAGCTGAAATAAGTGTACGGAGAACCGTGTTTGTACAGCGTGCCGACGGACGGGTCCCGAAACAGCACGCAGCCACAGCCGTACGGCTGCAGGCCATGCTTGTGCGGATCGATCACGATCGAGTCAACGTGGGTGAGGGCACCGTACTGCGCTCGTGTCTCTGCATCGAGCGCGCTGCAAAGGCCGAAGTAGCCTCCGTATGCGGCGTCGGCATGCAGGCGAAATTCATGTGTCTCACGGAGCCCAATGATCTCGGTAACCGGGTCAACGGCGCCCAGGCCCGTATTGCCGACTGTGACGACGACCGTGCCTACATCTCCCTCGTCCAGCAACCGCTCGACCTCGTCCACGCGCATGCGGCCGTAAGTGTCGGTGGGTACCGCTGTGAACGGAATGCCGAGTACCTCAGTAATGCGGCTGTGCGTGTAGTGCGCCTGCTCCGATGCGATCACGCGTTTCCCGGGGTGCAGGCGCCCAGCGACCCACAGGGCTTCGAGATTCGCCATCGTGCCGCCGCCGGCAAGATGGCCAAGCGGACTGTCCCAACCGAACATGCGGCCGAGGTCGACGATGCACTCCTTTTCCATCGCCGAACTCGCGCGCCCCCCGTCGAGAGCGTGATTGTTCGGGTTTACCCACAGCGACATCGCGTAAGCGAGCCTGGCCACGGCGTGGGGCGGTTTGAGCATCTGCCCGGCGTACTGCGGATGGTAATACGGGTAGTTGTCATGCATCCGCGTCGCCGTTTCGACCAGTACGTCCTGGACTTTTTCGACGTCGAACTCGGGGTTGAAATCAGGCATGTCGCGATAGCCCGCATCCAGCGTCTCGAGCGCGGCGATCAGGATCTCTATTTCGCGACGGTTGATAATTGTCTGGCTCGCTTCTGCATTGCTGTTTCTTACGCCGTGCAGCTTACCGTAAACTCCACGTATGGACCTGATTGCCCTAGCCGTGCCGTTCTTCTTGCTGGCCATTATCGTCGAACTGATCGTCGACCGGCGGCGCGCTACACACCATTATCGGCCAAACGACGCGATCAACAGCATCAGCGCAGGCATGCTGGATACGACGATAGGGTACTTCACAAAGTTCCTGCCGCTGCTTGCGTGGGGCTTCGTCATGCAGAACTTTGCGTTGATCGACATGCCCCTGGCCTGGTTCGATTTGTCACTGCGCGGTATCGGTCTCTGGATACTCGCCGCGGTTGCCTGGGACTTCATGTATTACTGGTTCCACCGCTTCAGCCATGAGATATCGATTCTCTGGGCCGCACATGCCGTTCATCACCAGAGTGAGGACTACAACCTGTCTACGGCGCTGCGGCAGACGAGCACCGGCTTCCTCTTTGGCTGGATCTTTTACCTGCCGCTGTTTGTGGCTGGTTTCCCGCTCGAGGTTCTGCTGGCGGTCAATGCCGTCAACCTGATTTACCAGTTCTGGGTGCATACCCAGCATATCCGCAAGATCGGTCCGCTCGAGGCTGTGCTGATGACGCCGTCGCACCATCGCGTGCATCATGCCCAGAACGAGCGCTACATCGACAAGAACTATGGCGGCATGTTCATCATCTGGGATCGGCTGTTCGGGACCTACGAGCCCGAGCACGTTGACGATCCCGTGGTCTTCGGGGTGCGCAAACCGCTGGCGAGCTGGAACCCGTTCTGGGCAAACCTGCAGGTATACGACTACTTGTTGTTTGATGCGCGCAAGGCCAAACGCTGGCGGGACAAGTTCGGCATCTGGTTCCGTCGTACCGGCTGGCGTCCCGAGGACGTGGAGGCAGACTATCCGAAGCAGCGCACGGACCTTGCCCGGTTCCACAAATTCAATCCTGTGGTACCGGCGAGCATTCGTCGCTATGCGATTGCCCAGTTCATCGTGGCCATTCTTATCGTTCTGTGGATCGGCGATCTCTACGCGAAAGGGGAGAGCGTCATCGTGCCTTGTGTGGCGCTGTGGACCCTGCTGTTGACCCTGGGCTTTCTCAACGAAGGGCGCGAGACCGCTCGCAAGTTTGAGATCATGCGGCTGCTGATTATCGTGCCGATCGTCATTCTGTACCTGCAGCAGGTCGGGAGGCTCGTCTCGGGCGCCGTGCTGGTCGGTGCGGTTCTGTACATGCTCGGGTCCGTAATTTGGCTCACGTACGCGCCAAATGAGCCAAAGAAAATCGTTTTAAATCAATAATAAAAGTCAATAAATTAGAGTATTTTATAACTTGGAACGAGTACGCATTCAAAGTGGGGCACCTTGGGAAAGCCAGGTCGGTTACTGTCGGGCCGTTCGCGTTGGCTCTCAGGTTGCGGTCTCGGGCACAGCGCCCGTCGGTGACGACGGCGAGGTTGTCGGCGTGGGTGATGCCTATGCGCAAGCGAAGCGCTGCATCGAGATTATCGAGAAGGCGCTTGTCGAGGTAGGCGCAGAGCTCGCTGATGTCGTGCGTACGCGCATGTTCGTGACGGACATCAGTCAATGGGAGGCCATCGGTCGGGCCCACGGCGAAGCTTTTGGGGAGATCCGGCCGGCAACGACGATGGTTGAGGTGACGGCACTGATTGGGCCCGACATGCTCGTCGAAATCGAAGCTGACGCCATCGTCGGCGACTAGTTTCTTCGAGCAGGACGAGTGCCCGCGCGTCGGACCAGCATTTCAGCCAGCGAGGCAAGGCGCATCGCCCTGGCCGCACAGGGTTTCGATCGCTCACGTCCGACGTCGCCAAATGATGTCAGGCATTTTCGTCGCGTGCTTCAGGCCGTTGGGGTTCTGCAGCTCGACTTCGTCAACGTATTGCTGCCAGCTCAGTTCCTGATCCTGTGGTCTCGTCTGGGCGCGTATGACCGCCAGAAGTGCGAGCGCTTTCTTTATGACTCGCGCGAATTCACCGAGCAATGGGCGCACGAGGCATCCATTGTGCGGGCCAGTGACTGGCCGCTTCTCGAGTATCGGCGCCGCGCCTGGCAGCCGTGGAAACGAAATCCCCTGCGGACCCTACCGGATCCGGAGGGATACCTTCGCGAAATTCTTGAACAGGTTCGATCGGACGGCGCGGTGACCGCAAACGATGTCCCCGCAGCGGCCGGGCCCAAACGCAAGCCCGGAGAATGGCATCGTCCGGTGCAGCGCTGGGCGCTGGAACACCATTTCGGCCGCGGCATGCTCGGTGTGCGACGCAGGCTGAGCAATTTTCAGCGCGTCTACGATTTGCCCGAGCGGTTGATCGACGCGGAGCACCGCGAGGCTGCGGTCAGCGAACACGAGGCGCGTCGGACATTGTTACGCCAATCAGCGGCATCGCTCGGCGTGGCGACACTGCAGGACCTGGCGGACTACTACCGGATGTCGCCCCGCGATACTGCGCCGCGGCTGCAAGAGCTTGTCGATGAGGGCGCGCTGACGCCGGTCCGCGTTGAGGGTTGGTGCGACCAGGGATACCTGTGGAGCGGCGCAAGCATCCCACGAGAGATCACCGGCGCGTCGCTGCTGTCGCCGTTTGACCCGGTCGTCTGGTATCGACCAAGGGCGCAACGCATCTTCGATTTCGAGTACCGCATCGAGATCTATGTGCCTGCGGCGAAACGTCGCTGGGGTTATTACGTCCTGCCGTTTCGTGTCGGTGATCGCATCGTCGCTCGCGTCGATCTCAAGGCAGACCGCAAGGCCGGCCGGCTGCTTGTTCCTAACCTGCATTTCGAGCCAGACGTCGACCGGGCCGCCACCTCGGACGCGCTTCGTGCCGAACTCGAGGCGCTGGCAACCTGGCTGGGGCTCGATGGCGTTGAGCGTGTCCTGGATCCCGTTGGTTCCCGGTAGGCGCTGACATGGTTCTGTGGAACACTACGCGCATGCTCAGGATCACGACTTCATTCATTCTGTCGGCCGCACTTCTGGCTGGCTGCTCATCGGCGCCACCGCTGGAGAGCAAAAGTCCCGCAAACACGGCCGCTGTCGATCTCTCGGGAGACTGGACGCTGCGGGGCGGCGAAAGAGCGTCGCGCCCACCCCTGGCGGACGGCGAGGAACCTATCTGGATTCCCAAACGCACTCAGCAGCGTCAGCCGCAGCAACAACGACCAAAGCGGTCGAAAGGCACTGCGGTCACGGTGTTTCTCGAAACCGGTCGGGCGATCCGCATCACGCAGACCGACTATGGTCTGTTTGTTAGCTTCGATCGCGCCGTGGTTGAGGAATACACCTTCGGTGAGAACCGGATCGTGTCCGTAGGCCCGATCGAGGCCCAGCGCGTGTCCGGATGGGACGGCGAGGCGTTTGTGGTCGAAACGATGGACGAGCAAGGTGTGCGCCTCGTCGAGTCCTGGTCGCTGGGGAACGAGGGAGCGACGCTGTTGCGTCGCATTGCGGTGATCAAGGGAGAGTTCGAGGAGTTCTCGATAGAGCAGGTGTTTGATCGAAGTTAAGCGGGTAGTGGCTCGTCGGTCAGCCCGGCGGGAAGGAAAGGCCTCCCTCGGAGCCACCACCCAGGGGATCGCGTTTCATACCTCGAATAACTAGGTATAGTTTACATACCTAGAACCGCAAAGTAAGTCTTGTTATACCTTTTGGTTCGAGGTATCCTCAATCGATGGCCAAAAGTAACCCTCCGTTCATGAGTGGCGTTCCCGAGTTGCTGCTTCTGCGGCTCCTCCAGACGCGCGAAATGTATGGCTATGAACTGGTTCGCTCGATTCGTGAAGTAACGGGTGAGGCGATTTCCCTCGGCGAAGGCGTTATCTACCCGGTGCTCCACAGCCTCGAGCGCAACGGATCGCTCAAGTCCAAGCGGAAACCCGTTGGCGGCCGCACCCGCGTTTACTATGCATTGACGAGAAAAGGGCGGGACCGGCTGGCGAAGTTGCAGGGGGACTGGCACCGCATCCAGACCGGCATCGCCACTGCACTGGAGAGCCCTGGCCATGCATAAACCGGAATTTCGCGTCCTCGCAGAACGCCTGAGCGATGCTGGTATCGCTCCGCGACATGTGCGCCGTACGGTCGGCGAAATGCGCGACCACTACGAGGACCTCGTCGAAGCCGGAATAGAACGCGGCCTGCGACGCGATGCGGCGCATGAGCAGGCGCTGCGAGAGTTAGGCCAGGTCGATGACCTCGTTCAGGAAATGGCTGCGCATCCCGAGCTCAAGAGCTGGGCGAGCCGCTATCCGCGCACGGCGATTGTTGTGTACCCGCTCGCGTGTCTTGCGGCGTTACCGGCTGTGCCAGTAACAGTCGGTGTAGCGAATGCCTCGCTGTTGGCGCGATGGGGCGCGAGCCTGGTTGCGGCCGCGCTGGTGACAGCAGGCATACTGCTGGTCCTGCAGCTTTCTATCCTGTTCGGCTGACGCGCCGGATCAGATGGGCGTATAGCTGGTCAGCGTCGCCCGAAAATTCAGCTTGCCCTTACGGTGCTGCTCGATGATGACGGGCAGGTAGCCAAGGTCCGGTGCGCACCACATCGTCGTGACGCGCGATGAGCCCTTGCGCTGGTGCGAAACGCCAACGACCTTGAACTGGCCGGCTTTTGTTTTGACGGTCTTCTCGCCCGCATCCTTGACGTCTGCGATGCGCATCTTGTCGACGTCGAACAAAACATAGGTCTCGGCCGGCTCGGCATAGAGCAGATCGTGCATCAGTGCGTACTGGATCGATACGCTGTCATGCGCGATACCTTCGAGCTGCAGAGTGACTTCGTCGGTCCCGACCGTGCCGCTTACTTCATTCGTCGACCAGTCGAAAGCGAGGCGCGTTTCGGGATCGTCCCGGATCGTATCGATCTCATGAAACGTAACAGGCCGCACTCCCTCCGGTCCGGCGGAAAACTCCGACGTGACGTGCATTTTGCCGCGTGAAACCATTCTCGACAGGCCCGTGGCGCGAATCGAATGCGTCGCGGCGTAGCCGCCATCGACTTCTCGCAGCTCTGTGTTGAGCTTGCCCGAGAGGACGGCGATTTTGACTTTGTATTGCGCTCTGTGCGGCGTCAGTTCGCCCGCAAACGCGGTCCCGAAGACCGTGCTCACTATCAGGATGAGGCTGATGCAAAACAGGTTTTTCACCCGCTACCTCCTCAGGCTACGTTCAAGGCTTGTTCCGAGTCTCTCATAAGGGACATGACTGCAGCCTGAACGTTCGCCCGAACCGGCTCGAGATCGTCCAGTGCGATTTTCCGCGGCACCGGGATCGGCTCACCGATGGCAATGGCAACACGGGCGAACGGCTTCGGGATCATGAAATCGTCCCAGCGGTTGAGGTACCAGGCGCGGTCGGCCGCGCAGCCGATCGGAATCATCGGTACCCCGGCGATCCGCGCCATCAAAACCGTTCCAGCCTTGAATTCGTATTTTGGCCCGCGGGGGCCGTCGGCTGTGGTGACGATCGAGTAGCCGCTTTTCATCATCGTCTGCTGGTCGCGCAGGGCGAGGGCGCCGCTCTGGTTCGCGGAGCCACGTATAACTTCCGCGCCCCAGGAACGGGCAATGCGTTCGGGCACGTCACCGTCGACGGATCCTGAGACGAGGAAGCAGGCTTTGAAACCCCGCCGGATCCAGCTGCGAATCAGTGTCGAGCCAAGTACGTGGTGCTGGTGCCAGTAGCAGGGTGCACAGACCTGCTCATCGTCGACGAAGGGTTTGACGTGCTCCTCGCCGATTACGGCCTCAAAGCGGTAGGTCGAGGTCAGCAATCGTATGATGCCGCGCAGGACCGGCAGGCCGAGGAAGTAGTAAAGCCGCCTGGCTGGCGTCATCCGGCGCCGCGAGGAGGTACTGCGTCGCGACTCGATCGAGTCGAAATGATTGGGGGATCGTTCGTTCAAGTGGCGGAGTTTGCAGTATCGAATCTGCGCGGGTCAATGTAATATTGCGCCTGCATTTTCAGCGCCATCGCCAGTGCTCTTCGCATGACCCAGCCGCAAACCGAATTCAGAAGGCCACCCGGGCCGGACCAGCCCGTGACGCTCGGCATCGATCCCGAGACCCTCGCGACGCTGCAGGGCCTGCAGGGCGACTATGGCGACATGGTGAGCCTGACCAAGCCCAACGGCCGCCTCGCGTATTTCGTCAACGATGCGCACGAGGTCCGCCGGATCCTGACGCGCCGCCACAGCAAGTACCACAAAGGGCCGGGATTCGAACGCGTCAAGATGCTGCTCGGCAATGGTCTGATCGTCAGTGACGGGGATGTCTGGCGCCGTTCGCGAACGATGATCCAGCCGGCTTTCAGTCGACAGAATGTGCACCGGCTGATGACGGTCATGGTGGAGTGTTCGGATCGTCGCGCGGTTCGCTGGGCGGAAGCTGCACGCAATGGCGAGACGCTGAACATCACGGAAGAGACCTGCGACTTTGCGCTCGAGCTCATCCTGATCAGTATTTTCGGCGACGACTACGAGACGCGGATCGTTACGCAGGGCGACAACCCGTTCGCGTTCCTGAGCCGCGATTCGACGCGTGATCTGTCTGTCGTCATGAAGGTTCGCCATCTGCGGGAGCTGTTGACGAGCATTATCGAGGACCGGCGCGCGGGGCGCGGTAGCCAGCACTTCGATTTCCTGGCGATGTACCTGGATGCAACGGACAAGCAGGGCAATCCGTTTTCGGATGGCGAGCTGCTCGACGAGCTTATGACCCTGATCGTCGCCGGCTTCGAAACGTCGGCCAATACGCTCAACTGGGTCTGGTACCTGATCGCCAAGCACCCCGAGGTGGAACAGAAGCTTATCGCCGAGGCCGAGAGCATCGTGCCCAATGTGTCTGCGATTACCGCTGAGAACCTCACCGCGATGCAGTACACGCAGCAGGCGCTCGAAGAGACCTTGCGCCTGTACCCGCCGGTCTGGCTGTTCACGCGCCGGTCGCATGCTGAAGATGAGCTCGACGACTACGACGTTCCGACGGGGACCGACATCTATCTGTCGCCATACATTCTGCATCGGACCGAGCACTACTGGCCGGACCCGGACCGCTTCGACCCGGAGCGCTTCGCACCGACAGACACGCCGAAGAAAGACCGACCGTATTTTCCGTTCTCACTCGGACCGCGCCGCTGTCTGGGCGAGTACTTCTCGTTTCTCGAGATGAAGGTGCACCTTGGGTTGTTGCTGCCCCGGTTTCGCATGCGTCTCGTCGACGAAACACCCCCAGGGCTTGAGCTCGCGATCAACCTGCGCTCTGCTCGCGATATTTTCGTGCAACCCGAAGAACGATAGGACCCCATGAAGCTCTACGACACCCTGCTAGACCTGTTCGAGGATCTCAAGGATCACGATCGGGAGATCCGTTTCATTGACGGTGAAAAGGACGAAAGTGCGCTGCGTTTCGCCGAGCTCTGGGAAGCTGCGCTCGCGCTGCTTGGCTCGTTGCAGGCGCGCGGCATGAAACCGGGCGACGAGCTGATCATCTTCAGCAAGTCGAACAAGAGCTTCGTAATCGCGTTCTGGGCTGCCGTGCTTGGCGGTATTGTTCCGGTGCCGGTCGCTGTTGGTATCAGCGACGAACACAAGCTCAAGCTGTTCCGCATCCTGTCGCAGCTGGAGCACCCGACGCTGTTCACGGAAATGGATCTGCTCCAACGGCTCATCGACTTCGCCAAGGAGCGTGAGCTTGACGATGTCCACGCGCTGCTTGAGGAGCATGCCGTGCTGATGAGTGATGTCGAACCCGGTGCGCACGGTGAGGTTCATGACGCCAAGGCCGACGACGTTGGTTTCATACAATATTCGTCCGGATCGACGAGCGACCCGAAAGGCGTGGTTCTGACGCATCAGAACCTGTGTGTGAATATCCGGGCCATTGTCGAAGGCTTCGACTGGCGCGACGACGACCAGGCCCTGAGCTGGATGCCGCTAACCCATGACATGGGCCTGATTGGCTTTCACCTCGCCGTGATGGCTGCGGGAATGAATCACGCCGTTATGGATACCAATGTCTTTGTACGCCGACCGTTGTTGTGGATGAGCAAGGCCAGTAAGCTGCGCGCAACCCAGCTGTGCTCGCCCAACTTTGGCTACAAGCACTTCCTCAAGCTCTTTCAGCGCAAGGGCCTGCCGGGTGCCGACCTGTCCTGCGTAAAGCGCATTATCAATGGGGCTGAGCCGATTTCGTGGGAGCTCTGCGAGGAGTTTCTGACCGAGCTTGCGCCGCTCGGGCTCAAACGCAATACGATGCTGCCTGTATACGGCCTCGCCGAGGCGACGGTGGGCGTGTCGTTCTCGCCGCTCGGGCCCGAGTACGAGCGGGTCATCATGGACCGTCACAGCCTGCAGATCGGCGCGACTTACGAACCGATCGATCCAGGCGAGCGCGATGCCGTCAGCTTCGTCAAAGTTGGCGGTGCAATTCGCGACGTCGAGATCCGCATCGCAGACGATGAGGACCGGATGCTTGACGACGGCCACATTGGTCACATCCAGCTGCATGGCGGCAGCGTCACTGACCGGATCTACGGCGATGCCGAGGCGACAGGCGCACTGTTTACTGCCGATGGCTGGCTGCGCACGGGCGACTGCGGTGTCTTTGTCGACGGTGCTCTCGTCATCACGGGTCGCCAGAAAGACATCATCATCATCAACGGGCAGAACTACTACCCGCATGATATTGAGGAGATCATCGCTCAATTGCCGGACCTTGATCTGAACAAGGTCGTCGTCGCCGGCGCCACGCCGAAAGGAGGGCAGACCGAGGAGCTGATCGCGTTCGTGCTGTTCCGCCAGGATGCCGAGGCGTTCCGGCCGTTGATCGACCAGGTTCGGGACATCGTTGGCGAGCACGCCAGTCTCGATGTCGACACTGTGATCCCGGTGGCTCGTATACCGAAGACGACGAGCGGCAAGGTGCAGCGCGCGAAGCTGCTCGATGCCTATTTCGACGGCGAATTTGACGCCGTGCTCGCCGAACTGGCGCCGCAGGAGGATGCCGACGAGTCCTGCGATGACGACCCCCTCGTCGCCGAACTCGAGCGAATCTGCCGTGATGTCTCCAAGGATCGCAAGATCAGCGCGGATGACAACCTGTTCGAAGTCGGTGTAAGTTCATTGACGCTGACCGAAGTCGTGCTGGCCATTGACGAGCGCTATCCCGGCAAACTCGACATCAGCGACCTGTTTGACTACCCGACGCTGCGTGAAATCGCCGCGTTGCTCAAGAGGGACACCTGATGAGCTATGCACGCATCGCCGGTATCGGCAGCTACCTTCCCGAGAAGGTCCTGACCAACAAGGACCTCGAAGGAATGATGGATACCTCGGACGAATGGATCCGCGAGCGCACCGGCATCAAGCGCCGGCATATCGCGGCTGATGATGAGAGTACGAGCTCGCTGGGACTCGAGGCGGCACGCCGCGCCATGGAGATGGCTGGTGTTACGGCAGATGAGCTCGATCTGATCGTGGTCGGCACGTGTACGCCGGACAAGGTCATCCCGGCGACGGCCTGTATTATCCAGCGCCAGCTGGGCGCCAAGCGCTGCCCGGCCGTTGACATCAACGCGGCCTGCAGCGGCTTCATCTACGGCCTCGACTATGCCAACCGCTACCTGAGAACCGGCGGGGCGAGCAAAGCGCTGGTTATCGGCGTCGAGACCTTGTCGCGTATCACCAATTGGGAAGACCGGACGACGGCCGTGCTGTTTGGTGACGGCGCAGGGGCTGCCGTGCTCGAGACCAGCGATGAGCCTGGCATCATGGCGACACACATTCACGCGAACGGCGAGTTTGAGGACCTGCTGCAGACCCAGAACGGCGTCTCGCTCGGGTTTGATGCCAGTGCCGCCGCGGGTGCCTTTATCGAGATGAACGGCAACGCCGTCTTCAAACGCGCGGTCGCAACGTTCGACAGCATGGCGCGTGAGACCGTGGCGGACCTCGACGGCCACCTCGAGGACATCGACTGGTTCATACCCCACCAGGCGAATATGCGCATCATCACGGCGGCGGCGAAGAAACTCGGTATGCCGATGGAGCGCGTCATCGCCACCGTCGACGAGCACGCCAATACATCCGCGGCATCGATACCGCTCGCGATGGACCTTGCGGTGCGTGACGGGCGTATCAAGCGCGGCGACACCCTGCTGATGGCGGCCTTCGGGGCCGGCTTCACGTGGGGATCGGCGATGCTGAAATTCTGACTCTCGGCGTCCAATTCGACATAAGGCGGCCAAAAAGCCATTTT
Organism: Woeseiaceae bacterium; assembly: GCA_030065985.1. GTDB lineage: Bacteria > Pseudomonadota > Gammaproteobacteria > Steroidobacterales > Woeseiaceae > UBA1847. Next base: position 6,045 of record JASJCM010000029.1, on the reverse strand, counting down.
CCCGAAAATTTAGTGTGACGCCGTTCACACTTTGGCCAAACCCCTGTCTCTATACTGCGACACATAAGAGCTGTCGCCAATTGGAGACAGGTTTGCGAATGGACTTAGAGATGCAAAAGGATTTCAACGAGATACCGCTTTCGGAGTCGAATGTCTCCCTGAAACTGGCCGATATTCAGCGCCGCTGCGCCGAATTGATCCAGAATACGGGCGAGTCGCTCGAGCTGAGCCTCGAAGAGCCTGCCGTCCAACCCGATAACAACAATCCTTATAACCGCGGTTAGATCAGCGCTCCGAATTGCGCACAGCGTCCTCATGCAGTCTGTGCATGAGGCGTAACCGCCATATCCAGATTCCCACGATCATCGCTGCCGCAACCGGCAACGCCGCGACAGGGTGCCGGAGCACCAGGAAGTCGTAGAGGCCATGCAGGCCGGCGGCGATCAGGAACCCCAGAACGGCGGGGCGCGTAATCGGATCTTTCCGGAGCCAGGCGCGGGTAATCCAGTGGGCCCAGATCGATGCGAACAGGATGTGGATGACGGGCCCGGCGAAGCCGCGCGCAGCAGACTCGAGGCCCGTCAGGAAATCCAGGTAGTGGTAATTCTCGACCGCTGCGTAACCCAGGGCGATGAATGACGCGTAGATGATCCCGTCGAGAGGCTCGTCAAAGGCGCGAAACCGCAGCACGACGAGCAGGAATGGCAGCAGCTTGGCCAGTTCCTCGATCGGTCCGATAGCCAGCATCGCGTAAGCGAACAGGGCAAGGCCATCTTCCTGAGCAATCCCCACCGCATCGATTCTGAGCCCCAGCGGTTCGAGGCCGAGATACATCGCCTTGGACAGGGCTGCTGCCGCGATGCCGAGCAGGAAACACAGCAACAGGTTTCCCGGAGGCTCCGGTAGATGCCGGTCCTTATGGTAGTGGTAGGCCGCCCAGAAGATCACCGGCACTACAATTGGCAGGATGAGAAGTCCTTGTTGCATAAGGGTATTATGCACGCCATGCGAACCCTGCTTCTCGTCGCTTGTTCTCAGATTTTTCTGTTGCTGTGTTGTAGCAACGCGGCATTGGCGACACCGCTGTTTGCGTCCGATGACGTTCTCGAGGTGGAGCTGCGCGGCCCGATTGCCAGCACCGTCCGTGACAAACGCAAGCGTGCGGAACGTCTATTCACAATCGTGGTCGACGGCGAGGCCTGGCCAGTCGACGTGCGTGTGCGCGGCAAAAGCAGGGTTGAACAGTGTCGCTTCCCGCCGCTGCGGCTGAACTTTGGGCACGATGGCGTAAGCGGCGGGCCGTTCGCTGGTCTCGACAAGGTCAAGCTCGTCACGCATTGTCGCGACGCCGACCACTACGACGCAAACCTGTTCGAGGAGTATGCGACCTACCGTATGTTCTCCCTACTGTCAGAGTTTAGCCATCGCGTTCGCCTGATGCGTATTCATTATGTGGATACGGCCAAGCCCGGCAAGGCGTCGCTGGTGCGGTACGCCTTCGCGCTGGAGCCGATCGATCTCGTGGCGAGCCGAATGCAGGCGGTTGAGCACGAGGTGCCGCACATCGTTAAGTCGCGGTTGGCGACAGATCAGGCGGCGCTGGTGTTTGTCTTCCACTACCTGATCGCGAATTCCGACTGGTCGCTCGTGACGGCCGAAGACGAAGAAACCTGTTGTCACAACGGGATGCTGCTGCACAAAGAGGGCCGCAACTACATTGTTCCTTATGATTTCGATCTGTCAGGTTTCGTCAATGCGCGCTACGCAGACCCCGATCCAAGCCTGCCGATTCGGCGGGTTACGAGCCGCCTGTATCGAGGCTACTGCATCAAGGGTCTGGACCTTGGTATCGCGGTCGATGCGGTCGTGGCTCGGGAGGCGGCCATCATGGGTGTGGTGAAAGCGCTACCGGACGCCGCGGAAAAGAGCGCTGACGGGCGGATGGATTTTCTGGCGCCGTTCTTTGAGCGTGCCCGAGCCGGCGGACTGGCTGCGCACCTCGAGGCGAAGTGCGTGGCCTGATGAGTAACACAGCACTGTACGTTCTGACGGTCCTGATCTGGGGCTCCACCTGGCTGGCCATCGAATACCAGCTTGGCGTCGTGGAGCCGGAGGTATCGATCGTCTATCGCTATCTCGCCGCGTCTGTGATTCTTTATTTATACTGTAAAATAAAAGGGTTATCGCTTTCTTTTAAAGTAAAAGATCATTATCTGTTCGTAGCGCTCGGCCTGCTGCTTTTCTGCCTGAATTACATTTTCGCGTACCGGGCGCAGGAGCACATCACGTCGGCCATGGCGGCAATCGCGTTCTCGACAATGCTCTGGATCAACATCATCCTGGCCCGGGTCGTATTCGGAATCCGTACCACACCGCGGGTCCTGTCAGGCGCATTTCTCGGCATTGCCGGAATCGTGGTCCTGTTCGCCCCACAGATTGAGGTGGCGTCGCTCAGTGACGGCGTTTTCTATGGCTCGCTGCTGGCTCTGGCCGGCGCGTTTTCTGCTTCCTGCGGCAACATGGTCTCCCAGGCCGCCCAGAAGCGGGCTTTGCCGGTGGTCGAGGCAAACACCTGGGGCATGTTCTATGGCGCCGTCCTCACAGCCATCGTTGCGGTGGCCGGCGGCCATGAGTTCACGTTTGACGCGACATTTACGTACATATCCTCTCTGGCCTATTTGGCACTATTTGGGTCGGTAGTTGCGTTTGGCGCCTACCTGACGCTGCTTGGGCGCATCGGCGCTCACAAGGCGGGCTACGCGACCGTGATGTTTCCGGTGGTCGCACTGGCCTTGTCGCTGGCGTTCGAGGGGCTGGAGCTGGACGTGACGATCGTGACAGGCACATCACTGGTACTTTTGGGAAATCTTCTGGTCCTCAAGAAAGGTGCGTAGATCTCCCTGAGTACCCGGGAGACCATGCATGACCGCAAGAAACCCTATCGAAGATCTCGCTCACCTTCGCCATGAGTTCGGTGAGCACGGCGGCGTCAACATGTCCGTCGAGGCGAGTTCGACGTTTACCGTCATCGACCCTGAAACGATGCCAGCGATGTTCGAGGGCAGGGCCGGCCCCGACAGGGGTTGTTACCTGTATGGACGTCATTTCAACCCCACCGTCTACAACCTCGGCCGACAGATGGCGGCACTGGCGGGTACAGAAGCGGCGTACTGCACGGCAAGCGGCATGGGCGCAATTTCAGCCGTTGTGCTGTGCCTGTGCAACGCCGGCGACGAGGTCGTTGCATCCAATGCGGTCTACGGTGGCAGCTTCGCACTGCTCAACGATTTCCTGCCTGCCAAGTGCGGTATCCGGACGCGCTTCGTCGACATCACGGACATCGATGCGGTGCGCGACGCGATCACCGACAAAACGAAGCTCATCTACACGGAAAGTATTGCCAATCCCACCCTGCGGCTGGCCGATTTCCCGGCGCTCGGTGACCTGGCGAAGCAACGCGGAATTCCGCTGGTCGTCGATAACACGTTCACGCCGTTGATCCTGAGACCGGCCGCACTGGGCGCGGATATCGTCGTGCACAGCATTACCAAGTTCATCAGCGGCGCCTCGGACATCATCGCGGGCGCTATCTGCGGTACTGAAGAGTTCATCGGTGACCTGATGGACCTGCACATGGGGCCACTGATGTTGCTCGGTCCGACGATGGACCCGAACGTCGCCGCGGCGATCAGCCTGCGCATTCCGCATCTGCCACTGCGCATGACAGCGCATGGCGAACGCGCGCTGGCCGTTGCGCAGCGCTTGCAGGATCTTGGGCTCAAGGTCGAGTATCCGGGCCTCGCGAGTCACCCGGACCACGCACGGTTCGCGGAGTTGCATTGCGCCGACTACGGTTACGGCGGCGTCTTCACGCTCGATCTCGGCAGCGAGGAGCGCGCCAATCGCCTGATGGATTGCCTGCAGAACAAGGAGCGATTCGGCTACATGGCCGTCAGCCTTGGCTACTTCGATACGTTGATGTCGTGCTCCGGTTCGAGCACGTCAAGCGAGCTTAGCGACGACGAGAAGTCCGCCGCAGGCATCTCTGCCGGGTTGCTGCGCATTTCGATCGGCTATACAGGAACCCTGGAGCAGCGCTGGAGCCAGCTCGAGTCTGCCCTGCACGAATGCGGGATAGTCAGGCGAAGCGCGGCCTAGCGGGCCAACAAAGATTTCGCGAAAGGGGCGCCATGAGAGTAAAGTAGCGGCCCATGAAGTTCGTTATCGCCCTGGTCGTGGTGCTTGTCGTTGCCGCGCTCATTCGCAAGATCGTCCGCTACAAGACGCTGACTCCGCTACTGCCGCGCAAATATAACTTTGGCAAGCGTCGCGATACGCTGCGCGAGGTGTTGCGCCTGCTCGATGAGCGAGGCGCCAAAGTGCTTGTCGAGACCGGTGTTGCGCGCATGGGTCTGGAGAAATCCAAGGGCGATGGCGCGTCGACGATCGTCTTCGGGCTCTGGTCCACGCAAAACGATGCGCACCTGTACTCGGTCGACATCGACCCGGAAGCTACGGCGAAAGCCGGAGAGGCGGTCAACGCGATGGAGCTTGGCGATCACGTCACGCTCGTTACGTCGGATTCGGTCGCTTACCTCGCCGACTTTACCGACGCTGTCGATTTCCTGTATCTCGACAGCTACGACTACCATAAGACCGACACGTCGATTCAGCAGGCAAGCCAGGCACATCACCTCAAGGAAATCGAGGCGATTGAGGGGTGCCTGCACGACGGCACGGTTATCCTGATTGACGATTGCGACATGCCGAATGGCGGCAAGGGCAAGCTCGTAATTGAGCGCCTCACCGCCAATGGCTGGACGGTTCACATGTCGGAGTACCAGGTCATCCTGCTACGCGACGCTGGCTGAGAGCGTCGCGCGCCATTCGGCGGCCGGCTTGTCCAAAAGGTTCTTGAGAAACTTCCAGGCGGACTCCGCCGCAGCACGTCCCGTCTCGCCCAGGCTCTCGCCGAGACCAAACGATTTGCCGGCCACGTGCAACAGGTAGGCGGGCGGCACGTCGCTGCTGGATGTCTCGCGGTAGACGTTGAGCAGCGCCTGCGGCGAAATCGCGTGCGTCGAGAAATTGCCGTCGCCGCTGGCCTCAATCGCTTCCAGCATGATGCCTGCGTCGATCGAGACGCTCGCATCGATAAACAACAACGGTGTGTCGCCGTCGAAATCGGTTATGTGCTCGATATTGAGTTGGTGGTCTTCGATAACGACCAGCCCGGGGCGCTCGAGTTCGAGCAGCCGCCGGGCCAGGAATGGACCAATACCGTCGTCGCCGCGGCTTTCGTTACCCCACGCGAAGACGATCAGCGACGAGTCAGTCGAATTTCCCATCGCTGTTTTTCTGCAGGCGATCGACGAGTTCGCCGCCGCTGTTGCGCAGCTCGACCACGAGCGGCATCTTGCCGACCGCGTGGGTTGCGCAGGACAGGCATGGATCGTAAGCGCGAATGGCGACTTCGATGTTGTTGAGCAGCGGTTCGGTGAGTTCCTTGCCGCTCAAGTGATCGGTCGCCACGCGACGAATCGACTCGTTCATGGCCTGGTTGTTGTTGGTCGTTGAGACGATCAGATTGGCCTTGCGAACGAGGTCGTTCTCATCGACTTCGTAGTGGTGGAACAGTGTGCCACGCGTTGCTTCGATCACGCCGATGCCGAAGCTATTGCGTTTCTGCTCGCGATTGATCAGGTCGGTACCGAGAATCTCGGGGTCGTCCAGCAATTCGCGAATCTTCTCGGCGCAGTGCAGCAATTCGATCATGCGCGCCCAGTGATAGGCGAGCGGCGCGTGCAGCATGCCGCCATTGCCATGATCCTTGAAGAGCAGACGCTCTTCTTCGGCCATTGGCGAGTCGATGTAGTCGCAATTGTTGACACGGGCGAGCGGTCCAACACGATACCAGCCGTTCTCCTTGCCGAGCTCGGTCAGGTACGGGAACTTCATGTAGCTCCAGTTGCGAACCTCTTCACGAATGTATTCGTGATACTTCTGGTCGCTGACCTGGTCGAAGATCATGTTGCCGTCGGCGTC
>JASJCM010000078.1 GCA_030065985.1 Woeseiaceae bacterium | reverse complement strand
AATGCAGGGCGCGGTGCGGCGCTCGACGAGCACGGCCAGGCTCGTCACGATGCATCGATCATGCAGGGCAACGACTTGAAGGCGGGGGGCATTGCCGGAAGCTCGCGAATCAAGAACCCCATTGCCGCGGCGCGAGCGGTAATGGAACAGACGCAAAACGTCATGCTGCACGGCGAAGGCGCTGACTGGTTCGCCGCCGAGGCGGGGCTCGAGATGGCCGATCCGCTGTATTTCGTGACGGAGAGCCGGCGCGAGGCACTCATGAAGCAGCGCGCCAAGAACCCTGAGGCCGAAACTGTTGCGAACCCGTACGATGAAGCTACCTATGGCACCGTTGGCGCCGTGGTACTCGATCGCGACGGAAATATTTCGGCGGGTACATCCACCGGTGGGCGGACCAACAAGCGTTACGGTCGAATTGGCGACACGCCGATCATCGGCGCGGGCACGTACGCGTCGAACTCCTCCTGCGCGGTATCCGCCACCGGTCATGGCGAGTACTTCATGCGCTGGACCGTCGCTCGGGACATCTGCGCCCGCGTCGAGTTTGCCGGCGAATCGCTCGAAGACGCCTCGCGCCAGCTGCTCATAGAAATGCTGCTGCCCGAAGGCGGCACTGGAGGAACTATCGCGCTCGACCCTGCCGGCAATGTCGTCTTCGTGATGACGACCGCGAATCTCAAGCGCGGCGTAATGTCTTCAGCCATGCCGGCCAAAGTCGCTATCTACTCCGACGAGCCCATCAAATAGCTGTCAGTCCGGCTATCTTTGTCCGACAACCGCTGCTCGGACGCCGGAAAGCAGCACAGCGATTACGCACACCCAGATCGGCGTTTCGAGCCAGGCGGAAGGGCCGTTTGTGATCACAGTCTGTATCGCGAGTAACCAACCGACGATCAATCCACCGTTGACGCGCATGCGATCGAGCCGGTCTGGCGACGTGTCGCAGTAGGACACGGGCACTGGACTCGCGAGAATGACGAAACCGAGTCCGAGCGCGCTGGCGCCGAGCAACGACCAGTCTCGAACAGTCAGGTCCGCAGCAATAAGATCGTAATTGAATTGCTGCAGCCAGATGACTGCCGCCAGACTTCCCAGCGATGCCACGTAATGAACGCGCAACGGTTTGTCGAGAATGGCATCGAGGGCGAATGCCAGTGACGCGACCAGGAGAATCAGTGGCTGTTCTGTGTTTACTGCGGCAAACAGACATAAACCGAACACGCTGAGTGTATCGAACGGCCGAAAGGGAAGCCCTGTCGATCGATTGACCAGCCGCACGAGAAGCAACGCGACGAACGCAAGCACGACCTGGTGCATGTCCAGAGCGACGTTCGCGGCCCACGCAAATGCCAATGCCACGAAAGCGACATCGTTGTAATCTGGTGCGAGCTCACGGGTCAGCGCCCACGCCACAAACGCGACCAACGCACCACTGAACGCGGCCGACAAAGGCCCGCTGCCCGAATCCATCAGCGAAGCCATGCCGGCACTTACGGTCGCCAGTATCGGCAGCAGGATCAGTAGCGCCTTATTCGTCAGGTACGCCGGGTCGACAGGACGGGCGAGCGATGTAAAGCGGTAAAGGCCGGTCAGCTTGGGATGTCCATCAGTCATGGCCGCCATTTTCTCATTTGCGCTCCGCCGCCCGCGTAACCGTTACGTTTAGAAACATGAAAGTTTTTACCTGTTTTTTATAACCTGTTATTGATTTCAGGTGAACTTTGTCATACTTTATGCATCTCGCGCCGAAATCGGGAGAACCGTTCCTGTGACAGATACACCGCATAACTGGACATTCCTCAGCAACTACGCGCACGTGCTCATTTGCCTTGCCGACAACCCCGACGCACGACTTCGTGACGTCGCTGACCGGGTCGGCATAACGGAGCGAACCGCATTTCGACTCGTGGGAGAGCTGGAGGAAGCCGGCGTCATTGAGCGCGCCAAGGAAGGCAGACGCAATCACTACGTGATCAACAGGAAGGCACATTTGCGTCACGCCATCGAAGAACACTGCACAGTCGGCGAGTTACTGGAGACCATTCTCCACGGTCAGCCGACCACGAATCACTAGTCGGAGAAATCACGATGAATACGAGGACACTTCTGATCAGCGCATTTGCGCTGTTATTGCTAGCCGAGCAGGCGGGGAGCGTGGAGCCTCTTTCTACTCCTGAACTCGCCGAGCACTGCGCTCTCTACCATGACGACCCCGAAGGCAAGGACGCCATCTTCTGCGTTCGCTATGTGCAGGGCTTCATCGATGGCGCCGTCGCAACCGACGCGCGCGTCCTGGAAAACATTACATCGGAACTCGAAAAAGACGAGACGTTTGCGAAACGGGCCATCCGCAGCCGTATCGGCAGCCGCGTAAACCGCCGTGGCCCGACCGTTTATGCCGACTTCTGCCTCGGTGAGCCGGATTCACTGGAAGAGGTCGTCGAGAAGGTCGTCGCCGATCTGGCTAATCGCAAAGTCCTCGATAAGGACCTGCTTGCCCGTGACGCCGTGTTCTCGACGCTGCGTCGCGAGTACCCCTGCAGCCCGATTGACGACAACTAAATCGAACCCATGAGCTCGACCCCTCGAACAATCACCCGGATGCTGGTGTTGCTGATCCCGCTCGTCGCGGCCTGGTTGCTGTGGTCCGGGCTCTACAAGCCGCTACTACTCGGGCTCGGTCTCTTCTCGTGCGTCCTGACGATCTACATCAAGCACCGCATGGAGTATTTCCAGACCGAGATGTTCGCACTGCAGTTTGGCCGCCGCCTGATCGGCTACTGGCTATGGCTGGCGAAAGAGGTCGTTAAATCAAGTCTGGACGTCGCCCGCATCATCGTGACGCCCAGCCTGCCGATTAGCCCGGAAGTCGTCACGATCAAGGCGAGCTGTAACCAGCCCGTCGACCAGGCCACGCTGGCGAATTCGATCACCCTTACGCCCGGCACGCTGGCGCTGGATGTTTACAAGGGCGAGATCACCGTGCACGCGCTGACCAAAGCCGGTGCCGACGAACTTCGGAAGGGTGAGATGGACCGTCGCATCCTGGCGCTGCGAGGGAAGTAGCCGTGTATTACGCAGTGACAATTGCAACGCTGATTACGATGGCCCTGGCTCTTGGGCGCGCGTTGCTTGGCCCGTCGATCTATGACCGTATTCTCGCCGTCAACATGTTTGGCACGAAGACCGTGCTGCTCCTGTCTGTTGTCGCGTTCCTCTACGGACGTCCGGACTTCCTCGACCTCGCGCTCGTGTACGCACTAATTAACTTCATCGGCGTGATTGCCGTTCTCGAGTTCATTCGCGGAAGTGCCGACAGCGACGGCACCAATGAAACGGCCGGCGACTAACTTATGGCTCTGGTAATCGACATCCTTAGCTGGATCATGCTCACCGCTGGCGGCGCGTTCGTCTTCATCGGTGGTCTTGGCGCGTTGCGCATGCCGAATCTGTACACGCGCATGCACGCGGCCAGCCTCACGGACACGATGGCCGCTGTGCTGATTCTTGGCGGCATCATGCTGCAGGCAGGTTTGACGCTCGCGACGATCAAGCTGGCGGCTATCCTGCTATTCCTGTTGTTTACCAGCCCGACAGCGTCGAACGCGCTCGCGAGCGCCGCGATTCTGTCTGGCCTGCAGCCGGAAGAAGGCCCGTTGGAGCGCGAAGGGAAGCCCGAATGATCATCCTGTTCGGCGTCTTTCTGCTCACGCTGCTCGTGATAACGGCACTTGCGATCGTTCGCAGCGAGAGCCTGTTCGCTGCCGTTATCCTCACCGGCATCTTCAGCTTGCTGATGGCAGCCAACTTCTTCCTGCTCGATGCCGCCGACGTGGCGCTGACAGAAGCAGCGATTGGTGCGGGTATCTCGACGGTTCTCTTTCTTGGCGCGCTCGCACTGACAGGTGAACGCGAGCGTGGCGGCTCGACCAATCGCCTACTCGCGCTCGGTGTCGTCACGATTACTACGCTCATTGTCATCTATGCGACCTTCGACAAGCCGCGCCTCGGCGACCCCGAGGCACCCGTGCAGACGCACGTCGCCCCGTGGTACCTCGAGAAAACGCCGGAGTTCATCGACATACCCAATGCGGTTACCGCGGTGCTCGGCAGCTTCCGCGGGTACGACACCTTGGGCGAGGTCTTCGTCGTCTTCACGGCGGGGATTGGCGTGTTGTTTCTGCTCAGCGCGAGCACGGCCCGGCGACGCGAGGAATCAGGACAGTCTTTGGAGCCAAACCCGGGCCTGCGTCACTACCTCGTTCCGCGAATTGTCGGCCGCATGCTGATTCCGTTCATCTTCCTGTTCGGCCTGTACGTGCAGTTCCATGGCGAATACGGTCCGGGCGGTGGATTCCAGGCCGGCGCAATTCTTGCCGCCGCGGTCATTCTGTACGCGTTGCTCGAAGGTGAATCGCAGGCATTGCGCGCCATACCGATGAGCGTGTTGAAATGGCTCGTCGCAGGTGGCGCGCTCCTGTACGGCGCGGTCGGCGTTGCCGGCATGCTGCTCGGCGGCAACTTCCTCGACTACTCGGTACTCGCATCCGATCCGGTTAAAGGTCAGCAGATCGGCATCATTCTCATTGAGCTCGGCGTCGGCATAACCGTGACGGGCGTGCTGCTCTGCGTGTTTCACGCGTTCGCTGCGAGAGGCAGGGTCTGATGGAACTTCTCGGCCTCTTTTACTACTGGGTATTCGCGATCGTGTTGATGATCGGCTTCTACGCGGTCATCGCCAAGCGCAACCTGATCAAGAAACTCATCGGTCTGTCGATCTTCCAGGCGGCCGTGTTCCTTCTCTATATAACAATGGGCAAAGTTGAGGGCGGCACCGCGCCGATCTTCCAGGACGGCGTGACCCTCTATTCGAATCCACTTCCGCAGGTACTTATCCTGACGGCGATCGTGGTTGGAATATCAACGACTGCTCTCGGCCTCGGCATCGTCGTGCGAATCAAAGAAGAGTACGGCTCGATCGAGGAAGACGAAATTCAGCAGCGCGATCGACAGTGATTAGTCTCGACCAACATTTACCGGCACTGCAGGTCATAGTGCCGATGCTCAGCGCGCCGCTGGTCATGCTCCTCAAACCGAGCGGGCTTGCGCGTGCCGCAGCCACCGCCGCCAGTTTGTTTGCGTTCTTTGTAGCGATCGCAATGACGATCGGCGTGCTCGACGGCAACACGTATACGTATCGCATGGGTTCGTGGCCGGCACCTTACGGCATCGAGCTTGCCGTCGACCGCTTCAGCGCTCTGCTGTTGCTGATCGTCACTGGTGCATCGACGCTCGCCCTGCTTGCCGGCCGCCGCAGCGTTGATTCAGACATCGACGAATCGCGCCAGCCATTGTTCTATGCCGCATGGTTGCTGGCGCTCGCCGGTCTCGTAGGCATCCCCCTTTCCGCCGATGCCTTCAACATCTTTGTCTTCATGGAAATCTCGTCGCTGGCGAGTTACGTGATCATCGCCGGCGGAGCAGACCGCCGTGCCCTGCCGGCCGTCTTCAAGTATCTGATCATGGGCACCGTAGGCGCGACCTTCTACCTGATCGGTATCGGACTGATCTATCTGATGACCGGCACACTGAACCTCGCAGACATGGAGCTGCGCATTCACGAGGTCGCTGATGAGGCGCCCATACTGGTCGCGGCCGGGTTTATTACGATCGGCCTGGCGCTCAAAGCCGCGATATTCCCGCTGCATGTCTGGTTGCCGAATGCATACACCTACGCGCCAAACCCGGTCACAGTATTCCTCGCGGCCTGCTCGACAAAGGTATCGCTCTACCTGTTGCTGCGCTTCGACTTTTTTGTCTTCCAGGGAAATCTCGTCAATCACGACATCCAGTTCACGTGGTTCCTGATGCCCCTCGCGGTGCTGGCAATCCTGATCGCATCCGGTGTCGCCCTGTTCGAGCAGAACATCAAACGTCTACTGGCCTATTCGTCGATTGCGCAGATCGGCTACATACTGCTTGGCGCCAGCTTCGTTACGCTAGCCGGATTGACGGCGAGCACGGTCCACCTGTTCAATCACGCGCTCGCCAAAGGCGCGCTGTTTCTCGCGGTCGGCTGCCTCGCAACGCAGGTTGCCGGGATGCGTCTTGCCGATCTCGGCGGCATTGCAAAGCGCATGCCGTGGACGGCCGCTGCATTTATCGTGGCCGGCTTCAGCCTGATTGGTATTCCGGGAACAGCTGGCTTCATCAGCAAGTGGTACCTGATCACCGCCGCACTCGAACACGGCACGCTCGGAATCGCGCTGGTTGCGGTCCTCGTCATCAGCTCACTTATGGCGGTGGTCTACATATGGCGCATCGTCGAAGCGATCTACTTCGCCGAGCCGGCTGCTGACCTGTCCGCGATTCGCGAAGCGCCACGCATGATGCTGCTGGTCACGTGGATCGCAGCGCTCGCAAACCTGTACTTCGGACTTGTTCCGGAGGTACCGGCAACGCTGGCCGCATCGGCGGCAGACACCTTGCTGGAGCACCTGCCATGAGTGGCGGCGACCTGATTCTGCTGGCTCTGGCCTTGCCGCTGCTTGGCGCCGTTGGCATTGCGGCGGCCAGCCGCATTGGCCCGAATGTCCGTGAAGCCACCACCATGGTCACGGCGGCAGCCCTGGCCTGGGCGGTCTGGAGCCTGGCGCCGGAGCTCATGCAGGGCGGCAGGCCCGAGGTGACACTTGCGACGGTGGTCCCGGGAATCGACATCGCGTTCCGCGTCGAACCGCTGGGCATGTTGTTCGCGGCGCTCGCATCCAGCCTGTGGATCGTGAACTCGATCTACTCCATCGGCTACATGCGGGGTAATAACGAATCGCACCAGACGCGTTTCTATATCTTCTTCGCGATTGCACTCGCGGCCGCCGTGGGTATCGCGTTTGCGGACAACCTGTTCACGCTCTTCTTGTTCTACGAGATCCTGACGCTCTCGACATACCCGCTCGTTTCCCACAAGGGTGACGAGAAGACGGTGCGCTCTGCGCGCGTGTACCTGGGCGTGCTGCTGACAACCTCGATCGGTCTTCTGCTACCGGCGATCATCTGGACCTACTCTGTAGCCGGCACCGGCACGTTTACGTCGGGTGGCATTCTCGAAGGTCACATTTCAGGGCCCGCGGTCGGACTCCTGCTTGGCTTGTTTGTCTTCGGTATCGG
>JASJCM010000028.1 GCA_030065985.1 Woeseiaceae bacterium | reverse complement strand
GACATGTGCATGGCGTCGATGGGCAACTACGCTTTTAACACCGAATTTCTTTACGAGCAGCTGATTCGTGACGCCGATACGACCGACACTCAACACGATTTCGGTCGCAACGTCATTCCCTCGATCATTGATAACTATCGCGTTTATGCCTACCCGTTCCGCGACAAAGACACGGGTGAAAGGGCTTACTGGCGCGACGTCGGAACGCTCGACGCGTTCTGGGAGGCGAACATGGAAATGGTCGCCGTAACGCCGCAGCTCAACCTGTACGACAACGAGTGGCCGATCTGGACACACCAGCTCCAGGCACCACCAGCAAAATTCGTGTTCGACCAGCCTGATCGCCAGGGCAAGGCGATTTCCTCGATCGTGTCGGGCGGCTGCGTCGTATCGGGATCGACGGTGCGCGGCTCGCTGGTCTTCTCCAACTGTTACGTGCACTCCTACGCTGAAGTCACCGAGTCCGTCATCCTGCCCGATGTCGATATCGGCGAGCGCGCCAAGATTCACCGAGCCATCATCGATCGCGGCTGCCAGATTCCCGAAGGCATGGAAATCGGCATCGATCACGATGCAGACCGGGAGCGCGGTTTCCGGGTTACCAAGAAAGGCATCACGCTCGTTACGCCAGAGCTGCTGGGCCAGCATCTGCATTTCACGAGATAGCAAGGCGGGGCAGCATCAGCAAGCGCAAGGTCATATTCGCAGCAGCGGAAAACGGAGCACTACCGGGCGGCAAGGTCGGTGGTGTCGCTGACGTTGTCCACGATCTGCCGATTGCCCTCGCGCGACTGCGCTGGGACGCGACCGTGGTTACGCCATCGTACAGTGCGTTCCACGAGCAGGCCGGCTCGGTACACATCGGCACCGTGACCGTACCCTTCCGCGGCCGGGATGAAACCGTGGATGTGTACGAGGTGCCGGGTAACAACGACCCGGTCCGCAATGTCGTGTTCGAGCACCCGGGCTTCTCGCCGCAGGGCAAGGGTCGCATTTATTGCGACGATGCTGCGAACGAGCCGTTTGCCACCGACGCGAACAAGTTCGCGTTATTCAGCGCCGCCCTGGCAGCCTGGATCGTGGCAGGCGACGATCTCCCCGACGTCCTGCACCTGCACGACTGGCATACGGGCTTCTATTTCCTGCTGCGCGAGTTTGATCCGCGCTTCAAAGCGCTGCGCGAACTGCGGACCGTATTCACGATCCACAACCTCGCTTACCAGGGAAGCCGGCCGTTTGCCGGCCACGACTCGTCGCTCGAATCCTGGTTTCCGGGCCTGCGTATCGACCTCGCCCAGGCACGCGATCTGCGCTATCCCGACTGCGTCAACCCGATGGCGACGGCGATACGGCTCGCCAACCACGTCAGCACGGTTTCTCCGACCTATGCGAAGGAGATCTGTCAACCAAGCAATCGTGCACAGGGCTTCATCGGTGGCGAAGGGCTCGAGACTGACCTGCAACGCGTCGCGGCAGACGGCAGGCTGTCCGGCATTCTCAACGGCTGCGAATACCCGCGCAAGCGTGGCCGCAAGCCAGCCTGGTCGACCCTCGTGCAGATGATGAGCGAGCAGGCCGAAACCTGGATGGACCAGGGCAGACTGCGCGACGTCCACGCGCTGGCCGCAGAACGACTCGCGGCGCTGCCGAAGAGAAAGCCGAAGCATGTCATGGTCAGCATCGGCCGGCTCGTCGCGCAGAAAGCAGCCCTCTTCCTCTATCGCATGCCGGACGGTCGCACGGCGCTGGAGCATCTGCTGCACGACCTCGGGCCCGACAACCTGCTCATCTTGCTTGGCAGTGGCGATACTGAACTCGAACGCCAGATGTTCGACGTTGCCCGACACTCGCACAACCTCATCTTCCTGCGAGGCTACTCAGAGACGCTTGCCGCGCCGCTGTATCGATCCGGAGATCTGTTCCTGATGCCCTCGAGTTTCGAGCCCTGCGGCATCAGCCAGATGCTTGCAATGCGCGTCAGCGTACCCTGCGTCGTGCACGGTACTGGCGGTCTGCGCGACACGGTCGAGAATGGCGTTACCGGCTTTGTGTTCGAAGGGAAAACGCCGTTCGACCAGGCCGTCGATTTCATAGGCACGGTGCAACAGGCACTGGAATTCAGGGAAACTGAGGCCGACGCGTGGCGGACAATGCGCCAGGCCGCCGCGGCCATGCGCTTCGACTGGCGCCGGTCGGCCCGACAAACAATTGCGGAAATGTATGACGTCTAAAACCTCAAAACTAAGCAACGAACTCGACTTGCTCGTTGCGGGCCGCCACGGCGACCCGTTCGCCCTGCTCGGCCCGCACCGCGCCAACGGCCATCGCGTGGTGCGTACCCTGCAACCGCAGGCCGGTGCCGTTGTGCTCGTCGACGCCAATGGCGATGAAATTGCCAAGGCCAAACGCGTCCACGACGGCGGCCTGTTCGTCGCGACGCTGCCGCCGCGACTGCGCCGTTACCAGTTCCGCATCACGCTTCCGTCGGGCGACAGTTACCTGTCCGAGGACCCCTACCGCTTCCCGCCAACGCTGGGCGAAATGGATTTGTACCTGCTCGGAGAAGGCTCGGACCGCGAGATTTATGAAAAGCTCGGCGCGCAGTTGCGTAGCTACCTCGGCATCGACGGCACGCGCTTCGCCGTCTGGGCTCCCAATGCGTCGCGTGTCAGCGTCGTCGGCAGCTTCAACGACTGGGACGGGCGCCGCCACGGCATGCGCCTCCATCCCGGAAACGGCATCTGGGAGATCTTCATTCCGGGCGTCGGGCATGGCGACAAATACAAGTTCGAGATGGCCGATCGCGACGGCAAACTGCTGCCGATTAAGTCGGACCCGTACGCGGCAGCCCACGAACCGCCGCCGGGCAACGCCTCAATCGTCTACGCATCGGGCTACGAGTGGTGCGACGACGAATGGATGGCGGGCCGCGACATCAACCCCGCGCTTGATAAGCCGATGTCCATCTACGAAGTGCATCTCGGCTCATGGCGTCGAGGGGACGGCAATACGTGGCTGAGCTACCGCGATTTGGCCGGCCAGCTCGTCGAGTATGTAACCGAGATGGGTTTCACGCATGTCGAGTTCCTGCCGGTTACGGAACATCCGTTCGACGGGTCCTGGGGCTACCAGCCGATTGGTCTGTTCGCGCCGACCTGGCGCTTCGGCTCGCCCGACGATTTCCGTTATCTCATTGACGCCCTGCACCAGGCCGGGATCGGTGTCATTGTCGATTGGGTGCCCGCGCACTTCCCGAAGGACGAGCACGGGTTGCGACGTTTCGACGGCACCGCCCTGTACGAGCATGAAGACCCTCGCAAGGGAGAACATGCCGACTGGGGCACACTGATATTCAATTACGGACGACGCGAGGTGCGCAACTACCTGCTAGGGAGCGCCCTGTGCTGGATCAAGGAATTCCACATTGATGCACTCCGTGTCGATGCAGTGGCGTCGATGCTTTACCTCGACTATTCGCGCGAAGAGGGTGAGTGGATCCCGAACGAACACGGCGGCAACGAAAACCTCGAAGCCGTCGCGTTCCTGCGCAAACTCAATATCGAGGTGCATGCGCACGGCGCGACGACCCACGCGGAGGAATCGACCGCATGGCCGGCCGTATCCCGGCCGATCGAACATGGCGGTCTTGGATTCACGTTCAAGTGGAACATGGGCTGGATGCACGACACGCTCGAGTTCATGCAGGAAGACCCCGTACACCGGCAGTACCACCACGACAAGATGACCTTCGGGCTCGTTTACGCGTTCAACGAGAACTTCGTGCTGCCGCTATCGCATGACGAGGTCGTGCACGGCAAGCGCTCGATTCTCGGCCGCATGCCCGGCGACGACTGGCAACGCTTTGCCAACCTGCGTGCCTACTACGCTTCGATGTTCGCCCACCCGGGCAAGAAGCTGCTGTTCATGGGCGCCGAATTCGCACAGTCTCACGAATGGAATCACGACCAGTCGCTGGACTGGCACTTGCTCGAATACGCGCCGCACCAGGGTGTGAAGAGACTCGTGCGCGATCTCAACCGGACCTACGGTCATGTCCGCGCACTCCACGAAGTTGACTTCACCGGGGATGGCTTCGAATGGATCGACCTGGACGACCGCGCCAATAGCGTGTTCTCGTGGCTGCGTCGGGACAGGGACGGGAATTTCGTAATTTGCGTCTGCAACCTGACGCCGGTGGTGCGTGGCGACTATCGCATCGGCGTGCCCCATTCCGGTGCATACGACGTACTGATCAACACGGACGCGGCGATCTACGGGGGCAGCGACCACGACCCTGGAGTCCACCACGCCGAGGACACATCGCATCAGGGCAGAAACAGTTCACTGCGCCTTTCACTGCCGCCGCTGGCAACGCTTATACTGGCGCCGCGGCAATAAAACGCCTGACGGAGAAAACACGCATGTCCGCCAAACCGGATAAATCTGCCAAGGCCGGCAGTATCGAATTGTTGCAGGCCCCGAACCTGCCGATGGACGCCGACGCGATCCTGCAGGACTTCACCCACTACTTCGGCCGCATGCTCGGCCGGCGTACGATCAATGTGAAGTCGCCGTTCCTTTACCAGGCGGTTGTTTATGCCGCTCGTGACCGCCTCATGGAGCGCTGGGCACAGACCCGCAAAGCCACCCAGCGCGACGACACGCGCCGCACTGCGTATCTCTCTCTCGAATTCCTGATGGGTCGGCTGTTGCGCAATGCGCTACTTAACCTCGGCATCGAAGATGAAACGGCCGAAGCGCTGAATCGCCTCGGCCTGGATCTCGAGGATGTCGTGGACAGCGAACAGGACGCCGGCCTGGGCAATGGCGGTCTCGGTCGACTCGCCGCCTGTTTCCTCGACAGTTGCGCAACCCTGTCATTGCCTGTCATTGGCTACGGCATTCGCTACCAGTACGGCATGTTCCACCAGCGCATCGAGAACGGCTACCAGATCGAGGAACCGGATTCGTGGCTGCGCGAGGGTTTTCCGTGGGAGATCGAACGTATCGAGTACGCACAGACCGTTCGCTTTGGCGGTCGCAGCACTGTTTACGAGGACGGCAACGGCATAACGCGTCACGCGTGGGTAGATACGCAAGACGTCCTTGCGATTCCGTTCGACATTCCGATCCCGGGTTACCAGAACGATATCGTTAACACGTTGCGGCTGTGGTCAGCCTCGGCAACCGACGCGTTCGACCTCAATGAATTCAATGCAGGCAGTTACGCGGATGCGGTCGCCAGCCAGAACGAGGCACAGAACATCACGATGGTGCTGTATCCGAACGCCGATTCGGAAAATGGGCAGGAATTGCGCCTGCGCCAGCAGTACTTCCTCGCGTCCGCCAGTCTGCAGGACCTCATACGCAACTGGATTGCACGTCATGGTGAGAATTTCGAGAATTTCGCCGAAAAGAACTGCTTCCAGCTTAACGACACGCATCCGGCCATTGCCGTAGCCGAACTCATGCGCCTCCTCATTGACGTGCACCATCTCGGCTGGGATGAAGCCTGGGAAATCACCCAGAAATCGATGGCGTATACGAACCATACGCTGCTGCCAGAAGCGCTCGAAATGTGGCCGGTGTCAATGTTCCGACGCCTGCTGCCGCGCGTGCTCGATATCATTTACGAGATCAATGCGCGGTTTATCGTCGAGATCAGTCAGCACTGGCCGGGCGACAACGATCGTATCGCTCGGATGTCGCTGATCAAGGAAGGCACCGAGCCAATGATCCGCATGGCCTACCTTGCGATCGTCGGCAGTTTCTCGGTTAACGGCGTGGCTGAATTGCACTCCCGCCTGTTGCGCGAGGGCCTGTTCAGGGACTTTGCTGAAATGTGGCCGGAGCGTTTCAACAACAAGACTAATGGCGTCACGCAGCGCCGCTGGCTGGCGGCGTGCAACAAGCCGCTGGCGAAGCTGATTACGGACAAGATTGGCGACGGCTGGACGACTGAGCTGACCGAGCTCAGCAGGCTATCCGAATACGCCGACGACCCGGACTTCCAGAAGGCATGGCGCAAGGTGCGTCAGACCAGCAAGACGCGCCTCGCGCGCGTCCTTCAGGACAAGACCGGCGTCATTGTGAATCCCTCGACCATGTTCGATGTGCAGGTCAAGCGCATCCACGAATACAAGCGACAGTTGCTGAACCTGCTGCACGCAGTGTATCTCTACGAGCGTATTCGCCATGGCCACGATTCGGTGCCGCGCACGATCATCATCGGTGGCAAGGCGGCTCCCGGCTATGTCATGGCCAAGAACATCATCAAGTGCATCAATAATGTTGCGCAGGTCATCAACTCCGATCCTGCGATGGAAGGCAAGCTGCAGCTGATCTTCTATCCGGACTACAACGTGTCCGCGATGGAACTGATCTGCCCCGCAGCCGACCTGTCCGAGCAGATCTCGACAGCGGGCAAGGAGGCCTCCGGCACCGGCAACATGAAGTTCATGATGAACGGCGCGGTAACAATCGGCACGCTGGATGGCGCGAACGTCGAGATTCGCGAGGCCGTTGGCGACGAGAACTTCTTCCTGTTCGGCCTGACTGTCGAGGAGATTGCCGAGCTGCGCGGGCGTTATGACCCATCGGCCGTCATCGGCGCAGACGAAGGCCTGAAACGAGTCGTCTCGCTGCTCGAGAGCGGTCATTTCAATCGCTTCGAGCCCGGGGTATTCGACGCGATTCTGCAGTCGATTCGCGAGCCGTCGGATCCGTGGATGACCGCCGCAGATTTCCGCAGCTTCGTCGATGCACAGGAGCGCGCGGCGGACGCGTATCGCGATCCGGCACACTGGACGCGCATGAGTATCATGAACTCGGCGTTATCCGGGCGCTTTTCAACGGACCGCACGATGCGCGACTACAACGACGACATCTGGAACCTGGACCCGATTCTGCTCAACGGCAACTGATGCACGCTGGCAATCCCGAGCTCCTCGGTGCCACGCCAGACCTGGACGGCACGAACTTCGCCATCTACTCCGCGATCGCGGAGCGCGTAGAGCTGTGCCTGTTCGATGCCGAAGGCAACCAGACCTGGTGTGTCGATTTACCCGCACGCGACAAAGGCGTCTGGCACGGCTACCTGCCGGGCTGCAAAGCCGGCCAACGCTATGGCTACCGCGTGCACGGCCCGTGGGAACCCGACGAAGGACTGCGCTGTAATCCGTCGAAACTCCTGATTGATCCGTATGCCCGGGCAATCGAAGGTGAGTTCACCTGGGACCTCGCTGTCTTTGACTACGTCGACGACGCCGGTCGGCTGGAGAAAAATTCGGCCGATAGTGCGGCGTTCGTGCCGAAGTGCGTCGTCCAGGACGGTCGTGGCGAATCACAGTCCGAACGATCCGCGGTGCCGTGGCGGGAAACCGTCTTCTACGAATGCAACCTGCGCGGCTACACGATGCGACACCCGGCCGTTGACGAGGCCGACCGCGGCCGTTTCGCCGGGATGCGCAACAAGGAGGTTCTCGCGCACCTCAAAGCACTCGGTGTTACCGCCATCGAGTTGCAGCCCGTGCACGCATTCATCGACGAGCATCACCTGCACCAGCTTGGGCTGCACAACTACTGGGGTTACAACACCATCTCGTTCTTCGCGCCGATGCCGCGCTTCGCCGCACACGACCCGGTCGGCGAGTTCCGCGAGATGGTGCGCGCGTTGCACGATGCCGGCTTCGAGGTGATTCTCGATGTTGCCTACAACCATACCGGCGAGGCCGGTCATCACGGCCCGACCGTCAGTTTCCGCGGCATCGACAATCGCAGCTATTACCGCACGGAGACGAACGCGCACGTCCACTACATCAACGACACAGGCTGCGGCAACACGTTCAACATCGACCATGTCCGCGCGCGGCAGCTGATCCTGGACAGCCTCGCCTACTGGGCGACCGACATGGAAGTCGACGGCTTTCGCTTTGACCTTGCGACGATCCTGGGGCGGCGTGCGGACGGCTTCTCCGCAACACACCCATTCCTTGCCGAGATCAGCAATTCGCCGGCACTGCGCGGCACCAAGTTGATCGCAGAGCCATGGGACCCGGGCCCCGGAGGCTATCAGCTCGGCCATTTCCCGCCACGGTGGGCCGAGTGGAACGATCGCTACCGCGATGCCGTGCGGGCGTTCTGGCGCGGTGATGCCAATACAGCGGGCGACCTTGCACGCCGCCTGCATGGGTCCGCCGATCTGTTCGAGCACACGAGTCGACCACCGCTGGCGAGCGTAAACTTCGTAACCGCCCATGACGGTTTCACGTTGATGGACGTCGTCAGCTACGAGCGGCGGCATAACCAGGCCAATGGCGAGAACAATCGAGACGGTCATTCGCACAACCTGAGCAGCAACTATGGCGTTGAGGGACCCACTGACGATGCGCGCATCAACGAACTGCGTCGCCGCCAACGCCTGAATATGCTGGCGACACTGCTGTTCTCTCAGGGCACGCCGATGCTGCTGGCCGGCGATGAATTTGGCAACTCGCAGAACGGCAACAACAACGCATACGCGCAGGACAACGAGACCGGCTGGATCGACTGGTCAGGCCTCGAGCGTGACCCCGAGTTCTTTGCCGAGATACGTGAACTCGTGCATTTAAGGCAGGAGCAACCGCTGTTGCGCATTCCGCACTTCGTGCACGACAAGCTCGAGCAAGACGGCGAGACCATCACCATCCAGTGGCTCAATAGCGCAGGTGAAGCCAAGCAAAGTCATGAATGGGCGGACAATCACGCGTTCACGGTAGTTATCACGTGCGAGCGCGAAGACGGCGAGGCCGAGGCCCTTGCAATTGTAATCAACGGCCACGAGCGCGAGCGCACCCTGCGCGTGCCAAACAACGAACGGTGGCGCGTCGCATTCTCGAGCGGCACAGCTGCATTGCAGGGCGGCGGCAGTATTGTGTGTGAGGATCTCTCGATCGCGCTGTTGCTAGCCGACTGACTCGAGCGGTAGCGCAGTCGAGTATTTCACGCGACGCAGCACAAACGTCGAACTCGCGGACTGCACGGCCTTGTGGCGCAGGATCTCTGCATTGAGAAAATCGTTGTAACTTTCCATGTCTGTCGCGATGACCTGGAGCAGGTAGTCGCGATCTCCTGACACCGAGAAACACTCCATGACTTCGGGCAGCAACGATACGTGCCGTTCGAAGCTCTTGCGGTTTTCATCACTATGCTCGGTCATCGCGACGAACAGCAGAACTTCGAGATTGAAGCCGGCCTTTTTCGGGTTGAGCAACGCGACCTGTCGTTCGATGATGCCGGCGTCCTCGAAATCGCGGATGCGCCGCCAGCATGAGGTCCGTGACATGCCAACGATTTCCGCGAGCTCGCTCTGATTGCGGGTCGTATCGCGCTGCAACTGGGCGAGCAGGCGCAGGTCCGTGCGGCTCAACTTCATCTGGGACTCCAGTTCGGTTTGAGGTCTTCTTTGAAACATCCGTTTCCGATTATTGCACGATCAGGCGCACTAAGAACCCGTATTCCGCAAAAATCGCGCATAATGTCGAAAGATTTTTAACTATCGCTTGCCGAGGATTCCGCCATGGCCGATCTCTTCGAAAACCCGATGGGACTCGATGGTTTCGAGTTCGTCGAATTCGCCGCTCCCGACCCCGCCGTTCTCGAATCGGCATTTCGCTTACTGGGTTTCAGCGAGGTCGCCAGGCATCGCTCCAAGGATGTGCGGCTTTGGCGCCAGGGCGACATCAACTTCATTATCAACAATGAGCCGAAGAGCAAGGCCTGGTATTTCGCACGCGAGCATGGACCCTGTGCCTGCGGCATGGCGTTTCGCGTCAAGGATGCTCACATAGCTTATGAGCGCGCGCTTGAACAGGGTGCCGAACCCGTAGAGATTCCGACGGGTCCGATGGAGCTGCGACTGCCGGCGATCAAGGGCATCGGCGGCGCGACCGTTTACCTGATCGATCGCTACGAGCGCGGATCGTCGATTTACGATATCGACTTCAATTTCATCGAGGGCGTTGACCGGTACCCGGCGGGTTGTGGGTTCAGGGTCATCGATCATCTGACACACAACGTCTATCGTGGCCGCATGGAGTACTGGGCGAAATACTACGAGGACCTCTTCAACTTCCGCGAGATTCGCTACTTCGACATCAAGGGTGAGTACACAGGGCTTCTGTCCAAGGCCATGACCGCTCCGGACGGCAAGATTCGCATCCCGCTCAATGAGGAAGCATCGAAAGGCACCGGACAGATCGAGGAGTACCTGATGGAGTTCAACGGCGAAGGCATTCAGCATATCGCCTTCTCTTGCGATGACCTGTACGCCTGTTGGGATGCCCTCCAGTCACAAGGGATTGAGTTCATGACGGCACCGCCAGGCGCTTACTATGAAATGCTCGAAGATCGCCTGCCCGGCCACGGCGAACCGGTCAGCGAGTTGCAGTCACGCGGCATCCTGCTCGATGGCACGACTGAAGGCGATGAGCCGCGCTTGTTGCTGCAGATCTTTTCGGCCAACATGGTCGGGCCGACATTCTTCGAGTTCATCCAGCGCAAGGAGGACGAAGGATTCGGAGAAGGAAACTTCAAGGCACTCTTTGAGTCGATCGAGCGCGACCAGATCGCGCGCGGCGTCGTCAACGCCGAAGCCTGAGGACGAAACATGGAACTCAAGCGCATTCATCACGTTGCCTACCGCTGCAAGGACGCGCGCGAAACCGTGGAGTTCTATCAGCGTGTGCTGAACATGGAATTCACGGTGGCTTTTGCCGAAGACCGCGTGCCGTCGACGAAAGAACCCGACCCTTACATGCACGTGTTCCTCGACTGCGGCATGGGTAACGTGCTCGCATTCTTCGAGCTGCCGACTCAGCCGGACATGGATCGCGACCACAACACGCCGGAATGGGTGCAGCATATCGCCTTCGAAGTCGAAGATTACGATGCCCTGCTGGCCGCCAAAGCGCGCGTCGAGGCCGAGGGTCTTGACGTCATTGGTCCGACCAATCACGGCATCTTCCAGTCGATCTATTTTTTCGACCCGAACGGACACCGACTCGAACTCGTCGCGAACACGTGCACGCAGGAACAGATCGACGAGCTCAAGCGCGTCGCGCCCGCGATGCTCGAAGAATGGAGTCGCACGAAAAAAGCGCCTCGCCACGCGGCCTGGCTGCACGAACTCGAATTCACGGGAAACAAGTAGATGAAACTCGCATCCTTGAGGGACGGCCGCGACGGTCGCCTCGTCGTTGTATCGGACAACCTGCAGCACTGCCTGCCTGTCGAGGGCTACGCAACGCTACAAGCCGCACTTGACGACTGGTCCGGCGCACAAGCGGTGCTGGAGACGGTCGCCGACCGCGTCAACGGCGGCGAAGGCGACGCGTTCGACGAAAACGCCTGTGCGTCACCCCTGCCCCGCGCTTACCAGTGGGCCGACGGTTCCGCGTATGTGAATCATGTCGAGCTCGTTCGCAAAGCTCGCGGCGCTGACATGCCGCAGAGTTTCTGGACGGACCCGCTCATGTATCAGGGTGGCTCCGACTCATTCCTAGGCCCGCGCGACAACATCCCGATGGCGGACGAAGCCTGGGGAATCGACTTCGAGGCCGAAATCGTTGTCGTGACTGACGACGTGCCGATGGGCGTAGCCGCCGAAGCAGCACTTGACCACATCAAACTCGTCATGCTGGTCAATGACGTGTCTTTGAGAAACCTGATCCCGGGAGAGCTTGCCAAGGGTTTTGGCTTCTTTCAGTCCAAACCGTCCAGCGCATTCTCGCCTGTTGCCGTAACACCCGATGTTCTTGGCGATGCGTGGCGCGATGGCAAACTGCACCTCCCGCTCAAGTCGTGGCTCAACGAAGAGCCTTTCGGCAAACCGGATGCCGGTGTCGATATGACTTTCCATTTCGGGCAGCTCATCGCGCACGCAGCGAAGTCGAGGCCACTCTGCGCGGGCACGCTCATCGGTTCGGGCACGATATCCAACAAGCTCAACGACGGGCCTGGTAAACCAATCGCCGAGGGTGGCGTAGGCTATTCGTGTATTGCAGAGATGCGCACGATCGAGACGATCAATCACGGCAAGCCGACAACGTCGTTCATGAAGTTTGGCGACCGCGTGCGCATTCGCATGGACAACGAAAACGGCCAGTCGATCTTCGGCACGATTGACCAGGTCGTCGAACAATACACAGGTCCCTGACCTACAGTGACGATGCGGCTTTACAGCTACTGGCGTTCCTCGGCGGCCTATCGCGTCCGAATCGCCTTGAATCTAAAAGGACTGGACCACGAGATCGTGCCTGTGTCGCTCGCCCCTGGCGTTTCCGAACACCGTGGCGACGAGTACCGGGCCAGGAACCCGCAGATGCTGGTTCCATTCCTTGAAGACGGCGAACTCGGCATCGCGCAGTCGATGGCCATCCTCGAGTACCTCGAAGAGACCTATCCGGACGTCACGCTACTGCCAGCAAACGAGCCCGAGCGCAGCCGCGTGCGTGCTTTCTGCAACGGCATCGCATGCGACATTCACCCGCTCAACAACCTGCGGGTAATGAACTACATCAAGACCGAGTTTGAAGCTGACCCAACGGCCGAATGGTATCGCCACTGGATCCGCGAGGGTTTCCGGGCCGCCGAGGCGCTGGCCAGCGACGGCCCGTACGTGTTTGGCGACGCCGTGACTCTCGCGGACGCTTTCCTTGTGCCGCAGGTCTACAATGCGCGGCGCTTCAAAGTGCCGCTCGACGACTTCCCGAAGCTCGTCGCAATCACCAATCGCGCGAACGAGCTGGTCGCGTTCCAGGACGCGTTACCCGAGAATCAGTCTGACGCCCCCTGAGCGGCGAGCGCCTCGTCGACCATAGCCACGAGTTCGTCACGGCTGAAGCTGTACTGGCCCCAGGCGTTCAGCTCTACGAGCTCCTTCACTGCCTGGCGAACCGTCAGGTCCTGCTGACCCTCGTGCGGCACGACCATGTAGCGACGCAGTGGCGCATCGTCGAATAGTGCGTGCATGAATGCATCGGTTACGGCATCCGGTTCGTCGAGCGTGACTTCACGTTCAGCCGTTTCCTTGGCCCGCTGTTGCATCTCGTCCGTAATCTCGGCACCAGCGGCTTCCATTTGCTTCGTTATTCTCGCAACAGCCGACCGCCGGATGCGTGACTTGTAGCTACCGGGCTCGACGACACTGACCTTGACGCCCAGCGGCTCGAGCTCGGAGGCGAGCGAATCGGTAAGTGCTTCGATGTAGTGCTTGCTGCCGCTGTAAGCGCCGTAGCCAGAGCCTGCCAGGATTCCGGCGATGGAGCCCGTCGTCGAGATTCTGCCCTTGGATTCGAGAATCAAAGGCGCAAAGGCCTGCGTGGTCCTGACTACGCCTTCGACATTTACCGCGTAGATGAAATTGAACTCGTCAATCGGCGTATTTAGCACGGCATCCCCACCGCCGACACCGGCGTTGTTGACAAGCCCCCACAGGCCACGGCCTTCGCTGCGAACCAGCTCCACCGCAGCGTCTACCTGATCCTGCTTGGTCACGTCCAGCCGTACTGCCTTGACGTTTTCGATAGCGTCAAGCTCGGCCATATCCTTGTCCTTGCGTGCGCCGGCGTAGACGAAGTAGCCCTCTTCGGCGAGGCGCTCGGCAAGGTTGCGACCGATGCCCGTGCTTGCTCCGGTAATCAGGACGGCCTTCTGATCCCCGGCCATTGCAGGCAGAGATGCAGCATGACCGACGACAAGCAGCGCGGCGAGCGCAATAATCTTCACGAAATCTCTCATTGTTCGCTCTCCTCTTCTTCAGCGGCCGGGGGATTCAGCGTCTCATCGAGCATCGTGACAAGCTCGTCGCGACTGTAGCTGTAAGGACCCCAGGTGTTGAGCTGCACGAGCTCGGCCATCTTGGTGCGAATGGTCCATTCCTGTTCCTGCTGATTAGGCACGACAACGTAGCGACGCAGCGGCGCAGCGTCAAAGAGTGCGTGCATAAACGACTCGGTGACTTCGTCGGGTTCCTTGTAGCTCAGTTCACGCTCGGCCGTTTGCTCGTAGGCCTGCTTCATCTCGTCCGGAACCTCGTCGCCTTTGGCTTCCATCTGCTGCATGACGCGCTCGAAGCTGCTGCGGCGAATCCTCGACTTGTAGTTGCCGGGTTCAACGACGCTGACCGCGACGCCATGTGGCTCCATCTCCTCGGCAAGCGCGTCGGTGTAAGCTTCCATAGCGTGCTTGCTGCCGCTGTACGCACTGCCGCCGGCCCAGGAGCCCGTTCCGGCAATCGAACCCGTCGTGATGATTCGCCCTTTCGACTCCATGACGAAGGGGGCAAATGCCTTGGTCGTGCGATAGACACCTTCGACATTGACCGCGAACACGAAGGCCTGTTCTTCAATCGGTGTTTCGACGACCGGACCACCGCCACCGATGCCGGCGTTGTTGACGAGGCCCCACAGGCCAGTGCCACTTTCTTTGATCTGTGCGACCACCGCGTCTACCTGGTCCTGCTTCGTCACATCGAGGCGGACGGCCGTGATGTTGTCGATCGCATCAAGCGCCTCGAGATCCTTGTCTTTCCGCGCGCCGGCGTAGACGTGGTAGCCCTCTGCGGCCAGTGACTCGGCAAGATGCCTGCCGATACCGGTGCTGGCGCCGGTAATCAGGACCGACTTCTGTTCGCCAGCAACAGCACCCTGCGGCGCGAACTGGATAAAGACAACCGCTGTGACCAGCACGGCTAACTGCATGAATCGTTTCATGATCGCCCCTTCGCTGTTCTTGTTGTAAGGGCGTCACTTTACCAGATGACGGCTGCAACGTTTCGGGCCCGACCATCGCTGGCCGGGCCCGAGGTGGGTACTCTCAACTTACGGAGAAAAGAGACTGATACTTGCCTAATTGTCGGCAAACAGGGTTCTGTGCCGATCCATCCAGACATTGACGAGACCGTCCGCCTCGATGACCTGGTCGGACGTCATCCTCGAGGCGATGAATTCGCGTTTGTCGGCCGCATCGACGTCGCCGAGTGCCTCAGCCAGCGTGAACCATTTGTACGCTTCGATCGGATCGTAGCTGTCGAGAAAGTCGAGCGCGTAGTAGCGGCCCAATGCGATTTGCGCCTGCGTGATGCCCTGCTCGGCGGCGAGCTTGTAGTACTCATTCGCTTTGTCGTCGCTTTGCGGGACGCCCCATCCGTTCTGGTGCATGACAGCGAGATTGAACTGTGCGTCAGCGTGGCCCTTTTCAGCCGCCACACCGTAATATTTCAGGGCGAGGTCGTCGTTCATATCGACGCCAAAGCCGTTGCCATAGAGAAGACCCATGCCATACGAGGCATTCTTGTCACCGGCGTCAGCCAGTTCCCGCCACTCGGCCAGCGCGGTCGCATAGTCGGTAGAACTGTAGGCATCCCAGCCCTTCTGGAAATCGCCTGAGAACGCGAAGGGCGAGACAAGAATCAGGAAAACTGTGAGGTAGATGCGTGAGAACATGCGCATAGTACTCTCCCGGGTCGTTACAGCGCAGAACGATTTGCGCCAACGCCATGGTCGCAGGGATGCTCGCGAGGCCCTATTCGGGCATCTACCTAGGCGGCTTGCGGAAATATAGGATAGGAGCAGAATCGGCCTGGCGAACGCGACCTGAGTCATGCAATGAAGAACGGCGAACTGATCTATCGCGACCGAATCCGCGGCGCCTGGCTCGGGCGCGTATCGGGGTGCCTGCTTGGTAAGCCCCTGGAAGTATTATCTTTTGAGGAAGGTCGCAGCGGTCTGCGGCGCTATCTGGAGGATGCCGGCGCGTGGCCGCTGCGTGACTATGCACCGCCTCTCGAGGGGACTGCCGTTGAACGTCGGGCGAAGAACTGCTGCGCCGGATTTATCGAACGTGCCGAACCTGACGACGACATCAACTACACGATCCTGGCCCTGATGCTGCTCGAACAGCATGGCGCTTCGCTCACAACCGAGGATGTCGCCCGCTCATGGCTGACGCTGTTGCCCGGCGGCACCACCTGGACGGCCGAACGTGCCGCCTACCGTATTCTGCTCGATCGCATGGACGACGAGTTCGTCAACGGAGCCCCGCCCGGATTCGATCTCTCCGACTGTTCGGACAATGAGTTTAGCGACTGGATCGGCGCCCGGATCCGTGCCGACGTCTATGGCTGGGTCTGTCCGGGACGGCCCGAAACAGCCGCAGAACTTGCGTGCCGCGACGCGGCGATCTCGCACCGGGACGATGGCCTACACGGTGCCGTTTTCATCGCGGCATTGGGCGCCGCCGTCCCTGCGACAGAAAACATCGACGAGGCACTCAGCGTGGCGCTGAAACACATTCCTGCCGCAAGCCGCGCGACCGAGACGGTGAGATTTGCGATGACGCTGGGGGACGAGGAAGCGGCTGTCGACGCGATACATGCACGCTTCGCCGATCTCTCGCCCGTGCACACGCTGAACAACCTCGCGGTCGTAGTCTGGGCGGCCCGCAACTTCTCGGACGACTTCAGCGCAGCAATCGGCAATACCGTGATGGCCGGCTGGGATACCGACAGCAACGGCGCAACGGTTGGCGGACTGGTCGGTTTGTCAGGTGCTGACATCCCCTCCAACTGGACCTCGCCGTGGCAGGGCCGCGTCGGCGTGGATTTAGCGGGTGTCGCCGAGCTACCGCTCGACGAGCTCGTCGAACGGACGCTCGCAGTAGCGAACGCCTTTCAGGCTTCGTCGAATTCGTAGACGCGAACGTAGTCGACATGCATCTGTTGCGGAAAGATGCTGTCGTCAATACCGCCACCGGCACGACCCCACCAACCGCCGACCGCGATATTGAGAATCAGGTGGTGCGCATGGTCGTATGGCCAGGAGCGCCAGCCGTCGCCCTCGTTGACGTACGTGAAATAGAGGATGTCATCGACAAGCACATCGATACGCTCCGGCGTCCACTCGAGCGAATACACGTGGAATTTCGTGTCGACGTCGTCGAGAATCACGCGGCCTTTGCGCTGCTCCCAACCCACCCAGTAATACGCCTTGTTATGCACGGTGCCGTGGACATGGCCCATCTGGTAGCCCACATGCTCCATGATGTCGATTTCTCCGGAGTTCGGCCACGCATCACACTCGTCGTTGCCTTGCCAGGTGTCACCCTCACTGCAGTTGGTCGCGTAACGGAACGGGTCGCTCGGCAGCATCCAGATTGCAGGCCATGAGCCCTTGCCACTCGGCAGCTTGGCGCGCACGTCGATGCGACCATACAGGATGTCACGCTTGCCCGCGGAATGGACGCGACCGGACGTGTATTTCGCGTCGCCGTAGTCTTCCCGGTGCGCTTCGATGATCAGAAAGCCGTCTTCGACCCGGAGGTTCTTCTCCCGGTCGGTGTACGCCTGGTCCTCGTCGTTCACGGTCCTGGAAGGCCAGATATCGTAGTTCCAGATCGACTCGTCAAAACCGTCGTCGAACTCATCGCTCCAGACCAGCGAGTACTCATTCGCCCTGCGCGCCGATATTGGCTTCACGGCGACGCCGCTTAGCACGGGCTCCATGGCCGATGCCGCGAAACTGATATTCATCTCGCCGTCGCTGACTTCGACGCCGGGCACGACCACGGTCAGCGCAGACCGAACCTTGCCGTCGCGCCACGCCATCACATCGATTTCCTCGACAACGGTCTGGCCCTCGATCAGAGCATCGAACAAGCGCTCGCCGCCCTCGACATCGGCGGGCTCGGCGAAATACAGTGTGACATCGTAGGTGCCGTTCGGGACTGCTCGCGAGACGTGGATATCGCCGCCTCGGTAGGTTTCATACAGGAACGAGTCCTGCGACCCCTTGATCCCCTCCAGCGTTGCCGCTGTGCCCGAGACGCGGTCGTCGTCGGACTCGAACTCGATACCGTCGGTGCTGCTGTAGGCAGGACCGCCCACATTAATCGCCCATTCCGGCGGTGGCGGCGGGCCGTCCTGCGAGCAACCGGCGAGCGCCGCCGCGGCGGCCAGAATCGGTGTCAGACAGCAATATCGGGATGTGATGAACATGGCTTGACCGTCGGCGCAAATCCTCTGATATACTAGATGACAGCGTTGTCAATAACAATTCAGAAACGCGCGCGCAGGCAACGGCAAGACATCCGAGGGGGCGACACACGTGCCGGTATTCACTAAAGCTATTGGGCTTAGCGTGGCCCTGATCATGCTATCTGTGGGCGTAGCAAATGCGACCCATCTCGAGGACCGCTCGACCTACTCCGCACCGCAGGCAAAGACCGCGATTCGCGTCGACGGTATTGCGGACGATGCCGCCTGGGAGGCGGCTGAATGGCGCGAGATCAAGTACCGCTGGCTGGGCCCCGAGTACACGGCCGAGGATTTCAACGGTCGCTTCAAGGTGGTCTGGACCCCAGAGCGCATCTACCTGCTCGCCGAGATCGAGGACGACATCCTGTACGACGCGCACCGCGACCCGCTCGTGCAGTACTGGGATGATGACTGCCTCGAGATCTTCATTGACCAGGATTACTCCGGTGGCGAACACCACTTCAGTCACAACGCATTCGCGTATCACATGTCGCTCGACAACCGTGCCATTGATATCGGTACGGACGGTGAGGCACGCGAGTACACCGATCACACAGAGAGTCGCTGGCGACAGGAAGGCGACAAGATCATCTGGGAAGTTGCCATCGAGCTCTACGACGACAGCTACGTGGACGACTCCGATGAGAACGAGCCAGTCGAGCTGTCCGCCGGCAAGGTGCTCGGCCTGATGGTTGCGTACTGCGACAACGATGGCAGCGAACTCCGGGAAAACTTCATTGGCTCGGAGTCTGTTCCGACCGGTCCCAAGGACAGGGGCTATATAGATGCCGGTCTGTTCGGCAAGGTGGTGCTGGATGAATAGCGTGGTCTCGCCCGACGTGCTGCCGGAGCCTGGACACAATAACGGGGAATTCCTCGACTTTGCGGGCGAGCGGTACTTCGTCATCCGCAATGTTGAGAGCATGGCGCCGTTTTTCGTCAGCGTCATTTCCGCGGACGATCACTGGTTGTTCGTGTCCTCGACGGGTGGCCTTACGGCGGGCCGCGTATCGCCCGATACTGCCCTGTTCCCGTATATCACGGTCGACAAACTGCATGACAGCTCGCATCACACGGGTCCGAAGACGATCCTGCGTATTCGCAAGGGCGGCGCAGTCCATTACTGGGAGCCGTTCAACAGCGAGCAGCACGATCGTTATTCGAGTAGCAGCAATCTCTACAAGAACACGCTCGGCAACAAGCTGTGTTTCGAGGAAATCAACTACGATCTGCAGCTGGTGTTCCGTTACACATGGTCGACGAGCGCCGAGTACGGCTTCGTCCGCGATTGCGAATTGCAGAATCTCGATGCCGGTCCGGTGCAGATCGATGCCGTCGACGGCCTGCAGAACATACTGCCGGCTGGCACGCCGCGATTCACGCAGACGAACTCGAGTAATCTCGTCGACGCTTACAAGTGGACTGAACTGGACGCTACATCGGGACTCGCGTTCCTGACGCTGTATTCGGGCATTACGGACCGGGCAGAGCCCTGCGAGTCCCTGAAAGCAACGACTGCGTTTAGCCTCGGGCTCGACAAGCGCACGGTCGCGGTTTCTTCGGAGCAACTCGACGCGTTCAGACGCGGCGCCGACCTCGAGCAGGAAACCCGCAAACGTGGCGTACGTGGCGCCTACCTCGTGGGTTTCGACGCAGAGCTGGCAGGCAATGGCAGCAAGACCTGGCGCATCGTCCTGAACGGCGAGCAGGCGCAGGCTCAGGTTGCAGTGCTGCGCAAGGAGCTCCGTGATGCGCAGAAGCTCCGCGAACGCATCGATGCGTCGATTGCGACAGGCTCGGACGAGCTGGCGCGGATCATGGGTGCCGCCGACGGCTTCCAGTCGACCGCCGAAGAAAGCGTCTCCGTGCACCATTACGCGAACGTACTGTTCAACGTGCTGCGCGGCGGCATCTTCGAGGACCGCTACAACGTGTCGGCACGGGATTTCCGACGCACGATCCGACATTTCAACGAGCCGATCTTCGAACGCAATCGCGACCTGCTCGAAGAGCTGCCCGACCGGCTGCGTTTCGACGAGCTGCTCGCGGCGGTGAACGAGTCCGGCGACGCACAACTGCGCCGACTGGCGCTCGAATACTTGCCGATCACGTTCGGGCGCCGACATGGTGACCCGAGTCGTCCATGGAACCAGTTCGCAATCGTACTGAAGGACGAGTACGGCGAAGGCCTGCTGTCTTACCAGGGCAACTGGCGCGACATCTTCCAGAACTGGGAGGCGCTTGCGTTCAGCTACCCGGCATTCATTGAGAACATGATCGCCAAGTTCGTCAACGCATCGACGGTCGACGGCTACAACCCGTATCGCATCACCAAGGAAGGCATCGACTGGGAGGTCGAGGAACCGGATAACCCCTGGAGTTACATCGGCTATTGGGGCGACCACCAGATCATCTATCTCCTGAAGCTGCTCGAACTGTCGCGCAACTTCCATCCCGAGACGCTGAGCCAGCTGCTTCGCGATCCGTTGTTCTGTTATGCGAACGTGCCCTATCGCATCAAGCCACTGGACGCCTGTCTTGCCGACCCCAAGGCCACGGTTGTATTCGACGAAGAGCTGGCTGAAACGATCGAAGAGCGCGTGGCATCGTTCGGTGCTGATGGCAAGCTCGTGCTCGACGACAACGGCAACGTTTACCAGGTCAACCTGCTCGAGAAACTGCTCGTACCGTTGCTGTCGAAGCTCGGCAACCTCGTCGTCGACGGCGGTATCTGGCTGAACACGCAGCGTCCCGAGTGGAACGACGCCAACAACGCGCTGGTCGGTCAGGGACTGTCGATGGTGACGTTGTACTACATGCGTCGCTACGTCCGCTTTCTGCTCGACCTGCTGGCAGCTGACTCGGGATCGTTCGAGATATCCTCGGAGGTTGCGGAATGGCTGGCACAGACATCGTCGGCTCTCGCTGAGCTGCGTACGGCATCCAAGAACGGTCCCGTCAACGACGAACTGCGTTTCGAGTCGCTCACGAAGCTGGGGCGCGCCGCTTCAGACCATCGGGAGGGCGTCTACGCAAACGGTTTCGCCGGCGGCATGGACGAGCTTGCAATTGCTGACGTCAACCGCCTGCTCGAAGACTCGCTGCTGATCATCGATCACAGTATCGCCAATAACAAAGGCGACGACGGGCTCTACCACGCCTACAACATCGCCGACTTCAGCGAGAAAGCGTTGCCCGTGGAGCACCTCTACCCGATGCTCGAAGGCCAGGTTGCGGCATTGAGCGCCGGTTCGATCGGCGCTGAAGACGCAGCCGACGTTCTCGAAGCCCTGTTCGCGAGCGCAGTCTATCGCGAGGACCAGGACACGTTCATGCTGTATCCCGACCGTGACCTGCCGGGATTCCTCGCGCGCAACCAGGTCAGCGAAAAAGACGCGATGTCGATCCCGCTGCTCAAGACGATGCTCGACGCAGACGACGATCGCCTGATTCTTCGCGACGCCGATGGCTGCATCCGCTTCAATGCTGACTTCGCCAACGCGTCGGACGTCAAGGCCATGCTCGACGAGTTGGTCGGCGAATACGGTGCGACCGTTTCGGACACACGCGACGCGATACTCGAGCTGTACGAATCGGTCTTCAATCACAAGGCATTCACAGGTCGTTCCGGCACGATGTTCGGCTTCGAGGGCCTGGGATCGGTCTACTGGCACATGGTCGCCAAGCTGTTGCTGGCCGTCGAAGAGAACTTCTTTGCGGCACTGGACAGCAATGCGGATGAGGCGACGCTCAAGCGTCTCGGGGACTTCTACTATCGCGTCCGCGCGGGCATCGGTTTCAACAAGTCGCCGGCAGAATACGGCGCATTCCCGACAGACCCCTATTCGCATACGCCGAAACACGCAGGCGCCCGCCAGCCCGGCATGACCGGCCAGGTGAAAGAGGAAGTGCTTACTCGCTTCGGCGAACTCGGCGTCCGGGTCAGTGAAGGCGAAGCAACGATCGACCCGGCGCTCTTGCGGGCCCGGGAGTTTGCTGCGGAGACGCGCACGTTCTGCTATCTCGATGTCTTCAATGCCTGGCAGGACATTGATGTCCCGGCTTCGGGCCTTGCGTTCACCTGGTGCCAGGTGCCCGTTATCTATGTCCTCGACGATACTGCCGAGGCTGGCATCGAGGTCGAGCTCGACGACGGAGCCCGCTCGCGATTCGAAGACTTCAGGCTACCCGCAAACCTCTGCGCCGACGTATTCGAGCGCACCGGACGCATCAAACAGATTTCCGTAACATTCGGTCGAGACCGACTGTTCGGCAACTAACCACGCAGGAATACACTCATGTCCAACCTTTACCAGCGACGGATGTCGCTTTCCGGCCTCGATATCAGCGGCCTGTCGAATGACGATCTCAAGAACCTGGTTCGCAAGATCCTCGAGAACAAGATCCACGGACTGTCCTTCTCCCCGTACGTAGGAGACCAGGGTCCCGGTACGGTGGTCACCGAAGAGCAAATTCGCGAGCGACTCGCCATCATCGCACCGTACGTCAACTGGATTCGTTCGTTTTCTTGTACAGACGGGTTCGAGCTCATTCCGGCGATCGCCAAGGAGATGGGGCTCAAGACGCTCGTCGGTGTATGGCTCGATGACGACCACGAACACAACGAAGAGGAACTCGCGAACGCACTCCGCATCGCCGCAGAGGGACACGTCGACCTTCTTGGCGTTGGCAACGAGGTCCTGTTGCGCGGCGACCTGACCGAAGACCAGTTGCTCGATTTTATCGAGCGCGCCAAGCAGGGTGCCCCGGGCGTACCTGTCGGTTACGTCGACGCGTACTTCGAGTTCGTCGACCACCCGCGTATCACCCAGGCTTGTGATGTACTGATGGCCAACTGCTACCCGTTCTGGGAAGGTTGCGCCGCAGAGCATGCGCTCCTGTACATGAAAGAAATGTATCGTCGCGCCAGCAGCGTGGCCGGCGGCAAGCAGGTCATCGTCAGCGAGACGGGCTGGCCGAACATTGGCAGCCCGGAAGGCGCTGCCGTGCCGTCGTTCGAGAATGCGGTCAAGTACTTCGTCGACACCTACCGCTGGGCCGAGGAAGACGGCGTCGAGGTGTACTATTTCTCGTCCTTCGATGAGAACTGGAAGGTCGGTGCCGAGGGCGACGTTGGCGCCTACTGGGGCCTGTGGGACAAAGACGGCAAGCCCAAGTACTGGTAGAAGGCCCGCATACAAATGGAATTAGAACACGGTAACGCGATCTGCTACTCCGGCTATCGCGAAGACCAGAGCCCGCTTGAAGGCGTGTTTCCGACGTACGAGCAGATTCGTGAGGACCTGCTCATACTCAAGAAGAACTGGAAACACCTGCGTCTCTACGACTGCAGCCCGCATGCGGAGATCGTGCTCAAGGTCATTCACGACGAGGGCCTGCCATTCCAGGTCATGCTTGGTCTGGACATGGCGGCTGAGATGAGTAACCCGCACTGCCCGTGGGGCGCCGATTTCAGTGAGGAGACGCTCGCGGCAAACCGCGAACGCAACCA
Source organism: Woeseiaceae bacterium (assembly GCA_030065985.1). Lineage (GTDB taxonomy): Bacteria > Pseudomonadota > Gammaproteobacteria > Steroidobacterales > Woeseiaceae > UBA1847. Next base: position 5,112 of record JASJCM010000028.1, on the reverse strand, counting down.
TCAGGAAATCGAGCGCGCCATTGCGTTGGCTAATCGTTATGAAAGCGTGGCGTCGGTATCGGTTGGCAACGAGGCGTCCGTTGAGTGGACCGACCACATGGTGCCCGTCGAACGCCTTGTCTCACACGTCAAAGAACTCAAAGACGCGATCAAGCAGCCAATTACGTTCTGCGAAAACTACGTGCCGTGGACTTACAAGCTCGAACCGCTGGTTGAAGTGCTGGATTTCATCTCCGTGCACACCTATCCGGCATGGGAGTATCGCAACATGGACGATGCGCTGGAGTACACGCGAGAGAACTACCACTCGGTCGTGGATCACTACCCCGGCAAACCCGTGGTCATCACGGAGGCCGGCTGGACGACGGCGTCAAACGGACGCGGCATCGAACCCTGGAATGCGTCGGAGGAACTGCAGGCGCATTACTACGAGGAACTGATGGAGTGGACGAATCGCGAAAAAGTCCTGACTTACGTATTCGAGGCTTTTGACGAGCCCTGGAAAGGATCGCCGGATTCGCTGGAACCCGAAAAGCACTGGGGTTTGTTCAACGTCGATCGCACCCCGAAACTGGTGATGCGGGAGACCTACGCGGAACTCGTGCCGGAGGAAGCCTCAGAGGGCAGCGTCTAGAATCTTCTTCTTGAGCTCGTCGAATTCTTCGGCGGTGACATAGCCCGCGTCGCGGAGCGCGCCGAGTTCTCGCAGCTGCTCGAGCGCCCGCGACATCTCCATTCTCTCTGCCGACACATCGCTCGCCATATCCGCGGTGGCGGGCATTGTGGCCTGGCTGGCGCGTTCGTCTGCCGCGGCCCGTTCGGCCGCAGCCACCCGTTCAGCCTCAGCGGCCCTCTCGGCCGCCTCAGCGGCTTCCTGGCTGAGTCTCTCCGCTTCTTCACGTGCCCGGCGTTGTTCCTCGATCTGGATGCGCTGGTTGGCCAGGCGCGCGCGCTGATCGGCCACCTCGTCGGCCAGTGTCGGCGCCGAAGTGACGACGAGAAACGCCGCCAGAAGGCTGATGCAGAGATACTTCATGAGTTCATCGTAACGTGTCTGGGAAGCCGGTGCCAAACTCAATTGACAGCGTTGTCAAAAGATTTGTAGTCTTAAGCGTTGGGATTAAACAACAATAACAACGAGCCTGACGCGAATGTCCAAAGCAACCATTGACGACGTCGCCAGGCTAGCCGGGGTGTCGATTAAGACGGTCTCCCGCGTGGTCAATCGGGAGCAAAACGTTCGCGAGTCGACCCGGGACAGGGTGCAAAGAGCCATATCAGAGCTCAACTACCGACCGAACCTTTCAGCACGAAACCTTGCGAGTCTGCGCTCTCACCTCATCGTACTCGTCTACGACGATCCGAGTGCGTACGAGATCCCCAGTGGCGGCTACGTCATTCGTATGCAGCAGGGCGTGCTGCGAGCCTGCGGCGCGGCCGACTACGAGTTGCTCATCCATCCCTGCAACTATCGGAACCGTAACGCGACAGACAAGCTGCACGCGCTCATCGACCAGGTGCGCCCCGACGGCATCGTGCTTGCGGCGCCTCTATCGAACATGCCGAGGATAGTGAAGGCGATTGCAGACAAAGGCACGCCAATGGTGCGTCTGTCTCCAGGCAAGGAGAACGGCGGACAGTTCACGGTTGTGACGAACGATCGCGAGGTCTGCGCCGAGATGACCCGATATCTTGTCTCGCTCGGGCACAAACGAATCGCTTATGTCACCGGGCACCCAAGGCACAAGGCCATCAACAATCGCTTCCAGGGTTACAAGGATGGCCTGAAACAGTCGGGTCTGCCGTTCTCTGAGGACCTCGTCATTGCCGGCGACAATTCGTTTAACTCCGGCGAGGCGGGTGGCGATAGCCTGTTGTCACAGGAAAACCCACCAACAGCGATCTTCACGGCCAATGACGACATGGCGGCCGGCGTTATCCGCGCCGCGGACAGGCGCGGTATTGATATTCCGGGTCAGCTCTCCGTGGCCGGTTTCGACGACATTGCCCTCGCCCGGCAGATTTATCCGTCGCTGACAACGATTCGCCAGCCGTTGTCCCAAATGGCCGAAGTGGCGGCCGAGGCGCTGATCAGCGACCCCGGCGATGGATCGAAGCTGAAGGGCACGAGTGTGGTACCGGCGCAGCTGATGATTCGCGAGTCGACCGGACCCGCACCAGGCGATTGACGTCCGTTAGCGGACGAAGCGAATTCGATCGAGATAGATCGTCACAGGCGTACGTCGCCCGGTCAGCGTTACGACGAATCCGGTCTTGATGCTCGAGAGGTCGGCCCCCTTGAGCGGCACGATGTAGCGCTGCCATTCCGGCGTCAACTCGATCCCTTTTGTCTGCTCGACGGCCGAATCAGGATGCGCTCTGTCTTTCTGGATAATGCCGACGCCAAAACTGACTCTCTCGCCGCCATATTCACCGCGTGCCCAGACTTCAAGTGCTGTGGCGCCCGTCAGGTCGTAACCACCGTCGAGATCGCCCCAGTTGTTTGGCGGGTCCTGCCAGGCTACGCCGACCCAACCGAACGTACCCTCATAGCGCATACGGATCGCAGCTGAACCGTCGTGAGGCGGTCGCTCCGAGCTCTCCCCGTCCAGCGTCAGCGATTCAATATTTCCCATCCAGCCGGACGGCGCCCACGGCATGCCGTTGAAGGAGTCCTCGTAGACCAAGACCGGGAAGCGAACTTGCGCTTCGCCCTTGACCAGCAGCGGCACATTGGCCGTCGCCGCATTGCGGGCTTCGTCGTAGGCATACAGGAACAGGCGGTAGGGTCCAGGTTCGTCAGGCATGCGCAGGCGCGCGCCGTCGATACTGCTATCGAGGACCACGCCGTCGATGTTGGGCAGGTTGGGACGGAAGTCACCGCCGGTCGAGTATTCGGAAGACTCCGGGCGCAGGACCCAGCGCGCCCGCAGGTCACCGCCTTCGGGATCCGTAACGACCGACTTGACGCTGACCTCGGCGCCTGGTTCCAGCTGTGTACTACCGTCGACCTCGAGCGGCTTAACGACGGGCGCAAGATTGCTCGGCGGTGCCCCCGACCAGAGCTCGGTCATGGCGTCGACCGAAGCCGTCTTCGCGCCGTCCTCGAGGAACATCCCGAACCAGGTCTCGGTAGCCTCCATTTTCGACGCCCAGAGGAACGCGTACGAACCCAGCGCGAAACCCGGCTCGGCCAGGATGCCCTTCTCATAGCTCAGTTTGTAGAACTTCGCCTTCTCAGTGCTGGTCGCTTCGTAGGGTGCACCCCACTCTGTCTCTGTGGTCTCCCAGGGACCGACAGGACCGAATTCCGTGAGCACGAAGGGCTTGGTCGCATCGCGTTCGCGCAGCCACTCCGGGACAACCTGGGCGCCGCCGTAAGCGTTTACGCCGTGGATATCGATAGCGGGGCTCTGGCGATGCACGAATTCGACGCGCTCGCCGTGCACGAAAGTCGTGACGGTCATCGTCGGGTGATTGGGGTCGAGCTCCTTGATCATCGCGGCGACATCATTGACAGCTTTCCAGACGGCCGGATTGTCGCCATCCTCGAAACCCTCCATCTCGTTGCCGACGCCCCAAAGCAACAACGCGGGATGGTCCTTGTAACGCAGCACGGCCTCGCGCGCCCGCTCGAGCTGCTCACGAACCTGGTCTTCGTCGGTGTAGTCGAAGCCGTGACGTTCGTGACCGAGCCAGATGCCGACGGTTACAGTTAATCCGAGAGCATGTGCCTGGTCGAGTATCTTGCCGGCACCGTCGGTCGACCACGTGCGAATCGAGTTGCCGCCAGAGGCCGCCAGGAGTTCGAGTGAACCTGAGCCACCTGCGCCCTTGATAAAGTACGGCTCACCGCCGCGCAGGAGCTGCCAGCCCTGCTCGGTCTTTTCAAGTTCGACTGGTATGGCCTCTGCCATTACGTTCCCGCCAAATAGAAAGGACCCTGCGAGTAGCAGGGCCCAGAGAGTCTTACACTCACGCACTGAGGCGTTAGCCCCGATCAGAATGATACGGGTGTCACAAGGCCGTTCGTGCACGCGGGAAGATCGGTGCAGGGCCGGTAGTTGTATCCCCACTCGACAAAGAGATCTTGCGCCAGAGCCGGGCCTCCCTCAACGACGGGCCGCAACCCGTTCGGATACACAGGCGAGGCCGTCGATTCGGGTCGATAGACGTGGTCGGCAACCCGTTCGGCCAGCAGTATAGTGAAGAGTGGGAATTCTTCGTCAGCGGGGTCGGAGCCGGGAACAGGCCCGCAGATAAAGCATGCAAATACGACCACGGATCCGAAGAAGTTGTCCAGTACAGACTCGTACGCCCTGAGCGCGTGCTCCTGGATCAGCGTGTCCACGGACAACGCATTGCTGTTGGCCGAGTAGAGCTCGTGTAATGCCAATGCGGTTTCATATTGGTTCTCTCCCGACTGACGGCGCGCGAGTGCCGTCGCCCAGAAGTAGAATCGCGCCTTGGCCCCGCTCGGTCCCGCAGGGATAGTGGCAGCGATTTCCCGCTTGGTCGGCAGATCGGGGTCGGCGTTGGGATCAAACTCGGGGATCGGCGTATTGGAGAACGGATTCTCCGGGTCGTCAAGAACACACGTTTCGCCGGCGATACCCACGTCCGCACAGAACAAATTCAGCACGACATCCGTCGGTAGCAATTGAGTCGTGACGTTGTCGCCATCGCTCGCGCTGCGCTCGCCGCCACAGCCGGCGAGGATCACGATTGCCGCAAACAGCAATCCCATCAACATGTGTTTGAACACAGCCGGCTGAGTCTCATAACGATTCAGGTTTCTCATTGTCGTAATTCCTTGGCTATGCATGGCTGAGCCTAAAACTGGTAGGTGAAGTAAGCAACGGTCATGAATTCGTAGTCACCGTTGAGTGCAAACGCACCTTCGTTGTCTTCGTCGTAGCCCCGGTAGATCGTCCGAATGCCGAGACGTGTCGCCCGCCGCTCGTCCTCAACCGAGCCCAGCCATCCCGACGTACCGAGCAGTATCGAGTAGTCGAGCTTGATCTGTTCGGGGAACTGGGTGTTGAACTGCCGGTGGAAATCCATCGGACCCCAGGCGTCCTTCATGTAGTAACCCTCGAAGTAATGCTTGCG